>CBDTUS010000005.1:0-49167 GCA_965363725.1 uncultured bacterium | reverse complement strand
CACGAACCAGCCGTTCTTGAACTTGCCCTGGTAGCCTGTCTCGTTGTTCCAGTAGGTGCGGATCAACGAAGGCCAGCCAGGTTTCAGGGCGATCACCCCCACCCGGCCAGGACCTTCCAGCGGAGTGAATTCCACGGGGTCCAGGACCGCGGCCGTGATCCCCGGAAACGGTTTGCCCATGGACCCCGGCTTGACCTTCATACCAGGATAATTGGTGATGACCATGCAGCCGGTTTCGGTCTGCCAGAAGGTGTCGTGGAAGGGTTTGCCGAAAGCCTCCTGGGACCAGATCACCGCTTCGGCGTTGAGCGGTTCGCCCACGCTACACAGGTGGCGCAGGCAACCCAGATCGTGCTTCTGGACCAGCTCCGTGCCTTCCTTCATCAGCAGCCGGATGGCCGTCGGCGCGGAATACCAGACCGATACCTTGTTGCGGGCGATGAAGTCGTACCATTTGTCCGCGTTGAAGCCCGAATCCAGGACCGCCTGGGTGACCCCGTTGGCCCATGGCCCGATGATGCCGTAGCTCGTGCCGGTGACCCAGCCCGGATCGGCGTTGCACCAGTAGATGTCGCCCGGCCCGAGGTCGAGAACCCACTTGGCGGTGATGTACTGCGAGATCAGCGAATAGTGGACGTGCTGGGCGCCCTTGGGCTGCCCCGTGGTGCCGGAGGTGTAGTGCAGGATCGAGGGCGACTCCGCGGTCGTCGGATGGACCTGGAAACCCGTGGCCGGCGGCAGGTCGTCCAGGGCCAGGGCCACCTCGGGCTCCTTGAGTTTGAAACCCTCGGCGTCGACGACGATCACGTGCTTCAGTTCGGGCAGCTTGTCGACGATCTTGCGTACTTTCTTGACGTGCTTGCGCTGGCTGATGACCACCGAGGTGCCGGCGTTGTCCAGGCGGGTCCAGAGGGACTCATCACCGAAGGCCGAGAACAGGGGCTGGGCGATGCAGCCCATCTTGAGGACCGCCAACACCCCGAAGTAGAGTTCGGGCAGCCGGTCCATGAACAGGCAGACCCGTTCGCCGGGCTGCACCCCGAGGTCCTGAAGCCAGGCGGCGAAGGTGTCGGTCAGGATCCGCATCTCGTCGAAGGTGTAGGTCCGTCGGTCCCCCTTGAACCCCTCCCAGATCAGGGCGGTCTTGTCGGCCAGGCCCATCTGGCAGATCCGATCGGTGCAGTACCAGCCGATGTTGATGTTGTCGCCCGCGGTGAACCCGAGTTCCTTTTCCACCTGGGCCCAGTCGAAGCCCTGGATCGCCTCTTCGTACTTCGGTGTGCTGCTCATCGTCGCCCCTTGTCGGAGATGGTCAACTTCGGTTCAACCCTCCAGGACCACCGCGGCCGCGGCCAGGTCCCGGGTGTGGGTCATGCTTACTAGAACGCGGCGGACCCCGAGGCGGTCCGCCGTCTCACGCACGCGGCCCAGAAGCCGGATCACCGGCCGCCCGTCCTCTTCGTTGGTGATTTCGATGTCCTGCCAGAACGAGCCGGTCCCCGCGGCGTCCGCGAGGGCCTTGACGACCGCCTCCTTGGCGGCGAAGCGGGCGGCGAAATGTTCGGCGGGATGGTGCTTGGCCTGGCAGTAGGCGATTTCGGCGGGCAGAAACACCGCGTCGAGGAAATCCGCGGAATTGGCGGAGACCTTGTCCCGCATACGCTCCACCTCACAGAGATCAATGCCCGTTCCGAGGATCATATGTCGTCCGGCCGCCCGTCCCTGAAGAAAACGATTCTCATCCTGTTAAAAAATAGACAAGTCAAATATAGTCAATCTGGTGGGAATTCAAGGAGCATTTTTGGCGGCCGCCGCCCCTTTATCCACCTTGCCGATTGTTGGCTATTCCGTGGACGCGGGGCTTTCTTGCCTCGATAATCGCCGCGAAACAAGGGGCCCCATCTTCATCCCGGACTGGATCGCAACTTGACCCCACCCTTCCCCCATTTCGGCGAGATCATGGCCCTGACCGCGGCGATGATCTTCGCCTGGACCAGCGTCTTCTTCACCACGGCCGGACAAAGGCTGGGCGTCACCACCGTCAACCTCCTGCGCCTGCCGGGCGCCGCCCTCTGCCTGGGTTCCATGCACCTGATCCTGAACGGTCGGGTGTGGCCCGAGGGCCTGGTCTGGATCGACCAGGTCTGGATCGGGCTCAGCGGCGTCGTGGGGCTGGCCATCGGGGATTCGGCCCTTTTCAAGGCGTTCACCCTGGTGGGCCCCCGGCGCAGCATGACCATGATGGCGCTGGCGCCGGTCTACACCACGATCATCGCCTGGAGTGTCCTCGGTGAGCGGCTGAATATGTGGGCCATCGCCGGGATCGTGGTGATCATCACCGGCGTGATGACAGCCACGCTGGGCCGAGATCGGGGCCGCGGCGAATTTGGAAACCTGCCCCGCGAGGTGATGCGCACCGGTATCCTCCTGGCGCTCATCGGATCGATGGGCCAGGGTCTGGGCAGCGTGCTGGCCAAGATGGGAATGACCGGCGCCTCATCCGGCGGGGCGGGCGTCGATCCCCTGGGCGCCACCCTCATCCGGCTCACCTGGGCCACCGTATTCTACTGGCTGGCCGTCGTGCCGCGACTCGATGTCCGGGCCACCCGTCAGAAACTTGTCGACCGCCGCGGTGTCATGGCCCTGGGCGTGGCCATCCTCATGGGTCCGTTCATCTCGGTGTGGATTTCCCTGGTGGCCCTCAAGAACACCGAAGCGGGCATCGCCCAGGTCCTGCTGGGCATGGTGCCCATCTTCGTCGTGGTGCCGGCCTGGATCGTTTACCGCGACCGGCCCACGCCGCTGAGCCTGTTCGGCATCGCGATCGCCGTGGGCGGCGGGGCCCTGCTTTTCCTGCGCTGATCCCTTTCCTGGGCTGACCCCGTCAAGGCAAGGCAGCCAACACGATTTCCAGAATCGAAAAAGCTCCCACGAACCACATGACCGGATGGATGTCACGAGCGCAACCGGCTGCGACGGTGGCCACGATGTGCGCGACGAATCCGAAGGCCAGCCCCATGCTGATGCTGGACGTCAGGGGCATCAGCACGATGGTCAGAAAGGCCGGCGCCCCCGACCGGAACCCGGCAAAATCGATCCGGGACACGTTGCGAAACATGAACACGCCCACGACGATCAGCGCGGGCGCCGTGGCGAAACCCGGCACCATGCCGATCACCGGGGTAAACAGAAGAGCGGCCAGAAACAGGCCAGCGGTCACCACGTTGGCCAGCCCGGTGCGCGCCCCCGCGGCGATGCCCGCCCCGCTTTCGATGTAGGTCGTCGTCGTGCTGGTGCCCAGCAGGGCGCCGGCAATGGTGGATACGGCGTCGGCTTCGAGCACCCGGTCGAGTTTGGCGATGGTGCCGTCCGCCTCGACCAGGTCCGCCTCGTAGGAACAGGCCACGATGGTGCCCACGGAATCGAAGAGATCGACGAACATGAACGAGAAGATGGCCCCGGACATCCCCCACTGCAGCGCCCCGGCCAGGTCCATCTTGAAGAACACCGGCGCCAGGCTCGGCGGCGGCGCCATCACCTGTTCGGGCAGGGCGACTTCCCCGAACAGCACTCCCAGACCCGTGGTGGCCAGGATCCCCAGCAGGATCGAACCGCGAATGCCCCGGATTTCCAGGACGATGATGACCAGCAGTCCGGCCAGCCCCAGCAGGACCGGAACCCCCATCGGCCCCAGAGCCACCAGGGTCCCCGGGTCGGCCACTATCAGGCCCAGGTTGCGCAGCCCGATGAAGGTGATGAACAGACCGATCCCCGCGGCGATCGCCAACCTCAGGTTGACGGGAATGGCCGCCACCACATGGCGGCGGACCCCGAGGAAGGTCAGCCCCAGGAAGGCTACCCCGGAAATGAAGACAACTCCCAGGGCCGTCTGCCAGGACACATGCCGACCCACCACCAGGCTGAAGGCGAAAAAGGCGTTGAGTCCCATGCCCGGGGCCATGGCGAAGGGGACGTTGGCCCACAGCCCGGATAGCAGCGTGCCGAAGACCGCCGCGAGGATCGTTGCGGTGATGACCGCGCCCTGGTCCATGCCGGCTGCCCCGAGAATGTTCGGATTGACGAAGATGATGTAGGCCATGGTCAGGAACGTGGTGACACCGGCGGCTGCCTCGCGGGAAACGTTGGTGCCGTGGTCGGCGAGTTTGAAGATCCTTTCCAGCATGGGCCGCCTTCCGGGATGAAGCCGATGGCCTTAACAATTGCGCCGGGGGCATTATACGTTACCCTCCAGAAAGCCGGCAGCCCGAATCCGACCCATTCACCCCGGGGACACCTGATTGAAAACCGCCTTTAAACCCGTTTTCCTGAAGATTCTGCTGAGCCTGGGAACCCTGGCCCTTTTGTTCGGCGGCGCCGAGGTCACCGTCCGGATCATGGGTGACTGGGACGCCTCGGGAAATTTCTACTTCAAGAACCGGATCATCCCTCCGCACCGGATGCCCGTGGCCATGGTGGCCAAACACGCTGCGGCCCTGCGGGCTTCCGAGGCGTCGATCGTGATCCCCCACCCGAACCTTGGCTGGACCAGTCGGCCCGGAGCGACATCGGCCAACGGGCTCTACAGCTACAACACCCAGGGTCTGCGGTCGCCGGTGCCGGCCTATGCGGACCGGGCACCCGAGGGTACCCTGCGGATCGCCCTGTTCGGCGACTCCTTCACCCACGGAGACGACGTCCCCTTCGAACACACCTTCGGGGCCGTTCTGGAAAAGATGCTGAACGAGGCCGGCCTTCCCGCCCAGGTTTTGAATTTCGGGGTCGGCGGTTACGGATTCGACCAGGCCCTCCTGCGATTCCGGGAGCAGGGCGCGGCGTTCTCCCCCGACCTGGTGGTGTTCGGCTTCGCCCCGGAAAATCTCAAGCGCAACCGGAACCTGGTCCGCCCGCTCTACGATCCCCGCAGCGGCCTGCCTTTCGCAAAGCCCCGGTTCATCCTGGCGGCCGGGGGCATCAGTCTGATCAACGTCCCGGTGCCGGCCCCCGAGCAGCTGGTCGAAATCCTCCGCCGCTTCGACGACTGGGAACTCCGCCCCCACGAAGCCTTCTACGACCCGTCGGATTTCGAGGGCCGCTGGTGGCAGGCCAGCAAGTTGCTGGGAGTGGCCGAACAACTGGGCGTCCAGGGGCAGGATCCCTGGTTGATGAAAAGGATCATCTTCACCGGCCAGGGTGAAGAGCAGCAGCTGGGCTGGGCGCTGATTCGGGCCTTCGAGCAGGAGGCCTCGTCCATCGGGGCCCGGCTCCTGGTCCTGCACTTGCCTTCCCACCCCGAGATGGAACTGCACGGGCAGCTCGGCCGCTGGACCTATCAGACATTCCTCGATGCCCTGGATGGTGGGTTCGAGGTGGTCCACCCGGAAGACGCCCTGTTCCACGCGACGGCCGGCGGCGGATTGTCGGAAATCTTCGCGGGCCACTACAACCCAAAAGGAAACCGGATCATCGCCGAGGCGGTGTTCCGCCACCTGGTCGAGTGATCCGGTGTCCCCGTTCGAGGTAACCTATTTTCCGAATAGTCCCTTGAGTCTGTCGCTGATCTCGTCCTTCAGGTCGTCCTCCGCCTGGGATCTCAGGTTGTCGGTCAGTTCGGTGAAATCGAGAGCCATCCGCGGTTTGTCCCGGGTGCCGCTCACGGTCAGGGGCAGCCGCAATCTCTCGGCCTGGTTCCCGAACAGGTTGGCCACGGCACCCACCAGACCCCCGGTGGCGTAAAGACGGTCGGTCTCCTCCTTGGTCAACAGGAGAGAGCCTTCATAGTTCAGATCCCCCGCAAAACTGTAGGAGCCGCCCAGGGTGAGATCCCCGAACCGGCCCAGCCGCGTCTGGAACTCGTCCAGGCTCACCCGGCCGGCGTCCACCTTGATCAGGGTGACCAGGTCCTTGAGGGTCTGCTCCCTGTCCAGCTGCTGGCCCGCCGCGGTGGCCAGGGGGCCCAGGCCGGCGGTGAGGAAATCCCCGGTCATGATTTTGCCACTGGTCAGGGCGGCTTCGGAATCCATCGTCAAGGTGTTCCTGATGATCTCCGGGTCGCGGCCCCGGGCGCTGAATTTCCCTCCCAGGCTGGCCTGGCCGAACACGGCGCCCCCCAGGGCGGCGAACCTGGTCAGGAAATTGTTCGCCTCGATGTCCGCGGCCTCGAACTCCCCGGCGTAACCGGGGTCGTTCAGGTCGTTCAAATCGACCGTCACCCGGCCGCCGGCCTGGCCGCCGTAGACACCGCCCGACACGTCATACACCTCGAGGACCCGGTCTTTCAGGTTCACCTTGCCGACCACCTCAGTGAAAGGCACCTGACTGTAGATCAGGGTGTCGGCCTGGATCGTGCCCCGGCTCAGGATGTCGGGAATGGATTCTGCGGCAATGCTGTCGGTCGCTGTTCCAGCGGTTGCTGAAACCCCCGACGCCCCCGGTGCGGCGGCCGGGAAGAGTTTGTCGATGTCGATTCGCCGGGACCGGGCCGCAAAAGTGAAAGTGGGTTTCTTGAGGTTGTCCCGCTGGTCCTTGTGGGAAGGAAGAAAATAGGGCAGGTGATCGGTCAGCACGCCGCTCAGCGTCAAGTCCCCCGCCCCGAACCGGGCCTCGGCCTGGTCGACGACCACCGAATCCGGCGAAAAAATGAAGGTCCCGTTCAATTGGTGCAAGGTGTCCGGTAGAGCGGCCTCATGGTAGGAGACATCCTGCAACACCGCACGGCCGGAGTAGGCCATGGCCTCGGCATCCTGCGCCGGTCCTGAAAATGTGCTTTCCAGGCGGCAGCGGCCCGCCAGAGCGGCCTGCCTTTCCGGAGGTAGGAAGGGTTCCGCGAAAGCCAGGTCGATATCCCCGGAAAATTTCCCGTCCACCCGGGGGTTTTCGAAATCCGCCACCGTCAGTTGCAGTTCCAGGGGCTGGCCGTCAAAGGAGCCGCCGTCGGTGGCCACCTTCACCTGGTCGGGCCGGAAATCCAGCCTGGTTTCCCGGACCTTTAGTTCCCCGGCCACGTCCCGGCTGGTCGCGCTCAGGTCCGTGATGGTGGCACTCCCCTTGTAGGCCATGGGTTCGGCACGTGCCTGGTCGAATTCCAGGTCGGCCTCCACGGCCACCTGACCGGCAAAGGTGATGGGTTCGAGGGTTTCGAGCTGCTCCGGAGTCAGGAATTGGCGCAGATCATCCAGGCTGATGCCGGCGGACCGGACCTGGCCGGACATCCGCAGACTGTCCGGCACCGCGGTCAACCGCCCGGTCAGGCCCAGGGGCAGACCGGCAACCCGGCCGTCGCCCCGGTCGAGAGTCAGCATCCGGCTGGAGGTGTCGAAGGCGAGGTCGTACTCCACCTCGGCGGCCACAGTGGGCAGCGGTTGGTCGCCTTCGACGCGCAGGCTGTCCACCGCCGCCTTACCCGCCGAACGAAAGATCCCCGGCCCCGGGTTGGTCAGGCTCCCCGACAGATCCAGCCCGATCAGGTCGACGCCCTGCCCGGTTCCCTCGTCGGTATAGGCCAACAGGCCCCGGTGGATTTCGACCCGGTCGATGCTGACCGCCAAGTCGGATCCCGTGTCCTTGGCCCCCGCTTCCGCAGCACCCGCGGGGCCCTCTTCCAGATTATCGAAAGTGAAGTTGTCGGCGCCGGTCGCCAGACGATGCAGGCGCACCCGGGGCTGATCGACCACCAACCGGTTGATCTGGAACTGTCCCTTGAACAGGGGAGCCAGCTGGAGTTTCAGGTCGATTTTTTCGGCGGTCAGCAGGGGTTCACCTTCAAAACCCGCCGGGTTGGCGATCTCCACGCCACCGAGCTTGACGCCCAGACCCCCGGAAAACGACAGTCCGGCTTCCGTCACCGCCACCGGCCGGCCCAGCTTTTCGCTGGCCAGGTTCACGGCCATTTCCTGGACCTTTTCGGCGGGGAAAAACAGGCGCAGACCCAGGACCGTCACCAGGATCAGACCCAGGAAAATGCCGAGCGTCCAGACCAGCTTGCGGGGAATTTTTTTCATGATGCGACCGTCCAGAAAAAATCGAGACTCCATTCAACCACGGTCCCCGAGGGAATCGCCTCCTTCGCAGGATTCCTTCGCCCCCACCTTGGCATTTGGGACGGTTCAAGTAAACAACTCCGGACAAAAAAATGCCCCGCCTCCCCAAAAGGAGGCGGGGCCGCATCCAGGTAACCGGACAGGAAACTACCGGTACAGGGATTTCAGGCTGCCGAAGCTGGTCTCTTCGGTGCCGACGGTGCATGCACTGGCATTGCTCTGGCCAGGGCTGTCATTGGTGCAGAAGTCGAAGCCACCAATATTCCAGATACCCTCGCACATCAGGACGTGTCCGGGCGCAAATGTCCCGTCCGGGCCCACGGTGGTTTCGCAGTAGATCAATTCGCCGGAACCAAAGGTCTCGACGATCGCCAAACAGTCGGTGACCGCGTCCCAGGGCGGATTGTCGAGGTTGCCGTCATCGTCCGTGTCGAGATCATCACCGACGGCGCCCGTGAAGTTGGTCACGAGCAGGTGGGTGTTGTTGTCACTGTTTTCGAAGTTCAGGGTGGTGACCAGGTCCGGAGGATTATCACCACAGGTGCCGGTCCAGGAGGACTCCACAGCCAGGAAATAGCCGTCGTCGGGAATGACCAGGTCGGTCAGGTCGGTGGCGTTTTCAATGACGCCGCTGCCGCCGGTGCCGTCACCGATGACGATGTAGGTCAGCCCATCAAGGCTTTCCCCGGCATCGCCGAAGAGTTCGAAATACTCGTCGTTGTCGGTGCCACCTTGGTCGGGCCGGATCTCACTGAGGCTGGCGGCGCCAGCCAGGACCGGGACCAAAGCCAGGCAGAAAACAGCCAAAATCACCTTAGAAAAACGCATGTGTACCCCTCCTAGGTAGGGTGGTTAAAGAACCATCAGATTGGTCTTTGATAGAAACCGACCGCGGGCCGCGAAACAGGTGCACCTGACGGTGGCCCCATCGATTCCAAACCAACCTGTCTTGCTGAAATCTTATCACAAGCAGGCGAATATGTCACCCTTTGGCATAATAAATACAAAATAGTGACGGAATTTCTTCAGTTTCAGGCAAATAGGAACATTTATTGACAAAAAGGCTCTTCAGCCTTTGACACTCCCTAACGTCAAGCCGGACACCAGGTAACGATTCAATACCAGAAAAAGCAGCACCACGGGAATGCAGACCAACAACGAGCCCGCTGCATAGTTGGCCCATTCGGTCTGGTAGGTCGTGAAAAGGGATTCGAGGCCCAGCGGAAGGGTCATGAGTTCCTTGCTGGCGAGCATCACCCTGGCGACCATGAATTCGCTCCAGCCGGTCATGAAGGAGAACAGGGCCGTGATCACCAGGGCCGGCGTGCTCAAGGGCAAAGTCACCCGGAAAAAGGCCTGGAAGGGGGAGCACCCGTCGATGAGGGCCGCTTCGTTCAGGGCGGTGGGGATCGTGTCGTAATAGCCCTTCATGGTCCAGATGCAGAACGGCAGCGCCGTCGCCACGTAAGCGACCATCACGCCGCCGAGGGTGTCGACCAGGTGCAGCTTGCGCATCAGAAGGTACAGGGGAAGCAGCAGCATGGTCGCCGGGAACATCTGTGTCATCAGGATGCCCTGCAAGGCGGCCCCGCGGCCGGTGAAGCGATAACGCGAAAGGGCAAAGCCGCCCAGGCTCGCCAGGGCGACTCCGATCAGGGCGGTGCCCAGCGATACGATCAGGGAATTGCGCAGCCACAGCAGGAAAGGTTTTTCCGTGATCATGATCCGGTAGGCGTCGAAGGTGGCGCCCTCGGGAATGAGGCTCAGGTCGGTGCTGTAGAGCTGGTCCCCCGGCCGGAGGCTGATCCCGATGATCTGCAGGATAGGAAAGATGGAGAACAAAACGAAGAGCCACACCAGCGCGTGCACCCACACGTGGTTCCAGATACGACCGGCGAGGTTGTTCCGGTTCATCAGTAGGCCTCCTCGCGGGCCGCGCGGTTGTAGCCCTTCACGATGAACACCAGCACCAGGAAGATGAACACGCTGAAGGCCGCCGCATAACCGTAACGGTAGTACTGGAAGGCCGCCTTGTAGACGTAGGTCACCAGGATGTGGGTCTTGTCCGCGGGCAGCCCCTGGTCGGTCACCAGCCAGATGACGTTCAGGTTGTTGAATGTCCAGATCGTGCCCAGCACCAGCGCGGGCAGCAACACCGGCTTGAGCATGGGCAGGGTGATGCTGAAGAACTGCCGCACCGGCCCCGCCCCGTCGATGCGGGCAGCCTCGTACATCTCCTTGGGGATGCTCTGCAGCCCGCCCAAGGCGATCACCATGATGAAGGGAAAGCCCAGCCAGATGTTGGTGATCACCGGCGCCATGAAGGCCCAGAACTCGCTCGTGAACCAGGGCACCGGATCGAGGCCGATCCTGGCCAGCACCAGATTCACCGCTCCGTATTCCACGTTGAACATACCGCGCCAGGTCAGGGCGGAAATGTACTGGGGCATGGCCCAGGGCAGGATCAGAAGGGCGCGGTAGAGATTCCGGCCCGGAAGCTTGCGGTTCAGCAGCAGCGCCGCCCCCAGCCCCAGCGTGAAGTGGAACACCAGGTTGATGGCCGTCCAGGCGATGGTCTTGCCGAAGATCTTATAAAATTCTGGTTCGGAAAAGATCCGGAAATAGTGGGTCAGGCCGATGAATTCCGGATTGCGGAAGTGGTACATGTTCCAGTTGGTCAGTGAGATCCAGACGTTGAAGAAGAAGGGATACGCCACCACGCCCAGCAGCACCAACGCGCTCGGCAGAAGGAACCAGAAAGCCAGGCGGTTTTCGCGCCGGCTCGCGCTCATTCGCGCATCCTTTCGATCATGGTGACCGCCTTGTCCTGCATGGCCCGGGCGGCGTCCACCGGTGCGAGTTCACCGTTCATCACGCTCTGGTAGCTGGGCCGCATGGCGTCCCAGACCGCGCGCATCTCCGGAACGATGGGCATCTGGCGGCCCTTTTCGATCTGCCGGCGGCTGGCCAACTGGACCGGGTCGTTCACGATGTCCGGGTCCCGGCTGGCGATCAGGTCCGCCGGCTGCACGCTCAGCCCCCGGGCCAGCGCCAGCTGCACCTCGGTCGACGTCAGCCATTTCAAGAGCTCGGCGGTGATCTCGCGGGTGTCTTCGTCCAGGTAGCGGTTGATGGAGTAGCATTTCGCGCTGGTGCTCGGGGAGGGCCACTGGCCGGTTTCGCTGACCATCGGCAGGGGCGCCAGTTCGATGTCGAGGCCGGCGGCGCGGTACCCCTCCCAGGACCAGGGCCCGTTGATGATATAAGCTGCCCGGCCCTCCTTGAACAGGGTGTCGGCCATGGGATAGTCGCATTCCAAGGGCACGACCCTCGACTGTTTCAGGTCGCTCAGGAAGGTGAGCGCACCGACCATGGCCGGCGTGTCGAGAGTCGGACGGGACTGGTCGTCCATGACCCAACCGCCAAATCCTCCCAGCCAGGGCACCAGCCAAAAGGGCTCGAGCAGGTTGAACACCAGGCCGTACTGGTCGGGCTTGCCGTCGCCGTCGGTGTCCACGGTCAGGGCGGCCAGCTGCTCGACCCAGGCGTCGGTGTCGGTGGGAATGCGGTCCACCAGCCCCCGGTTTGCCACCAGGGTCAGGTGATTGCCCACCTGATCGGGCAGACCCCAGACGTGACCGTCGAGCACCGGCAACGCGACGGGGTCGAAGCGGTCGATTTCCGACTGGGGCAGCAGCTCCTCCACGGGCATCAGCAGGCCCATGATGGAATAGGGCCCGATCTTGTCGGCCGGGCCGTAGACCAGGTTGGGGCCTCCGTAGGCCAGGGCGGCGGTCTGGAACTGGGTCTGGAGATCTTCGGTCCGGTAGTGGACCCGCTCGATCCGGAAATCGGCATATTCAGGATGCCGGCGCCTGAATTCCGCCACGTGCTCGTCGAAGAAGATCTGTTCCTGGGGATCCATCTGTTCCCACACCACGACGCTGCCGCTTCGGTCCACACGGCCGCAGGACAACATACAGGGCAGCAAACCCAGGGTGATGAGAATGAAAATCGAACTGCGGAAGATCTTCCGCGGCGGCAACTTTTTCATGGCCGGGACCATACACCCAAACCCGAGGTGAAACAACATTTCACCCACTCGACGGTGTAAAAATGGAAATTGTGGGGAATTCCATTGAACCGGCCATCACCCATGAAGTAACTTTCACCAACTATGAAGTTCGCATCGAGCCTTTCTCACGTCCGTGCCGCCCTACTCCCGGCCGTGATCATCATCGGTCTCTTGGCCGCCTTCGCGGTTGCCGTTCCCTTCCACCACCCGACCATCGACGGCACCATTACCCCGGACGGGACCGACTGGGATCCAGCCGACATGGTCGTCGACGATTCCCACGACGACACCCACCCTTCCGCCAACATCAAGCGGATGTGGTGCACCTGGGACCAGGACAATCTCTACATTGCGGTCACCTACCAGGATTTCGGATTCCGGGAAGCCCTTTTCTTCTACTTCGATTTGGATCGGGGCGTGGGCCCCAATAACGCCGCCGAACTAGACTCGGCTGCGAGTAATTTCCTGATGCCTCAGAATCACCGCTTCGAAATGGTGCTGCATCGTGACCCGGTATTTGGTTTTTCGAACGACCCCGAAAATCTCACTCCCCCCGCGCGGGCCTTTCTTGTAACTGATGATGCAGGTGGCGGCATCGATATCTCCGCTTCCACCTCCCGGGCCCAAGGATCCAACTCAGGCAACAAGGACACTTCCAGATTTCCCCTCTGGTACAACGAGGAATATGCGCTGCCGTGGGATGAAATCTATCCCGGCCAAGGTGGCGGCGTCCCCGCCAACGCCTTGATCAAGATGGTCGCCGTGGCCGCCATCGCCTCCCCGGACAGCAACGGATACGACAGCGCGCCGGACAACGAGGGAATCAACAACCCCATCACCGCCCCCGTCCTGCTGGCCAACCTGAGCCCCTCGGTGATCGACGCCAACGGTGACGGACAGCCTGATCCCGCCGACGCGACCATCAGCGGCACCGTAACCTTGCCCGCCGATTCCGGTACCGGATCGGTAACCGTCCAGGCCGAGCTCATCAATTTTTCAGGCCGGGATCCCGGCGCTCCCCTTTCGGTAACCACCACCGCCGACGGCATCCGCGACTGGGCCCTCCCTCGCCTGCCCGAGGGAAGTTACCGGGTCACCACCAGCGCCCTGGGATATTTTGCCGATGTGGCTACTGTCATGGTCGCCCAGGGTCAGGCGGTCACCGGCATCGATCAGACCCTGCCCCCGGCCACCGCCATCGGGGGCACCATCGGTTTTGCTTCGGGAAACGGCGGCGGCGGCACCGTGACCTTAAAAACCGGATCAGGTACCGTGCTGGAGTCGCAGGACTTCACCTCGGCCGGGGGGCCCTATACGTTCTTCGTGGATGCCGGAGGGGACTTCATAGTGTCGGTCACGGCGGACACCTACCTGTCCGACGAAATCCTTTTTTCGGTGACCACCGGGCAGGACGTCACGAACATCGACTTCAACCTGGTCCGACAAACCGAGGTCAGCGGCACCGTTTCCTTTCTGGAGGGTTCCGGCCAGGCGGGAACAATCTACTTCCTGGACAGTGCGGGCAATGAACTCGATTCTCAGGGATTCCCCTTCAACGGGGGTCCGTTCCAGTTCTTCACCCCCGTCGGTGGCATGTTCACCCTTTCGGCCAACACCAACTCCGGCGACGTCATCGGAATCTACTCACCGACCGAAGTGAATGTCGATGTCACTGCCGGCCAGGATGTCACCGGAATCCCCGTGGAACTACCCCTGGCCGCCCTGGTGTCGGCCGCCATCTCCTTCGAGGGCCCTCCCGCCCAAGGCCGGGCCGTCCTGACGGACAACATCAGTGGCGTGGTCATGTACGATGAAGTGATCAATCCCGTGGAAGGAGACACGGTCAGCTCCTACCTCGGTCCGAGCCAGTACAGGTTCGACCTGGAGGCCCTCGGGTATGTTCCGCAGTCGATCGTCTTCGATGTCGCCGAAGAGGACACCTTTCTCGGGGTAGTCCTGCTTAACGTCGTCCGGGCCACCCATCTGGAAATCGTCAACGCCGACGGCGAGACCCTGCCCGAGGCCCTAGCCACGAAATACGATCCCGATAACGAGCCCATCAACCTCAACCGGGTCCTGATGGCAGCCAGGGACGACAACGGACTCGACGATCTTTATGATCTGGACGGCCAGTTGCAGGGTTTCGAGTTGTCCACCCGCAAAATGGACGATCTTTCCGCTCCCACCGGCAACCCGGTTTTCTACGGGAGCGCCGACTCCCTCGATGTGGACAGTGTGGTCGACTTTTCCCAAAGCCGCGCAGAATTCTGGATGAGCAACACCGCCGTCGAGGTGCTGCGCGTGTATCTCGCCCAGCCCAACAAGGACCCCATCGCCGGGCGCATCATCGTGGCGTTCCTGACCCCCGCTCCCCAAACCGTCCTGCTGACCACCGAGCGTGACACGCTGGTCGCCAATGATGAAGACCGGATCAAGATCACAGCCAAGCTTTTCGATTCCGCGGGCAAGGAAAGCAAGATCGACAACATCCCGGTCACTTTTTCAGTCGTCACCGAAAGCACCGGCAAGGGGCAGTTTGTTGAGCCCACCGTCGTGACCAACGGCGATGGGGAGGCCGAGGCATCAATCGAAGCTACCGGAGCGGGCATTCTTCAGATCACCGCCACGGTGTTCTTCCAGGGCGATGAATTGGACGTAGCCGCCTACGAGTTGGACGGAAACGAAACGGTCATCACCCTGGTATCGGTGGCCGGCCCCACCGACGGCTGGGACCTGTCCTTGCCTGGAAACCTGAGCGACATGGTGACGCCGTTTGCCGTCAACGCCCAGACTATCGACCAGTTCGGCAACCCCACGGCCGATTCCGGACAGAGCATCGGTCTCTCCGCGGATCCGGCCACCCTGGGAACATTTGCCCCCACCACTGCAGTGTCCGGCCAATCCGGCCGCGCCACCAGCACCTTCACTCCTGTGGGCGCCGCCGGTCTGGTCACCATTTTCGGGGCCGGCTCCGGAATCGCCGGCGACCAGGGAACCATCCGGCTGAGGGACCTGGTGGTCATTCCCGACCCGGTCTGGTACGACGAACCCGCGAACCGGCAGACCCTGGAGCAGGCGGACCTGACCGCCCTGGTAGTGGCTAACACGCCCGAGGATCTGCTGCTGGAAATCCCCTTCCAGTCCACCTTGGACGGTATGCAGATCCATGTGGCCATCGAGACCAATTTCGACCCCGCCGGCGCGACCAGCGACCCCTTCAAGCAGCCGGTGAACTTCGGTCACGCCCTGCTGCCGGACATCGTCCTGACCAGCAAGTATTCCGCCAACGACTATGGGGACATCCGCCGGCACAACCCCGACGTGGCGTCCACCTGGGAAGCCTGGAGCTTCGATCAGAATGGCTGGGTCGAGTTCCTTGACCCGGATCCGGATGAGCTGAACGGGGACTTCAATCTCCAGACCAGGTGGGTGACCAAGGATGCCGAGGGTTTGAAAATCAACATTCCCCGGGCGGTCATTGGCACCACCTTCCCCGATTCGATGCTGCTGGAGGCCTACCTGACCGGAGACACAAGGCCCGCCGGGGACCTATACTCGGCCTTCGACTCGGCCCCCCAGGATTCGACCCTGAATCTGCCACCGGACGACCCTGACTGGGAGGACAACGCCCTGGGCCCGGTAACCCTGAAAGCCTGGGGCCGGACCTACGTGACCCGCACGGTCTTCCCCGAGCCACCGGTCGTCGCCAATACCCGGGTCACTCCCGAGGAACTCGATGCGGGCGGGACCATCGTGCTGGAAGCCCTGGTCACCGACGCCGGCAACGGCATCGGCGACGTGGTGGCCGACCTGAGTGCCATGGGCGGCAGCCCGGAAACCCGCATGTTCGACGACGGGGATTCCGGGCACGGGGATTCGGTCGCCGGTGACGGGGTCTACGCCCTGCTGACCATGGTGCCCATCAGCAATCCCGGCGGACTGCAGAACCTTGTCGTCCGCGCCTTCGACGGCGGCAACATCATCGCCAACACGGGAACCGCCACCGTCGACGTGACAGCCGTGATCACTCCCATCATCCAGGTCACCGACCCGGTCGGCGACGACCACGGGCCCAACCAGCCCGGGGTCGTGCGAAAGTTCTACACCTACCCGACCAACATCGCCTTCGTCAGCGGGGGCTTCGACCTGACCGGACTGACGGTGTTCGAGACCGTGGCCATCATCGGCGGCGAAGAAATCGACATGATCGCTTTCCAGGTGTCCGTGGGCGACTTCCCGAACCCGGCCGATCCGGGAACGGCCAACTGGAGTCCCCTGTACGCGGATCTGAACATCACCAAGATCGATATCCTGATCGACAACGCCCCCGGCGGCGCCATCAGTTCCCTACCCTGGAGGCAGGCGGCCTTCCAGCCCTGGGACGCCTGGGACTGGGCCATCATCTGCGACGGCTGGTACAAGGCGCTGATCCCTTCCTACGGGCAAAACACCGTCGACTCATGGCGAGACAACGCCCTGCGCAACGACAATGAAATCCTGTTGCTCAGCGACTACGACCTCGATACGGTCACCGCCCTGGTTTCCAAGGACGCCATGGGTAACCCTACTGCCGAAGACATCGCCAAGTGGGACATCGCCGTCTGCATGGCCAGCCACGATTTCGGCGGCGAAGAGGTCCTGGGCGGCATCCGCTGGGTGAATGAGGGGCGCAGCGAATGGCAATTCGCCGGCGGCCAGGAGGGCGACCGCGACAGTAACTACATGGACCTGCTCCTGGTGCCCGGTGTGGGCCATACCGCCGGCGCCGCCCAGGATTCCATTCTCGATTATTCCTCGACCGACGCCCTGGCACGGCTGGCTCGCGGGCTCACCCCCGTGGCTATCGAAATGAGCACCTTCGAAGACACGGGCCCGCCGGTGATCGACACCGGCGGCAAGGGATCGGTCGTCACCAGGGTGGCCCCCATCCTGGACGCGCCCCTGGCCGTGGCCATCAACATCACCGACGACAACCGGGTCGCCGAGGCTACCTTCCGTTATCGCTCCACCGGATTCTCCGGCAGCGGCTGGGACCGGGAAGTGCCCATGGGATTTCTCGGCGGGGACGTGTGGGTCGTGGACATCCTGCCCAGCTGGCTCGATTCGAACCTCGTCTATTCTCCCGTCGACAGCACCCGGTACCTGGAGTTCGAGGTGGAGGCCTCGGATCCGGGCAATCCGCGGGCCGATCCGCCCGAGCCCCCGAAAACCTCCATCTCTCCGGTCACCACGCTGCAGATCGAAAAGAACGCCTTCTGCCGGCCCGAGGACAGTGCCCTGGACGCGGACCCCTTGCGGCTTCTCCAGGTCGAGGGTTCGATCCTCAACGTGCCCGAGCGTCTGCGCAACAACCTGGTCCGGCAGCACATCGCCCAGGCCTGGACCGGTGGTGCGGTCGATCCCGACACCATGGCCGCCGATGTCCAGCTCCAGTGGGATGTCTGCAACATCATCGAGGCGGTCCAGAAAGCCCCGGTCATTCCCGAGGGCCGGCCCATCGGTATCTTCCGGCAAGTATTCCTCGCCACCGCCGACACTCTCGGGGGCTACCTGGACTACGAGGAGAAGCTGCCCGGTAATGCCCAGCTTTCGCTGCACTACCCGCAGGAATGGGTGCCCAAGGGGCTCGACGAAAACCTGATCGCCCTTTACCACTACAATCCCGAATCGGACAGGTGGATCCTCGTCGGCGGCAACGTCACGCCCACGGGCAACAACGTGACCGCCACCATCAACCAGGTGGGCACCTACGGACTGTTCGCCACCGAGGCCAACAATTACGACCCGAACGAGGTGATCTCCGGGATCACCATCTCGCCCAACCCCTTTTCGCCCAACGGCGACGAACTCTACGACGAAACCGCCATCTCATTTTTCCTGACCCAGGAGGCGACGATCACCGTCGAGGTCTACAACGTCTACGGTGACCGCAAGAACATCCTGGTGCAGACCTTCCCCTTCTCCGGCAGCAGCCTCGCCGACCCTGTGCCGCGGCGTGTGCCCGGCCTGATCTGGGACGGCACCGATTTCTCCGGCGAAGTCGTTCCCTACGGCATCTATATCCTGAGGATCCTGGCTACCTACAATTTCGGAGGCGGGACCCGGACCATCCGCAGCAACCATGCCGTGGCGGTGATCAAATGACCGCGCGACGGCATTGCGGCCTGTGGGTCGCCGGGCTGGCGGCCTTGCTGACGGTCATGTCCGGCCTGGCCCCATCTGCCCGGGCGGATTTTCGTCACGCCCGGATCGGCGCGCGGCCCAAGTCCCTGGGCTCGGCCTTCGTCTCGTTGGTCGACGACGCCAACGCCGCCTACTGGAATCCCGCCGGCGCCGTGCTGGACGACCGCATCTCCCTGACAGCCACCAACTCCTGGCTCTACGGCGTATCCGAGCTGAGAAACACCTACCTGGCCGCGGACCTTCCCCGCCTGGGGGCCTTCCACTTCGGCGCCAGCTGGGTCCGTCTGGGCATCAAGGATCTCTACTACGAGGACACGGTCAATCTGGCCGTTGCCGGCAACATGCCTTTCCTCGAGGGCCTTTCCCTGGGCGTGACGGGCAAGATGTTCCTGCTGGCGGCGCCGGGTTACGAACAATACAACGACCCCAACTACAACGGCGGGGACCAGGGCTATTCCCTCGACCTGGGAGTCCTTTACGACAGCGGCGGGCCCTGGGGCCTCGGCGCGGTTCTCTACAACGTGATCGAGACCGAGCTGCAGTTGATCGAGAGTACATCGAGCCCCGATCCGGTCTTCCGCGAATGGGCCGCCGGTGGTCACTACCTGTTCCGCGAAACGCTCCTGGTGACCGCCGATTTCCGGAGCCGTGAGGGAGAGTTCAACAACATCGTCATGCACGGCGGCGCGGAAATCTGGTTCTACGATGCCCTGGTCCTGCGCATGGGCCTGGACCGCGGCATGGTGACCCTGGGCGCGGGCCTGCAGGACGACCACTGGCAGGCGGATTTCACCGTCGAAACCGAGAAGAATCTGGGCAACATCTACATGCTTTCCTTCACGATTAGGAATTGATGGTGCGGACTGGACGGACATCGACCCGCATCATCTTGACCCTGGCGGTCTGCTGGATGGCGCTGTGTTGCGTCTGGCCGGTCTACGCCGCCAACAAGGTGGAAGGATTCTACGAGGCCGAGATTTCCGCCCAGAAGGAGGACGGCAAATGGAATTTCGGCCCTCCGGGCGCCAACGGCATGCCCAAGCACTATGCCGAACTCAAATTCTGGTCCTGGCCCAACGACAAGTTCGAGATTTTCGCCAAGGTCCGCGCCGAATCCAACCGGGACGACGACCGTTCCCCCACGGTGGACTACTACACCCCTCCCTGGTTCAGCGGTGAAGGGCACATCAAACTCCGGCAGCAGAAATACGAGGCCTTCCTGTTCTACCGTCAGAGCCGGTTCTACATCAACGACGAACCCCTGCTCCGCCTGGTGGACGACGGCAGATTGAAGAACGATGACTGGGGACCCAAGGCGCAGGGCGTGCGGTTCGATTTCTGGGAAACCGATCTGGGCATCAAGAACATGGGCGGCACCGCCATCGTCAGCGACAACGGCGGCACCTTCTCCATCAGCCGGCCGGTGATGACCATCGAAGGCATCCCCCTGGTCAACGACGAGGGCGACACCATCACCGAAGGGGTGGACATCCCCAACGGGGACGACCACAAGATCTTCCGCCTGAGGCACAAAGCCTGGGACGGGAGGGTGGAATCGGCGGTCATGTACCTGCGCAAGGACTGGACGGACACCTCCCAGGAGAACTGGCGGGACATCCTCTCCCTGATGCACAACAACGTGTTTTCCTTCGACGTCGCCTTCAGCCCCCGCAACCTGGTCACCAGCGGCCTGCGCCTGGGCCCCCTCAACCTGGAACAGTCGCGGTGGACCACCGAGATGGCCTGGAGCCAGCGCCCCTATGACGAATACGTATTCGGCGCCAGCCGCCACCGTGCCCGGGCCATTGCGGTCGAGGAGCGGGATATCCACATCTGGGACTTCACCATCCACTCCTGGTACAACGACTTCGGCGAGGACTTCCGGGACTTCATGTCCAGCCGGTTCGATGATGGCGGCGAGTACAACAAGATCCAGAAGCACGCCGAACTGATCTGGCTGGTGCCCCGCAAGTCGGTGACCACCAAGCTCATCTGGGATTCCCAGCGCCAGCGGGTCGTGGACCAGCCCGGCGGCGGACTGCGACCGTCGACCGAATGGTACGGCGAGCTCTACATGGAATTCATCAACGGGTTCAAGGCCCGTTTCGCCTACCGGAACTGGCACGGTTACGACAGTGACTCCGCCATCAACGACTTCAAGACCTATCCCGACTGGTTCGGGGAGGTCTCGGTGGAGAATTTCCTGGCCAAGATCCGGATCCAGGCCCGCATCCACGACGCGGGCACCTTCCGGCAGGTGACCATCTACGGGTTCGACATGAACGTGAACCTGACCGAGCGCCTGAAGGGTTACCTGCGGGCCATGAACGTCAACGAAGAAACCGAAGCCCGGCACACGGTGTTCGCCCAGCTCAAGTACGACCTGGGTTGGGGCGCCGAGTTCTATTTCGAATACGGAGACGCGGGCCAGTCCGACAATCTCGTCTATACCGACTGGTTCGTGAACGAAGGAAGCAACGCCAACTTGACCGACCGTTTCAAGGTCCTGGTCAAAGCCTGGTTCTGATCATGTTTGGCAGGGAGCTGGCCATGTTTGCGAAAGTATCACGAGTCCTGGTTCTGACGGCGGCCATTCTGGCCGTCCTGGCATCGACCGGCCCTCCGGGCCCCGCCCTGGCGGCGGCACCGGCCCAGGGTGACGGCGGCATTGAATTTTCCTTCCATGCCCCCGATGCCCGATCCGTCTATCTGGCCGGCGACTTCAACAACTGGAACGCCCAGGATCTGTCCCTGACCCGTCAGGACTCCGGCGATTGGACCCTTTCCGTTTCCCTGGACCCCGGCTCCTACGAGTACAAGTTCATCGTGGACGGCAACTGGGTGGAGGATCCCGACAATCCCGAAAAGAACTCCGATCCCTTCGGCGGTTCCAATTCGGTCGTGACCGTGGGGTCCGGCGGAGAGGTCACCTCGGCCGCCGGCGCCGCTGCCGCTCCCGTCGCTGCAAGCCCGGACGGCGGCGGCGAGGCCTCGGAGATCATTCCCGACGACTACGAGATCGGGGCCCCCACCGCCGTGGACGGTGGCATCCTGTTCACCTACGAGGACCCGGGCGCGGGCTCAGTCTGCCTGGCGGGCGATTTCAACGGCTGGGACGCCCAGAACCTGCTGCTGCGGGAGACCGAAAAGGGACGCTGGGCCCTCGTGCACCCCTTTGAACCCGGCCAATACGAATACAAATTCGTGGTGGACGGCGCCTGGCTCGCCGATCCGGGCAATCCCGACGCCAAGTCCGACCCCTACGGGGGCTCCAATTCCGTGATCACCCTGGATGACAACGGTCAGCTGGTCGCGGCCGCCGCGGCCCCCGCGGACGAACGGGAGGCCAACGCCGCCCTGAATGCCAAACTATTCCTGGGCGGCCGCTACCTGACCCGCTTCGAATTCGCCAAGAACGTGGCCGTCGAGGTCGGGGACGAACCCCAGGTCGATCCTCGGTACCGCCTTCTGCGGCCCAGCCAGAGCGTGGACCTGAACTTCGAGGCCGAGGTCAGTGAAATCGCCTCGACCTACATGCGTATTCGGCTGGACTCGGACCAGAACATCATCCAGAACAACATTGCCGGGTTCCTGGATGAGGCGAACCTGACCATCAATCCGGGGAATTTCGATCTGAAGGCGTACTGGAACCAGGAAGTCTACACCAGCAGCGACCTTTTGACCCTCGGTGGGAACATCGACCTCGAAGGGACCATCGGCCACGACCATCTTGACATCGGCAAGGGTACCGCCGGCGCCTTGTTCCATGCCGATCCCATCGGCATCCACACCGAGATATTCCTCGCCAACATCTACAACCAGGACTACTACGGCGACCCCAACCTCTACGACAACACCGGCCAGGACCAGCTGGGCCTGAGGCTGTCGAGGAAGTTCGGGCCGGTGGAAATCGGCACTCCCCTCTGGATGCAGCGGTCGCTGGTCTGGCTGGACTTCGGCACGGAGGTCGGCCTGCCCTCGACGGGCATTCCGGCCCTGGACGAAGCCCGCGCCCAGACCGACGACAACAGCACCTGGTACCAGAACGAGTCCCACGACTACAAAATCGGATTGGACCTGCGGGTGGATCTCAGCTCCAAGGTCATGTTCGGCGCCCAGGGCAACTTCGTGCAACTGAAACAGCGATTCGTGACCGGCAACCAGGCCGGCCAGAACAACACCAACGGCAGCATTGACGTGCCTTACCTGGAACGCGACCGCCGCTTGCTGCTGGGCCAGATCGACTTCGACCCCAGTGACGACATGGGTTTCAGCTTCAAGTACATCAGGGCGGACATGAAGGGTGCCGACCCCGACCAGCGTTTCCTCCAGTACGATTTCGTGGATCAGAGCATCGCCAACAAGCAGATTTATTTCGACATCGAGGCCAGCCCGGCCTCGTCCGATGCCGACTCCCTGGACTTCACCTGGGACTGGCACAAGGACTCGCTGGATCTCCTGTTGTGGGTGCGGCATACCGGCCGCGATCTGGACTACGGATCCTCCGGCCGCACGGTACCCGCCGACAGCACCCTAACGTCCCAGACCGAAAACTTGTTCAAGGCCACCCTCATTGCCGGACTCGGTCAGTCGGGTGATTTCCTGGGCCGTGGCGAGATCGAGTTCGCCTACACCGACGCCGACGCCGGCGTCGCTTCGATGACCGCCGACAGCTACGAGTTGATTTTCCGATGGGACCGCGACCTGACCCGGAACACGGGGCTGATCGCGGATCTCCGTTTCATCCAGTACAATTTTGAGACCAGCGACGGAGAGGGCGGCGTGATTTCCGATTCGCCGGACTACTTCGCGCCTTTCGCCGGATTCCGGTACACGCCGATTTCCAAGCTGGACCTGACCCTGGCCTACGGGGTGGATCCGCTCGATTATTCGATCGACTACTCGGGCCGACAGCTGGGCCGCTGGTGGTTCCGGCAGAATTTCCTGTTCGATCACCCGAACGCCACCCTGCTGGGCGCGGAGGAATACCTGGCCAAGGCCAGCGTTTTCACCCTGCGGGCCCAGCTGCTCTTCTAGGAAAGGACGGAAATGCTGAAAAAATCAGGAATTTTCGTTCTGGCCGTGATTCTGGTCGCCGGGGCCGTCGCCACCGGCTGCAGCTATACCAAGGTCCTGCGCAACCGCCTGCCAACCCCCCACCGGGTGGACGACTTCGAGTTCGCGGTGAAGTTCCAGTACGAGGCGCCCCAGGCCCGCAACGTCAACCTGTGCGGAAACTGGGACGACAACGGCTGGTGCGGGACCCAGACTTCCGGCCGGTTCGACCACGGCGTCGCGGCCATGCAGGACGACGACAAGGACGGCATCTGGGAGATCATCGTTCCCCTGAAACCGGGCCGGTACCAGTACAAGTACGCCGTCGACTGGGGCCTGCGCTGGGTCCACGACCAGAACAACCCCCTCGCCGAGGACGACGGCTTCGGGGGGCAGAACTCCATCCTCATCCTGCACTGACCTGTCAGTCTCAGCCGATATAAAGATACCTCCCGGGATAACCCGGGAGGTATCTTTTGGCCGCAAGCGGCCGTGAGGCGATTCAGCCGTCTACCGGTACATGCCCTTGATGGTGCCCCAGGCGGCATCCTCGACGGCCACCGGCTCACACACGCCGGGCCCGTCGTCCCAGGCGTGGGTCAGGATCGTTTCGGCATCCAGACTGTTGTCCAGAGTGACCAATCTATTGGGTGCGGTTTCCCAGGATTCGCAGTTGTCCTTCTTGAACTTGTACTCGATGTTCAAGGGAATGGCCGTGCCCGCGGGGAACACGATGCAGGTCTGGAAAAGGTTCGGTCCGACCATGGTGGCCCCGATGCCTGCGCCCCAGGCGTCCAGTTCGGGAATGTTGCCCACGGTGCAGACACCGCCGGAGTTGTCCACGCCGTCCATGCAGACCTGGAAGCAGATCACCTTGTCTTCCTCGAGGCCGCTGCCCAGCCCGCAGGTGATGGGCAGGAATTCCCAGCTGTCGGGGGCCAGTTCCACCAGGGTGGTCCCGTCCGTGGGCAGGTTCACCACACGGTTGGAGGTACCTTCCCAGGTCACGCAGCCGTCCTTCTTGAACTTGTACTCGAAGGAGGGGTTGCCGCCGGCGACGAACACGACGTCGACGGTGTACAGTTCATCGGTGGCGGTGGGCGCCATGTTCACGCCCGTATCCCAGGCGCCGATCTCGGCGGCCGAGCCGATCACGCAGGGAACGTCCGTCGTCTCGACACCACTCATGCAGAGGGTGAAGCGGACGGTGACGTCGTTGGGAAGCACGTCGATCACGTTGTAGCGCAGCGGCGCCACGTTGCCGGCCTGATCCACGAGGTCCGTATATTCCGAGCCGTCGGTGGCGTCGGTGAACACGATCTCGACATCCACGTAGCTGGCGCCCAACAGGACCGCCTGCGGGATCTGGGCGGTGTACTCGTCGTTGTTTTCGCCGTTGTCACCCAGAAAAGTCATGGGCGAGCTGGCGGTGGCGGCTATGTCGGTGGTGTAGAAAAGGACCGCGGAAATGTCCGCGCCCTGTCCCGGAGCGTCAGTGACGCCGGCCTTGAAGACCTGGGCGTAAACATCCACCGGACCGGTCGGCGTGACGCTGGCGCCGCTGTTGGGCCACATGTTGCCGGCCCAGTCGATGACAGCCAGTGCGTTGCCGGCCACGCCGAGCAACATGACGCAAACGGTCAGCGTGAGCAGTTTCTTCATGATACCCTCCCACGGGGTGAAGGCCCGGTCGTCGGGCCACTTCGGAATAAGGGGGCCGACCGGATGGGATCAAGCCTGCCCAGGGACCCAAACTGACGCCACGCAACAGGGGCGCGATTGGGGCCGGGAATTCCATTGTCAGGACATATTTTACCATAAAATCAGGCTTTTTGGTGCAGTTTTTGGATATATGATGAAAAACCGCCCCCCGATCGCAACCGGGAGGCGGGGGATCTTCCGTTTAGGGTTTGGGGCTAATTCAACAAAATCGCGCCACTCATTCCCGGCAGGGTGATTTCCACGTCTCCGCCCCTCAAATCGATTTTTTCACCGGTCTGGAAGCTGCCGCCGGCCGCCCGTGGGAACATCTCG
The DNA here is from genome assembly GCA_965363725.1 of uncultured bacterium. Lineage (GTDB taxonomy): Bacteria > Krumholzibacteriota > Krumholzibacteriia > LZORAL124-64-63 > LZORAL124-64-63 > JAGLCY01. Next base: position 23,784 of record CBDTUS010000005.1, on the reverse strand, counting down.
GGACCCACCTCGGCTGCAAAGGCCAGGCTGGCTCCAGGCGCGGCCAGCTTCCCCAGGCTTTCCGCCGACAGGGTCACCGTCACCGGCGAAGGACCGGCGTTGAAGGCGTTAACCGCGATTTTTCCATCCAGCTCCCTCGCGAAGACAAACGCCTTGCCCTCGGTCACCAGGGTGGTGAAGCTGCCCCGGCTGAGCACCGGGGTGTCGCGGCGCAGCCGGGTGATCCGGCCGTAGAATTCCCGGAGCTCCACCTTGCGGGGATCCCCCTCGTACTTCCAGTCCATGGGTCGGCGGCAGTCCGGATCCTTGCCCCCGGTCATGCCCACTTCGTCGCCGTACCAGATGTGGGGCATGCCCACGTAGGTCATGCCGAACATGGCGCCGAGCATGAGACGTCGCACATCGCCCGCGCTGGTCAGAAAGCGGATGGTGTCGTGGCTGTCCATCAGGTTCATCATCACCGCCACGCTCTGGGGCGGGTACTGGAACCGGCCCGGGCTGAGGCGGGCGTCGAAGGTGGCGGCGTCGATGCTGCCCTTGCCGAAGAAGTCCATCACCGGATCGCGGAAGAACTTGTAGTTCATGGTCGAGTCGAAGCAGTTGGGATTGATCCAGCGGCCCGCGTTGCCCCACAGCTCGCCCACCAGCCAGACGTCCTCCTTGACGGAGTTGACCCGGTCCCGGAACATTTTCCAGAACCAGAAGGGCACCTCGTTGGGCACGTCCAGGCGGAAACCGTCGATGTCGTATTCCTTGAGCCAGATGTCGGCGGTCTTCAGCACGTAGTTGACCACGTCCATGTTGGGTGTGGCGTCCTCGATGTTCTCGATGTTGTTCTCGTCGGCGTTGCTGCGCGCCAGGTCGAAGTTCAGGTTGGGATGCAGGCCGAAACCCCACCAGCAGTCGTAGTAGTCGCTGGCGTTGAAGTCGCGGCCCGAAGGCAGGGGCCAGCGGTGGAACTCGTACCAGTTGTAGTACTTGCTGCTCGGGCCGTTGTCCACGGCGTCGCGGAAGGCGAAGTGCCAGTTCCCCGTGTGATTGAAAGCCATGTCGACCACGATACGGATTCCCTTGGCGTGGGCAGCCTTGACGAACTCCTTGAACTCCTTCTTGTTCGCAAAATGGGGGTCGACTTCGTGGTAGTCCACGGGGTCGTACTTGTGGTTGCTCATGCCCGTGTTCAGGGGATTGAAATAGATCACCGTGACACCCAGGTCGTTCAGGTAATCCAGCTTCTGACTGATCCCCGCGATGTCCCCGCCGTAGAATGAGTAGTAGTCGGGTTTGCCATCGGTGCGATAGGGACTTTTCTTCAGCCCGCCCACGTCGTACCAGTCGTCCACCAGATGGAAATATTCACCGTTGGTCTTGCCGCCCTCGGGCAGTTTGTTGGCCCCGGTGTACCAGGGCTCGGTGAAGTCGGGGTCGTTGCCGGCGTCGCCGTTGTTGAACCGCTCGGGGAAGATCTGGTAGATGATGCCGTCCTTGGCCCAGTCCGGAGTGAAAAACGGCGGGAAATCCGCGGCGCGGTAGACAAAAGGCGCGCTGTCCTTGTCCGCGCTCATCCCCCGTGCGCCGAAATACTCCGTGGTCCCGGCATCGCGGTAGGCGATGAGGAAGGACAGGTCGACTTCGGGATCGTCCAGAGCCACCGTGGTCCGGTAGTACTGGAAGGAAGCATCCTTCTCCACGGGTTCCATGACCATGGATTGTTCCGTGCCGCCGCCCATCCGGTGGACCAGTGTGACCTCCTCCACGTCGCCCAGGTGAGCCTTGGCCGTCAGGGAGATTTCCGTCGGGCTCAACGGATTGCAGGTCGAGTAGTCGAAGACCGGCTCGAGGTCATCACTGTAGATCTTGCCGTCGCCGAGTTCGATCTCGATGGTCGAGAAACTCGCGTCCACGTTCAAAAGGGAATTTTGACCGCCGAAACCGTCCTCGGCCGCCTCGGAGTTGTTGGGATCCTGATGCCAGTTGCCGTCGACCACGAACTTGTACTGATAGGTTCCCTGGGCCAACAGCAGCGTGACGGTGTAGGTGCCGTCGTTGTCCGCATCGGTCATGCGGGTCTTGGAATCGTTCCAGTCGTTGAAGGTGCCCGCCAGGAAAACGTTGGTCACGCCGGATATGACCGGAGTGTAGCTGAAATCCACCGAGCGGAGTTCTCCGTCGCCCGCCGGGGCCATGGCAGGCGCTATCGCCGCACCGGCCGCGCCACCCGCGGCAGCGGCCTCCACCTCGTCCTGGCCCGCCGCCACGTGGGCGAGGGAATTCTGTCCGCCGAAACCGTCATCGGTCGTATTGGCGTTGGCCGGATCCTGGGTCCAGCTCCCGTCGACCACGAACTTGTAGGCGTAGTCGCCCGGCGCCAATTCGAGGGTCTTGGTCCAGACGCCGTCCTGGTTGTCCATCAGGGCGGCGGAATCGCTCCAGCCATTGAAATCCCCGGCCAGGTAGACCTGCGTCGCGCCGGCGTCTTCGTAGCGGAAGGTGACCTGGGCCTTTCCCCCGTCAGCGGTGGCCGGTGCCGGAACGGTTTCCGCCACCGCTGCGGCCGCAGCGCCCGCGGCCAGGGCGCCGCCGGCTGCCGCCATTTCCGCCACGTCCGCAGCCACGGTGACGACCGAATTCTTCCCGCCGAAGCCGTCGTCGGTGCTGTTGGCGTTGCCCGGATCCTCTTTCCAGCTTCCGTCGGCCACGAACTTGTACATATAGGTGCCCGGGTCCAGATCCAGGACCAGGGTCCAGACGCCGTCGGCATTGGCCATGGGGTTGGCGGAATCGCTCCAGCCGTTGAATTCCCCGGCCAAGAATACCGACCCGACCCCGGCGTCCTCGAACTGAAAGGTCACCTTGGCGGCCTGGGCGGGGGCCAGAAGGGCCGTCACCAGCAATGCGATCGCAAAAAAGACGGAGATAGATCTCTTCAGTTCGGACATTTCGCAAGCTCCTTGGCGGGGTGAATACCGACCGATAGGAACAATCGGAACCCTTTGATTTTGTGCCAACCATGAATGCTAACAGAGGGCACGGGACATTAAAAGTCCCCTATTCAAGGAAAATCCGCCCCATTCGTTTAAAGGGGCGGAATATGTTATAATTATAGAAGTCGTATCCTTGGAAACCGTTCCAAAAATGACTCGAAAAACCTGGGAGCACCCATGGTCCGGACCCATCTGTTTGCCACCCATCCCAGCCGTTTGACGGCCCTTCTGGTTCTGGCCACGATGACCCTGTTGGCGGTCGGTGGCTGCTCGGACAACCAGCCCCTCTCGGTCCCGGAAGACGCCGGTCACGATTCTACCGCCAAGGCCTACACCGACACCTTCACCCTGACGGCCTACGATCTGGATTCCGTCCACGTGGCCGGTTCCTTGAACGACTGGGTGGACGACGATCCCGCCTGGGCCATGACCCTCCAGCCGGACGGCCACACCTGGCGTCTGATCACCGAGGTTCCCGACGGCCTGTTCACCTTCAAGTACGTCATGAGGATCGGCGCCGAAGTGGGGTGGGTCACCGACCCGGCCGCCACCGAAGTCACCCCGGACGGTTTCCATGGAAATCCCGCCTACTGGAATGTCCTGCGCGGTCGCCCCTTCGCCACCCCAGCTCCCCTGGCCTCCCCCATCGACCGGTCACGTCTGGTGATCTACGAGGTCAACCTGAACGATTTCAGCATTCCCGGAACGTTTGCCGGAGCGACGGCCAACTTCACCGCCGCGGCCGACCTGGTCGACCTAGGAGTCAATGCCATCGAACTGATGCCCGTGACCGCGCCGTCCTACAATGGTTGGGGTTACGATCCGGTCTTGCAGTACGCCCCGAATCCCGCGTTCGGATGGCCCACCACCTTCGCCACTTTGGTCGACGAGGCCCACAGCCACGGCATGGCCGTCATCCTCGACGCCGTGGTGAATCACATGTCGGGCAGCGCGCCTCTGCGCCAGATCGACGATTTCACCGGCACCTACCGCTTCACCACCACCGAGAGCAACCCCTGGGGCCTGGTGGAACTCAACTGGAACGAACCGCTGCTGAAGGAACACATCCTGGGCTCGCTTTGCCACTGGGTCGACGCCTACCGGGTGGACGGTTTCCGTTTCGACTACATCGGGGGCGAGCCCTACTCCACCTGGCAGTGGATCCGGAACGAACTGGTCGCCAAGTACCCAGACATCCTGCTGATCGCCGAGGACTTCGGGTATCCGGCCAATTCGGTCACCTACGGCTTCGACGCCCAGTGGGGCGGCAACCACACCGACGGCTGGGGCGGCGGCGGCAACAACTTCAACCAGGTGATGATCACCGCCCTGACCGAGAACGGGTTTGCCTGGCGGGGCTCGGTCACGCCTTCGGTGGGATCCTTCGGCCCCGCCTACAACAACATGTGGGCCGTGGCCAATGTGGTTTCCGGCAACAGCAACTACTTCTGGTCGGGCGGCGGTTTCCAGGATGTCAAATTCCTCGAAAGCCACGACGAGAACCGGGTCGTCTGGTCCGTGGACAACATCGGGTCGGTCGGCGCGCAGGCGGTCGGCGGAATCCGGAAGGCCCATCTGGGGGCGGTGGTGTCCCTGACGAGCATCGGCATTCCCATGCTCTACAACGGACAGGAGATAGGCAGCGACGAATATCGGCCCGAGGGCACCACGACCTACAAGATCAACTGGAACGGCGGGGACGACGGCCTGCGCCTGACCTACAAGAGGATGATCAAATTCAGGCTGAACCACCCGGCACTGGGCAGCGAGAACATCTTCTTCCACTGGCGGGGCGGCAACATCGACCAGACGGAATACACGATGGTCTACTGGCGGGGTTCGACCACCGTCGACAATGAGGCGGAGATCGTCGTGGCCTGCAACTTCGACCACCTGGACCACACCTGGGATGTGCCCTTCCCCGAGACCGGCACCTGGGTCCTTTTCGACGCGGCCGAGGGCAACATGCGGACCGTGGACGTCCCGGCACCCACCCAGACCATGACCGTACCCGCTTCGACCGCCTACATTTGGTTCAAGGAGGACGGGGTCACAGGCGTGCCCGACCCCTGATGCGGCCGATCCCTAGCGAACGTAGCCCAGGGACCGCAACCGTTTGCGGTCCTCTTCGCTCATCTGCTTGATCCCCTCGAAATCGCGGCCCCAGTTTTCGATCTTGCCCTCTTCCCAATCCAGCAGCAAAGGCTGTAGCTTCTTGACCTGCCGATGGCCTTCGGCGAACAGGTTGTTCTTTTCCAAAGGGTCGGTCGTCCGGTCGAACAGGGACCATTCCTGGGTGTCCAGATTGTGGATCAGTTTCCAATTCCCCAGGCTGACCGCCGACAGGAAGGCCTCCTTCTCGGCGACGACGGTGCCGCGCTCTTCTGGCGGAGCCAAGAAACTGACCTCGGAAAACTCGGGTCGGTCGCCCTGGCCGGTCTTCCCTTCCAGAAACGGAGCCAGCGAACGCCCGTCCCAATCGGTATTCGCGGCCGGATCACGCGACAATCCCAATAGTGTGGGCATCAGGTCGTTCAGGGACACGGGTTCATCCACCCTGCCCGGGGTCAGTTTGCCCGGCAGCCGCATGACCAGGGGCACCTGCAGCAGGGTGTCGTACAGGAACCGCGTGTGCCCGATCCAGTCGTGCTCCATGAATTCCTCACCGTGGTCCGCCGTCAGGATCACCAGGGTGTTCTCGGCCAGACCGAGGTTGTCCAGCTGGTCCAGCAGCAGCCCCACGTAGTGGTCGGTGAAGGAAATCTCCTCGCGATAGAGATCGCGAAAAAAGGCCACGTCCCCGTCCGTCATGTCATGGCGCTGGGCGCGAAGTTTGACGATGTCCCGACTCCACTGGCGGGCCGGCCCCTGGTACCAGCTGGACCGATCGTGCTGCTGGTGGTGGAGATATTCGCTGTGGGGATCAAAATAGTGCACGAACAGGAAAAATCTCTCGTCCTTGAGCCGCTTCATCTCGCTGATCGCCGTCCGGGTGACCTTCGGCGAGGAGACCCCCGAATGGCCGGACACGGGCCCGTCGGTGTAGACCTCGAAACCCTGGCCGTAACCCCGCTCACGGTTGATCAGGAAGTGGGAGACCACGCCCGAGGTCCGGAATCCCCTGGCCTGCAGGGCCTCGGCCAGGGTCAGCTGGTCATCATCCAGCTTGTCGAACAGATGCAGCACCCCGTGCCGCGACGGGGTCAGCCCGGTCATCATCGAGGCCACCGCCGGCTGCGTCCAGGGAGAAGGGGAGCCCGCCCGCATGAACCGGAGGCCATCCGCACCCAGGGCGTCGATGTTCGGGGAGGTGTCCAGACCTTCGGTCCAGATGCCGAGGTGCCGAGTGCCCAGGGTGTCGATGACGATCAGCAGGACGTTGACGTCTTCGAGGGCGAACGTCTCTTCCTGCGGGTCGCCACCACAGCCGGCCAGCAGGACCGCCAGCATCAACAAGACCGGCATTCTTGATTTGGGGAACCTGTTCACTTGCCACGTCTCCAGGGATTGCGGGGATTGATGCTCATCGCTCCTCGGGTATCACATTATAACCCATTTCACGGTTGAATACAGGGACGGCCTCGTCCGCCTTTGGGGTCGCCCTCCACCCCGCTCTATGTTAGCCTTGACCGGTTGGGCAGATCGGAATCCATCGCGTGGAGGCGCACCGTGGCCAGAGTGCAGTTGGAACAGGTGAGCAAGGTTTATCCCGGAGACGTCCTGGCGGTCGCCCCCATGGACCTGGATGTCGCCCACGGCGAGTTCAACGTGCTGGTGGGCCCCTCCGGTTGCGGCAAGTCGACCACCCTGCGCATGATCGCCGGTCTGGAAGAAGCCACTACGGGCACCATCAGGATCGCCGACCGCGTGGTCAACCACGTGGAACCGCGCGACCGGAACATCGCCATGGTGTTCCAGAGTTACGCCCTCTACCCACACATGACGGTGGAAGCCAATCTGGCCTTCGGCCTGAAGATGCGGAAGCTATCCCGGGATGAGATCACCCGGCGGGTGGGCGAGGCCGCGAAGGTGCTGGGCATCGACGAACTGCTGCACCGCAAACCTCGCGCCCTTTCGGGCGGTCAGAGGCAGCGGGTTGCCCTGGGTCGCGCCATCGTGCGTGATCCCGACGTTTTTCTCTTCGACGAACCGCTGAGCAACCTCGACGCCAAGATGCGCGTGCAGATGCGCACCGAGATCGCCCGGCTGCACCATCGCCTGGGCGCCACCATGATCTACGTGACCCACGATCAGACCGAGGCCATGACCCTTGGCCAGCGCATCGTCGTGATGAAGGACGGCCTGGTCCAGCAGGTGGCTCCGCCCATGGAGCTTTACGACAAGCCCGCCAACCGGTTCGTCGCAGGGTTCATCGGATCCCCGGCCATGAATTTCCTGAACGGGAAAATCGTGCAGCAGGACGGCCTGCGCTTCGCCCTCGATGGCAAGGACACCGCCATCGGGTTGCCAGCGGGGTTTGCGCCCGCCGCTGCCCTGGTGGACACCCCGTTGACCCTGGGCATCAGGCCCGAGCACGTCGACGTGGTCGACGACGCCCGGTCCGCCGCCCTCAGCGCACCGGTCCAGGTGCTGGAAAGCCTGGGCAACGAAACCCTGATCTATTTCCAGCTCGGCGACCGCCCCTTCACCGTGCGCGGACCCGGGCAGCTGACCGCCGGAATCGACCAGGACCTTCCGCTGGCCTTCCGGCCCGACCACATCCACCTGTTCGAGGCCGGGGAAAAAGGCGACGCCCTGGCTTCCCCCTGAAGCAGCCTATGCGTTATACCACCGACATTGTCGTCATCGATCTGGAAGCCACCTGCCCCACCGAGGATCAGGGGAACAATTCCGTCGCGCGCAGCAGCATCATAGAGATCGGGGCGGTGCGGCTCGACCGGCGCAGTCTGGAAATCACCGGCACCTTCAGCGAATTGGTCCGGCCGGAAAAATATCCCATCGTTCCCTTTATCACCGACATCACCGGCATCTCGCCGGACATGGTGCGGGACAAGGACACCTTCAGCGAGGTCGGCCGCCGATTCCTGGAGTGGTACGGCCCCCGGAACAAGGCCATCATCGCGGCTTTCGGGGCCTACTACGACATCCCCCTGCTGCGCAAGGAGTGCGGCGAATACGGACTGGACTACCGCACTCACATCGCCGGCGGTGCCTTCGATATCCGCGCCGTGGCGACCGTCTGGCTGGCGGCCAACAACCACCGCACCAGCGGCTTGACCCTCAATTCGATCCTCGACAAGATGGGCCTCGCCAACCGCTTCACCGCCCATCGCGCCGTCGAAGACGCCAAGGCCGCCGCCGCCGTGCTGCAGATGCACCACCTGGGTCGCGCCCTGGATTGAAACCCCGACCGTGCCATTTGCGTCTCTAGTCCGGTCGCCTACCATGTGACCCTGCAGGACGGGGGTTCCCACTCCGGCTTCATCCGCTGGGAATCCGAGGAAGCCTTCTGGGACGTTATTCGTGATTTCACTTTTTTGTAAATCGTAGCTTTCGTCCGTAAATCGCACTATAATGAATTTAAATATTCACAATTCCCTTCCGGGAGGATTTCCGTGCTCCGTCTCCTTGCCATTGCCGTCCTACTGATCGCCTTGGCTGCCCCCTGCCTGGCACAGGAGATCATCCTGATCCCCCTCGATCTGGGTACTTCTGAACTGGCGTTGGGGGAAAACGATGTTCACCTCGTTTTCGATGCCGAACGCGAGCTGTCCGAAATCGCCGGGGTCCGGCTTCAGGTCACCGGCTACTACTTGGATCATCGATCTTTCGGCTGGATAGATGGAAACCCCTTCAGTTACGGATATGGTGACGGCGAGGCCGGGCTTGATCAGGGTTTCGTCGTCGACGAGCATCCGGAATGTCTCACCGAGTACGTATTCGGGAACACGGAAGACGGAGGGGCAAATTTCGACCTCGAACTGGAATTCGATTGCGGTGGCCCGGACGTGGATTGGGCCTTCCTCGCCGAAGGCACCGGCACCCTGCTATTGAGGAGCCTCGAGTGCTACCTCCCGCCTTATCCGTTCGTCGGCAATTGTACTCCCTCGGCCTACCTGGAGTCCGCCACGCTCATCATCCAGCTGGATTCATTGGTTGCCACCGAACGGCAGAGCTGGGGATCCATCAAGGTGCGGTATCGTTAGCCCCCACTCCCCAGGCTGATTGAAACCCTTTCCCTCCCATTTGCGTCTCTCCTTCAACCCATTAACATATCGGGAAACCGATTTGAAAGGACTCCCATGCCCCGCCATCTGATTCTGTTCGCCCTGCTTGTGCTGATGGGCGCCCCGGCCCTCGCCGCGGACAACACCGGCTTCATCCACGGCACCGTGACCCTGCAGGACGGGGGTTCCCATACCGGCTTCATCCGCTGGGAAGACGAGGAAGCCTTCTGGGACGACCTCTTCCACTCACGCCAGAACGAGCTGCCCTGGCTTGATTACGTGGACATGGAAGAACTCCAGGCCGAACGCCGTCGTCGCTACTTCGAATCCCACGGGATGTTCGACCGGGTCATGTGGACCCTGAGCAACCGGGGCGGCAACCCCGAAATGGACCGCCTCTTCATCGGACAGTTCGGGTATCTCGAAGCGATCGAATTGGACGAAGAGGAGAACATCACCCTGTTGATTCGCGGCGGCGAGAGGGTGCCCGTCCACGGCTATTCCAACGACGTCAGTTCCGATCTCCTGGTCTATCAACCCGAAGGCGATCCGGTGGAAATCGAATGGGACGACCTGGCCGGCATCACCTTCACCCAGGCGCCGACCGACGCTGTCCCCTATGCGGATCGGCTCTATGGAAACATCACTTCATCCGAGGGAAATTTCGAGGGGTTCATCCAGTGGGACCAATCGGAGTGCACCTCGATCGACATCCTCGACGGGGACAACCGGGAGATCCCCATGGGAGACCTCCGATCCCTCTCCAAAAATCACCAGGGCACCTCCGACCTCGTGCTGAAGAACGGGGAGGCCTTCACCCTGGACGGGTCCAACGACGTGGGCGGCGGCAACCGGGGCGTCATGGTCGAAAACCCAGAATGGGGTCGGGTGACGGTCCCCTGGAAACGCTTCCTGTCCATCGACTTCGCCGAGGGGCACGGCAGCGGACGCGGACGCGACGATTTCCCGGTCGTGACGCCCCTGGTCGGCACCGTGACCGACACCGACGGGGCCTCCTGGACCGGGCGCCTGGTCTACGACCTGGACGAAGCCTGGAGCCGCGACATCTTCAACGGGGAGATCCGGGGTCTTGAATACGACATCCCCTTCGGGCTGATCCGGTCCATCGAAAAAAGGGAAGAGGAGACCTGCCGGGTCAGTCTGAAATCCGGAGGCGTTCTGGATCTGGGCGAAAGCCAGGACTCCGGCGCAAAACACGCCGGAGTCCTGGTATTCGTGGATGATGCGCCCCGCTACCTGCCCTGGAGTCGGGTCCAGACCATCACCCTGGCGGATTAAGTGGCGGGTCAGGCTTCGGACAGGCCGGCCAGGATGCCGATCCCTCCCATGATGAAAAACAGGGCGAATTGGGCGATCATCAGGACGATGAATATGATCGTGACGATCTTCAGGACCCGGAAGCTGCGGCCCAACTCGTAGAAACCGGCCACGAGTTCTTCCTGGGTGTTCGACTGGCGGAACAGTTCGAAGCGGTTCACGCCCTCGATGAACCGGTGCGAAGCGATGATCAGGGGAATCCCCACAATGGCCCCCACGATCGACAGGCAGGTGATGATCCCGTAGATCATGCTGACCCAACCCATGAACCTCATGTCGTTGAGGGTTTTTTCGAATCCCAGGCCCATGGGATGGATCTGGGCCGAACCTTCAGCCGTACTGGTCATGTCTTCCAATTCAAAGCCTCCCCTGGAAAATAGCGGTCATCCGTGGCCATCGGCAAAATCCTACCACCGGTTTGCCGGGCGGGCCACCAATTCCCTACCCGATTCCCCTTGAATCCCGGGCCCCTGTCCATCATTCTTGGCAGATGCCATTCGCATCCGGAGAATTCCCGCCTGGTCCGTTTTGAGAGGAGAAGCCCGTGTCCGAAGCCACCAAGCTCTACGAGGCCCAGAAAGAGAATTTCGCCCGCTGGGAAATCCTCAAGGACGTCATCGATCAGCAGATCGACCTGATGCTCAACTACCGCCAGAGCGGACACCCCGGGGGCAGCCGCTCCAAGGTCCACTACTTCGTGAGTCTGCTGCTCGGCGGGGCCATGCGCTGGGACATCCGGTATCCCGAGAAACGTTTCGGCGACCGCTTCGTGCTGGTGGCCGGCCATACCGCGCCCCTGGTCTACGCGACCCTCTCGGTGTTCAACGAGGCCCTGCGCGTCATGCATGCCAAAACCGGGGATGACAAATATCTCGTCGGCGGCGGTCCCGACCGCATGCTGACCTGGGAAGACCTTCTGGGCTTTCGCAACATCGGCGGCCTGCCCGGCCACGTGGAAATGGCCGAGAAGAACCTCTTCGTCAAGTTCAACACCGGCCCCAGCGGCCACGGCGCCCCCGTCTGCGCGGGCGAGGCCATGGCCCTCAAACACGCGCGTGCCGAGGGCGTCAAGGTGTTCGGCTTCGAGGGCGAAGGTGGCCACACCGCGGGCTGCTGGCACGAGACCAAGAACACCAGTTACGGCCTGGGCCTGGACAACCTGAACATCTTCCTGGACTGGAACGATTTCGGGATTGACCCCCACCCCACCAGCTCCATCGTCCACGGCACGCCGCGCGACTGGTTCTCGCCCTACGGGTGGGACGTCTACGAGGCGGCCAACGGCAGCGACTGGGATGATGTCACGCAGGCCATTTTCGAGATGACCGCTGGGGTGCGCACTCCGGATCGTCCCAAAATGCTGTTCGGAAAAACCACCAAGGGCCGGGGCTACCACAAGATCGACGCCCCCAGCCACGGCGCCCCCCACGCCATGAACAGCGACCTGTTCTGGCAGTGCCGGGCCGATTTCACCGAGAAGTACGGCGTCACCTGGTTCGGCACCGATGAAGGCGCTCCCGCCGACCGCGGGGGCATGCGCCAGCAGTTCGCCGACAACCTGAACGTGGCTCTCGATGTCCTGCGCGGCAACGATGACCTGGTGCAGTACCTGGCCGACCGCCTGGTCGAAATCGGCGACAGCGTGCCCCGGGACATTCCCGGATTCCGTCTGCCGGTGGGGAAAAACCCCCTGCACGACGACAGCCTCTTCGACATCGAAACCTATCCGGCCGAGATGTGGGCGGAACCCGGCACCAAGCAGCCCAACCGGGCCGGCTTCGCCAAGTGGGGCAGTTACATCAACAGCTACTGCCAGGAGAAATACGGACGGCCGCTGTTCCTGGTGTGCTCCGCCGACCTGGCCGGATCGACCAACATCGCCGGTTTCGGGTCAGGCTTCGGCGACCTGAAGAACTCCGGTTGGTACAACCGCGAATCCAATATCGACGGGGTGATCCTGCCCCAGGGCATCACCGAATTCACCAACGCCGGCCTGATGGTGGGCGTCGCTTCGGTGAACCTGTCCGACGATCCCGAGGACGACTTCAACGGCTACTACACCGCCAGCAGCACCTACGGTTCGTTCAGCTACCTGAAGTACGGCGCCATGCGTCTGTACAGCCAGATGGCCCAGGACTGCGAATTGAAGCTGGGCAAGACGATCTGGGTGGCCGGGCACAGCGGCCCCGAAACCGCCGAGGACAGCCGCACGCATTTCGGGATCTTCAGCCCGACGGCGACCCAGCTGTTCCCCGACGGCCATGTGGTCGATATCCATCCCTGGGAATTCAACGAGGTGCCGGTCATGCTGGCGGCGGCCATGAAGACCGACAGCCCCATCATCGCCCTACACCTGACGCGTCCGGGCGTGACCATTCCCGATCGCGAGAAGCTGGGCCTGGGTTCGTTCAAGGACGCCGCCAAGGGCGCCTACATCCTCAGAGACTACCGGGACGGCCTGCCCCACCAGGGTGTGATCATGGTCCAGGGCACGATGAGCACCTACAACCTCATCAACGCGCTGCCCGAGATCGACGCCGCCGGGGTCAACGTCAAGATCGTGGCTGTGCCCAGCCCCCAGCTGTTCCACCTGCAGTCGGAGGACTATCAGAACAGCGTGCTGACCATCGGGGACATGCTCAACAGCACCTACGTCACCAACCGCGCGCGGCGCTCCATGGTCGACTGGAACTTCAACCCGTTGGCCGACCGCTACGCCATGAGTAGCGACTGGGACGACATGTGGCGTCCGGGTGGATCCCTGGATGAGGTCTGCGAGAGCGCCGGCATCGACGCCGACTCGATCGCCAAGGGCGTGGTCGCCTTTGCCGAGGACTGGCCCGTGCGGATGAAGGAGTTGGAGCACATGCTGGGGGCCGCCCGCGGCTGACCCCAGGATTCGGAGCAACAATCGGCCGGCCCCCGCTAAACAGCAGGGGCCGGTCCGTCGAAAGGAATCGATCCTCATGCATTCCAGGTCACGGCCCGGCCCCTGGGCCGCCTTGACGGCGGCGATCTTGATATCCGGCTTGGCCGGCTGCGCCTCCGCCGATGACGTCGGCACCGTCCAGTTCGTGGAAAGTTTTCCGACCGAAACCTCCCTCGATCTACCTGACCTCGCAGAGGCCCGAACCGTCTGGCCGCAGGTCGTCGCCGAGACGACCGACCGTTTCCGGGTGGCCAGCTTCTACTTCAGCAGGATTGGGGATGGCGAGGAAGCCTCGGCCCCCGCGGGCACGCCCGACTTCCTGGCCCCGGTCCTGGATGAGCTTGCGGACGCCGCCGGGCGGGGCGTGCAGGTGCAGATGCTGGCCGACGGGAAATTCCAGGAGACCTACCCCGAAGTTCCGGCCTGGCTGAACACTGTTCCGGGAGCGGAAGCCCGCATATTCGACGTCGGCCCGATCTGGGGCGGGGTTCTTCACGCCAAGTATTTTCTCGGCGATGACGACCTCCTGTTTGTCGGCAGTCAGAACTGGGACTGGCGAGCGCTGGACCAGATCCACGAACTGGGCGTGCTGGTGAAACACTCCGGCCTGGCCGCGGACCTGGGCCGCATTTTCGACATGGACTGGGCCCTGGCGGGCGACCCTGCGCCGGCAGATCCCCGGCCGGAAGTGACCGAACATCCCCAGGGCAGGCTGGCCGACCTGCCGGGCCACCTGGTCCGGACCGCCGGCGGAGACACCTTGAGCGCTTTGGTGGCCGCCAGCCCGGCCTCAGGTCTGCCCGAGGGGATTCCCTGGGATCTGCCCCTGATGGTGGAAATGATCGACGCGGCCCGCGACTCGGTCCACCTGCAGCTGCTGTCCTACGGGGTCACGGACCGGGAAAAACGGCTTTTTCATGACCTGGACAGCGCGCTAAGGCGGGCTTCGGTCCGAGGAGTGCAGGTCCGGATCATCCTGTCGAACTGGTCCAAATCCAGATACAGCGTACCTTGGATCAAGAGCCTGGCCGTGCTGCCCAACATCGAAGTCCGCTTCACCAACATTCCCGAATATTCCGGCGGCTTCATCCCCTTCGCCCGGGTCGAGCACGCCAAATTCCTGACGGTCGACGGCACCGGCCTGTGGATCGGGACCTCCAACTGGTCACGGGGGTATTTTTTCGACTCGCGGAATATCAGCCTGTTTTTTCGTGGACGGGGCGCCACCGTTGATCCGGACCGCTTCTTCAATCTGAGCTGGCACGGCCCCTACGCCGAGACCGTCGATCCGGCCGCCGACTACTCGCCCCCGCGGCGCAACTGACTCGAAAGGAACTCCCATGCCTGCCCCCACATTGCCAGATCGCCTCACCCCGGCCCGCTCCGCGCTGGTGGTGGTGGACATCCAGGAAAAGTTTCGGGACCTGATTCATGGGATGGACCAGGTCATCGCCGGCTCCTCACAGTTGATCCGGTTCTGCCAGGCGATGGACATTCCCATCCTGGTCACCGAGCACTATCCCCGGGGCCTCGGGGTGACCCAGTCGGCGATTCGCGACCTGTTCCAGCCCTTTTCCTGTATTGAGAAGATCCACTTCAGCTGCTGCGGCAGTGATGATTTCAACGGCGCCCTGAAAAAGCTGGACCGCGACCAGATCCTGCTTTGCGGCATCGAAACCCATGTCTGCATTTACCAGACAGCGTTCGATCTCACGCGCCAGGGGTTGCAGGTGGCCGTCGCCGTCGACGCCGTCAGCTCCTGCCAAGCCTCCGACCGGGAGATCGGGCTCAAGCGCATGAGCGAGATCGGCATCCAGAGCATGGGTGTGCAGATGATGATGTTCGAGATCCTCAAGCGGGCGGGCACCCGCCAGTTCAAGAAGGTGGCCCCGATCCTCAAGGGTTAGATGCCCACCCCCTGGAAGAGGGGGTGGGATCCAGCTTCGATCAGGCGCCGGTCTTTTCCAGATGCACGACCGTTTGCGGGAAGGGAATGTCGATGCCCTCGGCGTCGAATTTCTCCTTGGTGGACTTGTGCATGTCGAAATAGACAGCCCAGAAATCGCCGGATTTCACCCAGGGCCGGAACACCAGGTTCACGCTCGAGTCGGCCAGTTCGCTGACCGCGATGGTGGTTTCGGGATCATCGAGCACCCGGCTGTCGTTCTTGGCGAGATCGGTGAGGATCCGGATGGCCTTGTCGATGTCCGAGCCGTAGCCGATGCCCATCACCATGTCCACCCGGCGGGTGTCGTAACCGTTGAAGTTCTTGATCGTGTCTCCGAAGATATTTCCGTTGGGCACGATGATCTTCACGTTGTCGGGGGTGCAGATGGTGGTGCTGAAGATGGCGACCTCCATCACCTTGCCCTTGACGCCCGCGGCTTCGATGACGTCACCGGCGGTGAAGGGCCGGAACAGCAGCAGCATGACCCCCGAGGAGAAGTTGCCCAGGGTGCCCTGCAGGGCCATGCCGATGGCGAAGCCGGCGGCGCCCAGGATCGCCACGAAGCTGGCGGTCTGCACCCCGAACTGGCCGACCACGGCGATGACCGTGAAAGCCATGAGGGCGAAGTAGGCCAGGCTGCCGACGAAGCCGATCAAACTGGGATCTACCCCCCGTTTGGTCATGACCTTCTTGATGACGCGGCGGACGGCACCGGCGATGAAGCGGCCGACCAGCAGGATGGCGATAGCCCCCAGGACCTGGATGCCGATGGCGGGGCCTTTTTCGGTCAGAAAGGTCATCCAAACGGATGGATCGGTCATGGATTCGACAGCCGAGGCGGCCTCAGGACCGGCGTCGGCCTGACCCAGAAAAGTCAGCATGGGATTCTCCCTGGAAGAGGTTGCGGGGCATGGGATCCCGGGTTCGGAGGGAACTTCCCGCCAAAAACCGGGGCCAAAGAGACATCAAGGCGGGAATACTAGCAGGAATGAATATTCCGTCAATTCCAAACTCGAATCCCGCAGCCCTGGGCGGCAACATTTATAATATCAGGCACTTAGGGAGATGCTCCGATCACCACGTCGATCCGGCGGTTGAGCGCCCTCCCTTCGGCGGTGCTGTTCAGCGCCACGGGCTTGGCCGGTCCGAAACCCTCGGTGGCGAAACTGTCGGCTTGGCGGCCGAGCTTCTGTTCCAGGAGTCGGGCCACCGTTTCGGCCCGGCGTCGGGACAACCTCAGATTGGCGTCGGCGCCTCCGGTGTTGTCGGTATGGCCCTCCACCCGGACATCCCCGCCGGGAATCATGTTGATGGCCACCGCCAGCTTGTCCACCAAGGGATCCTGTCCTGCATTGAGCGACGCGCTCCCCACTCCGAAGGAAAGTCCATGAACCCGGATCAAGACTTCCCCTGCGGGGGTGATCAGGATCTCCCCCTCATCATGAGTGAAGGCAGCCCGCACGGCCGTGATGGCGGCCTCGCGTTCCTGCTTCTTGGTGAGCACCGTTTCGGCTGCCGAACGATCCGCTTCGGCCACTCCCACGCGCAGTTCCGTTTCCCACAACTGGCGCCTCAGAGAGCTGACCTCGACCTGGAGAGCGGTGATCAGGGATTCCTGGGCGGCCGCCCGCCCGCCCACATCATCGGAGAAGCGCCGGTTGACCACGGTCAGGGAATCGATCAGGACCTGTCGCTGGAGATGATCCGCATCGAGTTCGTCGATCAGTTGCCCCGACAGGTCGATTCCACTCAGCACCGGATCCAGGGAAAGGCCGTACAGGACGGCGATCTCGGACATGGCCTGGTCGAAACGGCCCAGCAGCGCCTCCATCCCGCTTTTCTGGGTGCGCATTTCCTCGATGAATCGGGCCGCCCCGATCAACCAGCGGGCCTCGGTTTCCATGGACGCCCAATCTTCGGGGGTGGCGCCGGATTTTTTGGCCTCGTCCAGGCGGGAGTCCAGCTTCCACCAGGCGTGGGGCAGCTGGCCCTTCGCACCCAGCTTCTTGGCCTGGTCCATCAGTTCGCCCACCCGGTCGGCGTTGCCTTGCACCTCGTCCTGGGCATAGACCGGGGCGACTGCGGCCCCGTCCCACAACGCCAGAACCGCCGTGATCATCAGACACGACCCGGCCAGGCTCATTCCCAAAGTCCGCAATTTCAAGATCATTCCTCCAACGGGTCCAACGGTTCGGGGACGGCCAGGTCCTTGGCCACGCCGACGGCCTCGAGAGAGGCCTCCACCACTTCCCCATCAAAAATCCGGTTCATGCAATTGTAAAGGATGCATTTTTCCTCGAGGCAAACACGCCGTGCCGGGCAGACTACCTGGGGAACGAGGGCCCGGCTCGAAACCCCGCGAGGCCCCCATCGTTCGGGACTCATGGTCACCACCGGCGGATACAGCCCCACGGTGGCGCAGCCGACCGCCGCGGCCATGTGCAAAGGACCGGTCGAAGGGCCGATGAAGAGATCGGCCGCGGCCAGGACGCCCATGAATTCCCGCAGCGAAAAACGATCCAGAAGCAGCCTGATCCCCTCGTCCAGATGCACGGCAACCTTGGCCACCACGGTGCTGTCGGCGGCCGAACCGGTGATGAAAACCCGCCACCGGGGCCTCCTGTTCAGGGTGTTGGCAACCCCGGCGAATCGTTCGGGTTCCCAGTCCAGGGCCGAGCCCCCGGAACCGGGATGGATGAGCACCACCGTGTCGGCCCCCTCGGTCTCATCCCGTCTGAATGCCTGGCCAATTTCCACCTGGCCGTCGGTCAAATGCAGGCGGGGTTCGGGAAAACCGGAATCACTGTCCTGAAACTGGGACCGCCAGCCGTCGGTGAGGCGGCGGGCCAGATGCAGATTGTGCTCCATTTCGTGACGGTGCCCCCGGGAGCGTGACTGCCACGATCCCCGGTTCAAAAGAAACCAGCTCGATCCCTTGGACAGGGGACCGTAACGCCGGGGGATCCCGGCCTTTTTCAGAAGGCGGGCCAGGTCCTGCCGGTACAGAAGAACCACGGCGGCGTCGAATTCTTCACGTTGCAGCTTGTCGACGAGATTTCTGGACTCGGCCTCGGTTTCGGATCCGGTCCAGGTCCAGACAGCGTCGATGTGGGGATCGTTCTCCACCAGCGGCACCGAAGCCTGTCCCACCATGGCGTGCAACTGCCAGTCGGGCCTTCGTTCCTTGATGAACTCGAAGACCGGCAGCGAAAGGACCAGATCCCCCAGGCGATCCGTTCTGGTGACCAGGACCTTCACCGGCGCCCCATCCGCCACAGCTTGGTGTATTTGCTAAGGACATAGAAGCCCGAGGCGAGGCACAGCACCGTGCCTGCCCAGCCGTCGAGAACGCCCCCCTTGACCAGCCACATCCTCCAGAAGGCGACCTTGGCCCGGACCACCGCGCCGAACAGTCCCGAAGACCGGCCCGCGGCGTGCATTTCCTCGGCGGCCAGGGTCGTGTAGCGGTTCAGCTTGTCGATGTACTGCTCCATGGTCTCGTAGGTGTAGTGGAGCATCAGGCCGTCCAGACGGCCCACGCTGCCGGCCGTCTCCACCGATTCGTGAACGGGTTTGTCGTTGAAGCGGGCCCGCTCGCGATGGAACAACCGGGTGACATACTCGGGGTGCCAGCCGCAGTGCCGGATCCAGCGGCCCAGAAAGCGGCTCAACCGATTGACCGCAAACGCCGCCTGGACCGTGTCGTCGGGCAGGAGTTCGATGGCCGCCCGGAGTTCCGGCGTCACTTCTTCATCCGAATCGATGCTCAGGACCCAGTTGTTGCGGCACAGGGTCGCTGCCTTCTGCTTGGTGGGCCCGAAACCCAGCCACGAGGTCTGGTGCAGGACAGCGCCGTGCCGCGCGCACACGGCGGCGGTGTCGTCGCTGCTGCCCTGGTCCAGCACGACGATCTCGTCGGCGAAGGCCAGCGACCCCAGGCAGCGGTCGAGCTCCGCCGCCGCGTTGAGGGTGATGATGGCCGCGGAAATCTTCACACCGAAGCCGCCTTTCCCGGGACGAGAATCACCTTGCCGACATTCAAGCGGTCCTCCAGACGCCGGTGAGCCTCGCCGGCTTCCTCGAAAGGGAAAACGGCGTCGATAACCGGGGCGATCCTACCTTCGGCCAGCAGTTCCATGAGCGCAGCCGTCCATTGCGAAGTACGCTGCTGCTGATCCCACATGCGGCCCAGGTTCACGCCGGCGACGGACTTGTTGTCATTCATCAGCCTGATGGGATTCAGCTGGAACCAGGGCACCCGGGCCAGGGTCCGCAACGCGGACAATGTACCAGACCCGGAGCCGACGGCGGCACTGGAAAAACCGAAGAGGACCAGCCGCCCGCATTTGGCAAGACTGCGGTAGCTTTCCATGATCCAACGGCCGTGGCGGGGTTCCAGGGCGACGTCCACCCCCTGGTCGGAGGTGAAGGCCAGCACCTCCCGGGAAAAATCCGACCGCCGGGAATCGAAAACGTGTTCGAAACCCTGCTCCCGCAGGTACCCGTGCTTCACCGGCGAGGCCGATCCCATCAGCCGGGCGCCGGACAGCCGGCACAACTGGGCCACGGCCTGGCCCACCCCCCCGGCCGCCGAATGGATCAGGACCAGGTCGCCCTCGGCGACCGGCGCCATGACACGGACCATCTGCCAGGCGGTCAGGTAGTTGACCGGCAGGGCGGCCGCCGCCTCCGGGGACACGCCCTCCGGCAGGTTCCAGACCTGCTCCTGGGGCAGACAGACATATTCACTGTACCCGCCGAAGTTGCACATGGCGACCACCCGATTCCCCACCAGGTTTTCCGCCACCTGATCTCCGACACGGTCCACGGTGCCGGCGACCTCGTAACCGGGCACCGCCGGGAGTTTCGGCGCGTCCGGGTAGAGCCCGCGCCGCATCATCACGTCCGCGAAATTGACGCCGGCCGCTTCCACCCGGATCCGAACCTGCCGGGGACCGGGATCCGGCAGGGGCACCTCGCGGGTTTCCAGGACATCGACTTCACCGGTTCGGGTTATCCAGATCTGGCGCATCAGTGATCCCACCTTTCTCTTGCGTATCACCTGAAGTCGAAGGCCCCCGGCCTCGTGCCCGGCATGTCGATCGTCGGATAGTCGACATTGCCCAGCTTGAAACCCAGGACGAATTTGGTTTCTTCCACGCTGTTCACCCAGCCCATACGGACCTGGGTGGAGGGCATGACCAGGTCCGGATTGTTGATCCGGAAACCGAAACCCAGGCTGGAATAGATTTTGTTTTCGTAGATCGGTCTTATGTCGGGACCAACGGTGCCGACATCGGCGTACCCAAATACCATGAAGCGGAACCCCAGCAGCGCCCAGGGGGTGAATACCCGCGATTCCATCTTCAGCACCAGGCGCTGGTTGCCGAGCACCCGGTTGTTTTCCAGGCCACGGATCCCCGAGATATCACCCAGGACCAGGGTCCCGCCGCTATCTCGATTGAAGGCCAAGGTGTAAGCCAGGTTGGAGAGAAACCTGTGCCGGAATCGACCCTGCCCCATCAGGGGGGTGAAGTACATGCCGGTCAGGTGCAGGGCCCCGTCCTCTCCCACATGATCGCGGAAATAGCTGCCCAGGTCCAAAGTGCCGACAAATGCCCGACCGGATGGCCTCACCAAGGAGTAGGCCGCCTGGAAGAAGGCGCTGGTCCGGTCATAGTGTTCCAGCTCCTGGTAGCCACCGGACAATTTGAGGGCCAACCCACCGGGAAGATCTTCTGTTTCCCCCATCTTGAAAAGATAGCTCGTCTTGTAGTTCCGGAACCGTTGAAAGGTCAGACCCACCAGGTAGTCCCGCGTATTCCGGTAGCGGGACTCGAACTCGCCGAAGGGGATTGGCCGTACTTGGTAGTCAATGTTTCGGAACCGGACAGCGGGAACCAGGACCGGGCGAGCGGACTGGACGTTTGAGCGGAGGGAGCTCAAAGGAATGGAACGCCCCAGCCAGTAGTCTCCCAGTTCGAAGGCCCGGGGTTCGCCGCCATGGTCCCGGATATCGGTGTTTTCCCAATGGGCCCCGCCCACCATCCTGATCCCCGGATGAATCAGGTCCCGTTCCAGGGTGGCCTGCCGGGAAACCCGCCTCCAGGAATCCTCGAAAAGGAGAGCCGCATCGATGAAGGACCCCCAGAGGTTGCGTTTCCGCAGCCGGCCCTCGTAGCCGACATTCGGTTCCATGTCCCCGCGATAGATCAATTTGTTGTCCCAGCGAAAGCCGTAGCCGCCGAGGTTGCTGAAGAACAGGTTGAGGTCGTAGCGATTGACGTCGTTGACGCGGCCGGTGATACCGAAGGGCCATCTGTCCCGGGTCTCGACCACCACCGCCACCGATTCCGAATCCCCGCTGATGGGCACCAGGATGATCCGGACGTCGTTGATGAAATCCAGTTCGCGGAGCATGCGCTCGGAATCGGCCAGTAGGAAGGGGTCGACGGGCTGCCCGTCTTCGAACAGGAGGTACTCCCGGATCAGGGCGTCTTTCGTGTAGGAATGGAAGGGCCGGGTTGCGGAATGGAGAATCCTTTGGGACGATCCCTGTTCGGCGTCCCAGTAGGGATCGAACCGTTCCACCTGATAAACGATGACCACCTCGATGGTCTTGCCGATGAAGTCAGCGTACCGGTCTACCAGTTCGACGGCGGTGCCGTCAAGGTCCTCACCCTGCTGACGGCTGCGGCCGAAGTACCTTTTTAAGGTCCGGGTCAGCCAGGATCCGTCCTGCGGTTCTTCGCTGGCATCGACCGTCCCTGAGGTATCGGAAGCGGTGGCGGATTGAGCGGCGGCATCCGGCATCGGTCCGGCCCCCTGCAGGGACACAATCAGCAGGCCGATGACCAGCAACCGCATCGGCTACCCCCCGCAGCAGCGTTTGTACTTTTTACCGCTGCCGCAATGACAAGGGTCGTTGCGGCCGATCCTGGGTTCGTCCCGGACCACCGGTTTGCGGACCCCGGGACGTCCCTGGGTGAACATCCAGGCCCCCTCGAAACGCTGGAACTCGGCCACTTCATGATAGTGTTTTTCCTGGTCTTCGTAGGTATAGCTGGCCACGAACTCCACCCGACCCGTTTCATCGTCAGGTCCACCGTCGCGAGCCTCGACCACCTCCAGCCCGTGCCACTCGCTGTTTTCGGCCCAGTCCCGCGCACCATCGGGGTCTTCCTCCTGGCGGAAGTCGGGATGAACGGATGACTGGAGAAAATCCATGGCCACCTTGGCATAGGCCGAGTAGCGGGCCCGCATCAGTTCCTCGGCCGTGACCGCTGCACGCTCCCCGCTGATGACGGGTCCGCAGCAGGCTTCGAATTCTCGTTCGGTTCCGCAGGGACAGTTCATCCATCGCTCCATCGAGAGCGGGCCGCCGTTTTCTGGATGACCAGAGCGGCGGCCCGGTGGGTTTCAGGTGTTGTTCAGGAACCTTCAGTCAGACGCCGCGCTCCTGGCTCCCTTGTAAAGATAGAAACACACACCGCAGAAGAGAACCAGGGCCAGCAATGCCGACATGGGATTCTCCTCCACCCAGTGATGCATGTTCAGGGCATGGACCACCGACCAGCCATCGGCGGTGACCACCGTGCCGTCGTCCAGGGTGCGGGTCCAGTCGTCGCTGACCAGCATCTTGCCGAAGAACAGCACCAGGGCCGCGACCACCCCCATGATGGCGCCGCCGGCCACGAAGCCCGAGGCCATCAGGGTACCCTTCTCCTTGCGCTTGCGCTGGGCATCCTCGCTACCGCCCTTGACCACGAAGTAGGACACGATGCCGCCGGCCAGGATCGGGGTGTTCAGGTGCAGGGGCAGGTACATGCCCAGGGCGAAGGCCAGGGGCGGCACGCCGACCCACTCCAGGATCAGGGCCATGAAACAGCCGCCCAGATACAGCAGCCAGGGTGCCGGATCACCGGTCATCAGCGGCTGGATCACCGCGGCCATGGCGCTTGCCTGAGGGGCTTCCAGCGGGTTGGGCCGGGCGGCCGTGGGCTCGCCGAAGCCGTAGGTGTCGTTCAGCAGCATGATCACACCGGCGACCGCCGCTGCGGAAAAGAGCGTGCCCAGGAATTTCCACTGCTCCTGGACCTTGGGCGTGGTGCCCAGCCAGTAGCCGATCTTCAGATCGCTGATGAAACCGCCGCTCATGGAAAGCGCCGTGCAGACCACGCCGCCGATGAGCAGGGCCGCCACGATGCCGCCGTCGTCCTTCAGTCCGACCCAGTTGAGGATCACCGAACTGATGATCAGCGTCATCAGGGTCATGCCGGAAACCGGGTTGGTGCCGACGATGGCGATGGCCCGTGCGGCCACCGTGGCGAACAGGAAGGCGATGACCGTGACGATCACCAGACCCGTCACGGCCCAGACCAGCTTGTGGGTCACCCC
>CBDTUS010000004.1:0-50742 GCA_965363725.1 uncultured bacterium | reverse complement strand
ACGAAAAGATAGCGCTTCCGGTACTCGTGGCTGACTTGGTCCCAGGTATCGATCATCCGGGCGTCGCGGCCGCTGATCTGCAAGGTGTCCCTCGAGGCGACCTCCCTCCTGCCATCTTCCCGAAGCTTGACCATGGCACGATCGATGGCCAGATCGATGCGCGTGCCCAGCCCATCATAATCCTGGATCGCGATGCGCTGGAAATCCTGCCGCCACTGGTGCTGCTGGCCGTAGTCGAAATGTTCCCAGTCGGCGGGAACGGTGACGGTGATGTCATGGGCGCCAACCTGCAGGGGGATGGGCTCGGGTTCCTCGCATCCCGACAGCAGGATCACCAGGAACAGCCCAAGCCATGCTGCGCGGCGCATCAGGGCACCTCCAGCGGCGGGAAGGAAATCGTGTCGACGACCCGCTCGAACAGGGGAAGGTTCACCGGCAGGCCCAGGAAGGCCGCTTCGAACAGGCGGTTCTTCTTGAGGACGTAGTATTCGCGGCCGACCAGTGTCTTCTCGGGCAGGTTCAGGGTGAATTCCAGACGGTAGGCGGGCAGGCCGGCGATCGTGTCGGCCACCATCGGCGCGATGACGAAGCTGTCGGAATGGACCGGCCACCCCTCGGTGGTGAAGCGGGTTTCTTCGACGACATCGTCCAGGGAAAAGTCCCAGCGATGGCCCGGTTCCAGGCTGCGTTTGCCGATCTTGAGCAACTCGGCGATGTAGATGCGCTCTCCGACCGACCCCTTGTGGGTGAACCAGACCCCCAGCAGGCCGCCCTGATTGTGCTTCTGGCGTTCCCAGGTCACCGGCGGCGGTTGGAAGGCGATCGGGATGATGGACCAGTGGAAGGTCTCCGCCCGAAGGAGGGGCTCCTTGAGGGCCCGCTTTTCCTGCGAATCGCAAGCCAGGAATACCACCAGGATCAAGAGAAGCCCGAACGTCCGTTTCAAGATGGCTCCTTCCGGTCAATCAACCAGATAAAGTCCCGCCCCAGGTCCCAGGGGCAGGCCCAGCAGCAACCAGATCACCAGCAGCACCATCCAGCCCAGGGTGAAGGCCACGGTGTAGGGCAGCATGGTGGCGATCACGGTGCCGATGCCGGCCTTGCTGTCATACTTCTGCACGAAGGCGACGATCAAGGCAAAGAACGACATCATCGGCGAGATCATGTTGGTCGCGCTGTCCCCGATTCGGTAGACGCCCTGCACCAGCTCCGGCGTGTAGCCCAGCAGCATGAACATGGGCACGAACACCGGCGCCATGAAGGCCCACTTGGCCGAGGCGCTGCCCATGGTCAGGTTGAGGGCGCCCGACAGCAAAATGAAAGTGAGCATCAGCGGGATGGGCCCCAGGCCTGAGGCCTTCAATCCCACCGCGCCCTTGATGGCCACGATCATCCCCAGGTTGGTGTATTTGAAATAGGCCACGAACTGGGCGGCGAAAAACACCAGCACGAGGAACAGCCCCAGCGTCTCCATGGATTCCCTCATGCCGGCGACCACGTCCGTGTCGCTCTTGAAAGTGCCCGCCGCCAGGCCATAGGCCAGTCCGGCCAGGAGTCCCCCCAAGAAAATGAAGGTCACGATGCCGTGCATGAACGGGGAATGCAGCACGCTGCCCGTGGCGGTTTCCCTCAAAAATCCGTCGGCCGGCACCAGGCCCCACAGCACGATTCCCATCAGCACCAGGTTGACCGCCAGGGACCACCACAGACCTTTCTTCTCGGCGGGAGTCAGCGGCTGGAGGTCGTCGTTTTCATCTGTTTGACCTTGGTAGGCGCCCAATCGCGGCACCACGATCTTCTCGGTGACCCAGGTGCCCAGGCTCGCGATCACGAAGGTGGAGACGACCATGAAGTAGTAGTTGCAGGCCGGCGTGACGGTATATTCGGGATCGATGATGCGGGCGGCTTCCTGGGTGATGCCGGCCAGCAGGGGGTCGATGGTGCCCAGTAGCAGGTTGGCGCTGAACCCGCCCGAGACGCCCGCGAAGGCAGCGGCCAAACCGGCGATGGGGTGCCTGCCGATCGACAGGAAAATGATGGCTCCCAGGGGCACGAGCAGCACGTAGCCCACATCGCTGGCCATGTTCGACATCACGCCGGCCAGGACGATCACGAAGGTCAGCAGGCGCCGGGGCGCCGAGTGAACCAGCAGGCGCAGGGTGGTGGCCATCAACCCGCTTTTTTCAGCCACGCCGATGCCCAGCAGCGCGACCATCACTGTTCCCAGCGGCGCAAAGCCGGTGTAGTTTTTCACCGTGTTCTCAAGAATCCAGTGCAGCCCCTGGCGAGACACCAGATTGATCGGTTCGATGATCGAACCGTCCTTGGGGTGCACCGCCGTCATCCCCAGTTCGCTCAGCAGCCACGACAGGAAGACGACCAGCCCGGCCAGGATGGCAAACAGGGTGGCGGGATGAGGCAGAGCGTTGCCCACCTTCTCGACGGAGCCCAGGAAGCGGGTCATCAGGGAAGGGCGCGGAGCAGGCTTGCTGCTTGGCGACATGGGTAAGACTGCTTTCCTTTGAGGGTGGCTTGAAGGGGGACCAGTCCGATACTAGGTCAACTCCTGGTGAGGTCAAGGGGGGAACAGAACTGCTCCCCCCTCGCTCTACCGGTCATCGAAATTTACCTATCGCGGGGTTTTCGCCTTTCCTGTGAATCCCCCATGGCCACCATCTCGTTGAAAGCGGCCAGTATCTCCTCCAGGCTAAACGCACAGTGACCAAAACGATCGATGTAGTGCTGAACCAGATTGTCGGCATAACCTCTCTCGCTCACCTTCTCGAAGTAGCGGTCTTCCTGGAAGATCTGCACTACCTCATCCCGGGTAGTGTGGATGGTCACCGCGGGAATCTTGAGCTTCCCCGTGGGTTCGTACCAATGCCTCAGGAAAGCCTCGGCATCGGGGGTGGAGGTGAACCGCGGAAGGTCAGCGTTGAGGACGGCATCGTCGTTGGACCCGAAGTACCATACGTCCGAGTTGTCGAAAAAGTCGTGGCCGTGGGTCCGGGCGAGAAAGTCGTGGAAACTGCCCACCTGGAAGTAGATGCCAGTCACAATGGCCGTGATCAGCTCGGGAACGTCGGCGTACTGGATATTGAGCGGATCGATTCCCGCCATTTCGAGAGCCGGCAGGGGATTGTCAACCAGTGCGTCATAGGCCAGAACAAAGGCGGCGTAGCCGGCATCCAGTCCCTCCGGCACGTCGGTGACGCTGCCGGGAATGACTCCCGGGTAGAAGTAATCGAAGAGGAGGCGCAGGTTGAAGATGTAGTTGACCGCCATCTTGGTGCCGCCAACCACCCCGCACATGGGAACAACCCCGTCATACAGGTTGGGATTTCTTTCCGCCAGGGCCACGGAAATGTTTCCACCCATTGATTTACCCATCAGATAGGTCTTGTCAGGGTGGCTGAATGCCCAGGAAAACAGGCCCCGCAACTGGCGGGTCTCGTTCATGGCCACGTGAACCGCCCAACCGGTTTGGGAATAGCTTGAATAGGCCACGCCGTAGCCCATTTCCAGCAGGGCGTCGCGCAGGTCGTATATATCGGAGGGAAGGGCAGGATCCTCGTTGGGGAAGGCGTAGCCATGGGCGTAAACCACCAGACCTCCGTTCCAGTTATCCGGGCAGTAGAGCTGGTACATGGACCCGGTGCCGAATTCTCCCTCCACCATGGTGAAGGCGCCATCGAGGACCACGTCTTTTTCCAGGCCGCCAAGGGCCAGGTTCTGGGAATTGTTCTCTTCCCGGCTGCAACCGGCCAGAGCCAGCAAAATTAGTAGGAGTGCAAGGAATTGGATTTTACGCATGATTTTCCCCCTCAAGATAGATAGCGAGAGGAACAGAATAATGGAGGTTACCGGCGACAAAATGTCCCGAAATTAATGAAAAACCCTCATATATACTCCCTCCCAATATTGACCGCACATTATCATAACAAGTGACCAGGGTCAACGCTCATGACTTCGGTAGGAGAACCAATAGAAGTTGATGTCTGGCAGAAACCCGAGGGGCGGGGATTATCCGGAAGGAAGATCCATCGCCTCGGCAAAGGACCGACGCTGGGATTGATCCGGGATCACTACTGTTGTGTTATAATTACTTCAGACCGACGTCGTGTCGGCACTCGTCCTCCCCTACCAAGCGAGTCAATTGATGCACGTCCTTCGTTTTTTGCCCCTGGGTTTCCTGTCCCTTCTGGCCATTCTCCTGTTGATCTCACCTGTCGCGGCTGCCACCTCCGCCTACCCGGTGACTTCGGCAGGCCAGCTGCTGACCGGCGCCCAGGCCGACGGCCAACTGGGCGATATGATCCTGGAAAACGACCACATCGTGATCATCATCAGCGCCCTGGGGCACATCACACACTACGGCGAAAACGGCGGTACGGTCATCGACGCGGGCCTTCAGGAAACGCGCCTCGATGCCCTGGGCGAACTCTACACCTATTTCGATGATGACTGGCCACGTCAGGCGATCTACACCTCCTTGGCCGTCAGCGACGACGGCAGCGGCGGCGGGCCGGCCGTCATCCGGGCCGAAGGGCATGATGTCACCAATCCGGCCATGGGCGTGGTCACGGAATATTCCCTGGCCGACGGCGACCGGCACCTGGCTTTGACCACCTGGGTCACCGGGGGCGGCGGTATTCAGCCTGATTTTGAGCTGGGGGACGCCTTTCAGTGGGGCTCCTGTGACAAGTACGCTCCCGGTTACGGATTCAGTGTCTTCGGAACGACGGTCCAGGCCTGGATGGCGGGCCTCGCCTCCGATGTCTGTTATGCCTACGCCGGTACGGCAGGAGACTGCTGGGGCCCCAACGGAGGCGACTGGTCGGACCTCAACGTGACCACCGAGACCCTGGATCCCGTCCTTCCCGTCAGTTACACGCGATACCTTGCCGTAGCCCACGGCGAGATCGCCGCGGCCGTTTCCATCCTGTACGATGCCCTGGGGGTTCCGACCGGGTCTGTCACCTGCAACGTTCTCAGTCAGGCCGACGGCAGCCCCCTGGAGGGCGCCCTGGTGGATGTCTTCGACGGTTCGGGCAGTCCACATCTGCAGATGGTCGTCAAGGCGACGGGCCAGGCCTTTGCCAAGCTGCCGCCTGGCGATTGGCGTGTCCGGGCCAGCGCCTCTGGATATCTGGAGCAGGAAACCTGGGTCACGGTCTTCGAAGGAGGCGGCCACAGTCTCGATTTCTCCCTGGAACCGGTCACCGGCGGCGGCGGCGAAGCCATGGGCGATACCTTGACCGTGATCCAGCGCCCGTTGGTGAATATCCCGGCCCTGCTTTTGCCCGGCCAGACCCTGGAAATCGAATGCGAAGCCGATCCCTCCACCACGGGTTGGCAGGCCGAGTTGTCTCTGGGCGCCCTGACCTTGCCCCTGCCTCTCGACCAGGCGAACTACAATCCGGGAACCCGTTGGTGGACCTTGGAAACGACGGTCCCTGCCGTGCCCCTGTACGACCTGTTCGACCTGAGGGTGACCGCCGATGGGGGTCTGGACGACACTCGGCGCGATGCCGTTCGTGTTCTGGACCAGTTCAAGGAGAGCTACTACTTCATTCACATCACCGACACCCATCTTCCGGACCATCAGTTTTCCGACAGCGGCGGTTCGCCCACCGACAGCACCGAAACGGTCGATCTGCGGGAGGTGACCGGAGACATCAATCTGATCAACCCCGAGTTTGTGGTCATCACCGGGGATTTCATCAATGAAGGAGAACTCGAGGACTACCTGGAATGGCGCTCCTACACGCGGGCCCAGCGCCAGCTGTATGAATTCCAGGTCCCGACTTTCCTGGTCAGCGGCAACCATGACATCGGGGGTTGGTCTTCCACCCCTCCTGCCGATGGGACCGCCCGGCGCGACTGGTGGCGCTTTTTCGGCTGGCTGCGGCTCGATGATCCGCCCGTGGGCGCTCCTGCCCGCACGCAGAACTACAGCTTCGACTATGGGCCGATCCATTATGTGGGGATGGAGTCGTACAACAACTACGACCGGTGGCGTGAAGAGATCTATGGATCGGACAGCTTCATCGCCGGTCAGCTGGATTGGCTGGACCAGGACCTGGCCGCCGCGGCGGGCAGCGAGGCGGAAGTGCTGTTCTATCATCGCGACTTCCAGGGCCAATTGAACCTGGGGAGCCTGGGCGTGGAGATGGCCCTCTCCGGCCACATCCACAGCGACAGCGGCGAGGGCCAGGGCCCGCCCTTCGACCTGACCACCAACAACGTTTGCGACGGCGAACGTTCGTATCGCTTGATTCGGGTCAGCGGAAATTCCCTTCATCCGGAACCCACACTTTCGGCGGGCAGCGCGGGGGAAAACCTGCGGGTGGCCTTCGCACCTTCGAACGCTGGTCTGGCCGGCACGGTAACGGCGACCATCACCAACAACCAGCCCCAGCGATTCGAACACGGCCGGTTGCGGTTCGTGATGCCGGCCGCGGGGGGAAACTATGCCGCCGCCGGGGGCCAGATCGTTCAGATCGACCAGTCGGGGCCCTACGACATCTGCCATGTGGCGGTGGATATTCCGGCGGGCGGGAGCCCGACCGTCACGGTGTCACCTTCGGTCACGGATGTCCCGGACGGTGGCCTGGCCAGCCGTTTGTTCCTGGCCCAGAACCATCCCAATCCTTTCAACCCCGCCACCGAATGGGATTACTATCTGCCCCGGAGCGGACCGGCGCAAATGGGCATCTATGATTTGAAGGGACGAGTGGTGGCGGTCCTGGTGGATGAAACCTTGCCTGCGGGGAACCACACCGCCAGGTGGGACGGCCGGGACGGCGGGGGCCGGGAGTCGCCTTCGGGGATCTACTTCGTGCGGTTGGCCATTCATGACCAGCAAACGACGCGCAAGATCACTTTGACCCGTTGACCCGATCCGCTGCGTCTTCCACTGGGTGATGAATCTCAGGCGGGATCGGGTTTTTCGGAGGACTCTTCTTCGCTTGCGGACTCGGAATCGGTTTCCGGGTCTTGATCAGCCTTGGGGCGAACGGGCTGAATAATTTCGACGACGTTGCCGAATTCATCATACTTGACGATGGGCTCGGGTGGTGCCTCACCAGCTTCAATGGCGGCCTTGCGTTCGGCCTTGGCCAGACGCTTGGCTTCCTTCTTCTTCTGCTTCTCGAGTTCCTTGCGGCGTTTCTCGAACGAGAAATGGGATCGCGCCAAGGGGCCTGCCTTCCGTCGGGGTTGATTCATCGGATCCCCGGAATAGTAGTGGCCCGGGATGAAATATTCAATCCCGGGCCCATCTTTTGCCTTTTCCTGGAGTTCTACAGCCCGCCGACGGGTTCTCCGAGCACCACCAGGGCGGACCGGAATTGCAGGGTGAAGGCCTGGAAATGCTCCTCCCCGTCAATCACCGTGATGGCTTTGCCGTGGATGGTTCCCTCCGTCTGGTCGGTGGTGTTTAGGGTGATGGAAAGGGTCTCTTGCAGGTGTTAACGGATTCGGAATCGACGGGAGGACACCGAAGGGTGAAATATTTTTCGATCGTTCCTTCATCAAGCAAATCCAAAGGGGAAAAAATTCAAATTGAATTTATATTGTCACATGTAGGTAGACAGAACCCGGGGACCCCTACCTGATACGGCCGGGCGAGCCGGGGTAATTAATTATTGACAATCGGTTCCGCTGGTGGGAAAGTGCCTAACAAGAAAGATTCCTGTTTGTGTCTCGGTATTTTGTGCTCATGCCGCAATCATGAAAGGGGCAATTTTTCGACCTTCCTATTTTGCCCTCAAACTTGAAAGTGAGGTGACAGAATGAAAACCTGTTTTTTTGCCGGGATCCTTTGTTTGGGAATCCTGGTGGGGATTTCATCAGCTCTGGGAACTCCTGAAAAGGACGTGGATTTACCTCTCGGCCTACCCCCGGTACCCATCCCGGATAACAATCCCCAGACACCTGCCAAGATCGCCCTCGGAGACAAACTCTTTCACGACAAGAGATTCAGTTCGACCGGGGAAGTAAGTTGCGCCACCTGTCATGAAAGGGAAAAAGCCTTCACGGACACTCCCCTGAAGGTTTCGGAGGGAATCAACAAACTCACCGGAACGCGCAATGCGCCCACGGTCCTGAATTCCGTCTACATGACGACCATGTTCTGGGACGGCCGCTCCCCGGACCTGGAGGATCAGGCCCTTCATCCATTCACCAATCCGGTGGAAATGGGTTTGAAGGACCACGAGCCGATTCTCGCCATTGCCCGCACCGATCCCGAGTACGTCGCGGCGTTCGAAGCGGTGTTCGGAAAGTCGGGCGAAGGGATCACGATGACGGAAGTGACCCGGGCCATAGCCGCCTTCGAGCGGGAACAGGTGTTCGGCGACACTCCCTTCGACCGCTGGTACTTCGGCGGCGATGAAGACGCCCTGACCGAGGCCCAGAAGCGCGGGTTCGAAATTTTCGTCAACCAGGGACGCTGCGTTTCCTGCCATGTGGTCGAGCAGACGCAAGCCATCTTCACGGACAATCGTTTCCACAACGTGGGCGTGGGGATCAACGACATCCAGGAGGATGTCCCGGATCTGGCCCGCGAGTTCGTGAAAGCCGATTACACGAAAAGCGAAGTCGACGTGGCGGTTCTCACCAATCCGAAGACCTCCGAGCTGGGCCGTTTCGCGGTCACGAGCGGTTTTGACGATCTGGGGTCCTTCAAGACGCCTACCCTGCGCAACATCGCTCTTACGGCGCCCTACATGCACGACGGGAGCCTTGCGACCCTGCGCGACGTGGTTGTTCACTACAACAACGGCGGCGTCACCGAGGAGGGGAATCCCGTCAACGACTTTCTCAGCGGGGGCATCCGGCCCCTGGCTCTCAATGAAACGCAGATCGACGATCTCGTGGCCTTCATGGAATCACTGACCAGCCCCGAACTCATGGAGCTGGCCGCCAAGTCCGGCAAGGAATGAAAGGAGGAGCAACATGTCAGATTCCTTTAACCGAATGAACCGCCGTGATTTTCTCAAGGCCTCGGGTGCGATTGCCCTGGCGGGCAGCCTGCCGGTGAGCCTGGTGGAACTGGCTTTTGCCGACAGCAGCAAGAACTTCACTTTCGCCTATATATCCGATGCCCATATCCAGCACATTTCGGGCAACTCCTTTGTCCGCAACTGGGACCGCGGGCTCATCCGCGCGGTGGCCGAGACCAACCTGCTGGACCCGAAACCCGATTTCGTCCTGTTCGGAGGTGACCTGGCTCAACTCGGCACGAAACCCGAATTGGATCATGGCGCGGAAATCATGTCCGCCCTGAACTTCAAGACACATTTCGTCATGGGTGAGCACGACTATTATCTCGATCTCGGCGAATACTGGTCGGAACTGTTCGGCCCGCAGTACTACAGCTTCGATCACAAGGGTGTGCATTTCGTGGTCCTGAACAGCATCCTGACCTACGACGAATGGACCCATGAGCGTTGGCCTTCCGGCAAGCAGCGCATGCTGGAAATGGCGGGGCTCGACAACCCTAACGGTTCGCCGTTCATGGTGGGCGAAGAACAAAGAAAGTGGCTGGAAAAGGACCTCGAAAAGGTGAAGAAGGACACCCCGGTCTTTGTGGTTTCCCATTCGCCGATCCAGAAGATCTACAAGGGGTGGAACTTCTGGACGGAGGATGCCGAGGAGGTGCAGGCCCTGCTGGAACCGTTCGACGAAGCTACGGTCCTGTACGGCCATGTGCACCAGATCCAGTACAACCAGATCGGGAACATCTCCTTCCACTCGGTCATGGCCACGGCCTGGCCCTGGCCCTACCCGCGGAGCTATGCCCAGGCGGAGAGCCACATGCCGAAGCTGACCGTGCCGATGAACCGGGCCGATCCGTTCTTCGAGCGCGACGCCACCGGTTGGCAGCTCATGGATATCGGGAGCGGAAGAGCGACGTTGCGTTACGAGTTGTACAACAACACCAACCGCACCGTGGCTTTCAATCCCGAAACCGGTCAACCCGAGGACACGTCGTTCCAGAATGAATCAGAGCGGGTCGACCCGCAGAGCCACTACTAGGAGGTTGGCCCATGTGGAAACAAGCCTCAGGAATCTGTGCAGTGACCCTGGTGCTGATCGCCGGCGTTTTGCCGGTCGGTGTCGGGGCGGACGAATTTTCTGCTGAGGATCTCAAGAGATGGGAAGGCGAATTCATGAGCGTGGTGAACTACGGTCGTGAACTTTGGGTCAGCGGCGACCTGGGCGGCAACGGCGTCGCCTGCGCCCAGTGCCATCCCAACGCCGCCAACACCCATCCGGAAACCTATCCCAAATTCCAGCAGCAGCTCGGCAGGGTGATTGCCTTGCGGGACATGATCAACTGGTGTCTCATAAATCCCCTGGAGGGGGATGAACTGGAGCTGGACAGTCGTGAAATGACGGCCATGGAAGCATACGTCCACTACGAGCGCCGTGGTGTCAAGCTGGAGCCGGGCAAGCACTAGGAGGGGGTCAGGGCAGGCTCATTTCAAAGGAGCCTCGTGCGTACCCGTTGCGCTCGATGACGGCGAAGACCACGTCGAGCGTACCCTCATCGAGGGTGGGGGTGCGCGATAGAACCCATCCGTATTTGCGGTCCGGGGTGCCGATCACCGCCCACCGGTAGTCCTGGTCCAGACCGATGATCCAGTAATCACCCCAGAATGGCCGCCACCCGAGGAAGCTCACGAAGCTGACCTCCAGTTTGGCGTTGGTCGCGGGATCGACGATTTTCGCCTCCCCTTTCGCGTCGTCCAGCTTGCCGTCTTCCCGGTAGCATCGGTTGGCCACCGTGATCCGCCCGTCAGCCCGCAGGGTGTATTCGGCAGTCGTGCCGCGGGCGCATTTCTTCTGGAAACGGTTGGGGATCTTGGCGATTTCATACCAGAGGCCCACGTACCGGGTCAGGTCCACATTGTTCACGACCTCCACGGTGGAGTCCCCTTCCGAATCGGCGGCCCAGGCGGGAAGGGCAGCCGGCGTCAAGAGGGTGGCGGATACCGCGAGGGCAACCAGGAAGCGAAAAGGTTTCATTCTGCTTCCCTTCCCGGATGCCAGGCCCGCACGAAATCGATCTCGAGGGAAAAGGGCCCGGTCACCTTGTCGGCAATCAAAAAACCGAGTTGTTGAATCCGAGCGGCATCCAGCGGGCCGGCATCCTCGACGACACGCCCCCTGAAGCTGGGGACGAAATCTTCGAAGGGGAACCGGGCGGTGAACCACCTGCCCTCCGGGGCGCGGAAGGAGGCGCGGTAGGCGACCCCATCCCGGCGGTCGGTGGTGCGCAGCCGAAGCTGGTAGGTGCGGCCGTCCCCCTTGACCCGGATCTCGAGCCCGACGGCCCGGGCCAGGTCGTGAGGCCCCACTTTGGTTCGCACGGAGGCGAACCCGCCGTTGTTTTCGAGAGACAGTTCTCCCGTGAAGAGCCCGGTCTCCTGGTCGGTTGGTTGGATTCGGCTGCGGGAGAGGCCCCCCATGACGCCGTCATTGACGATAAGCCACTCGCTGTCGTCAGCAAAGGACACGATATTTACCGGTTCGTTCACGGGTTCTCCCTTGGCGATCCCGGCGCTCGTCATGAGGACGGAAAGAAAAAATATGGAAACCAGGTGCTTGAGGGACAAAGACTCTCCGATCGGGTTGGCGGGTCGGAGGAAAGATACCCCTGGCGGTGTAGGGACGCAACCATACCCAGAGGTTGTTGTGGCCAGGGGTTCCCTGTAGCTTGGGGGCATGGAAAATTCACCTGCCAAGGAAATTCAGCCACCGCGGCCCCTCGTCCTGGTGACCGGTGCGACCGGTTATGTGGGCGGCCGCCTGTGGCGCCGGTTGGAGAAGACGGGTCGCCCGGTGCGCTGTCTCGCCCGCCAGCCCGAGAGGTTGGCCAAGCGGGTGGGACCCACCACCGAGGTGGTGCAGGGCGATGTGCTGGAACCTGCAACTCTCGAGGCCGCCATGGCCGATGTCGACAGCGCCTTCTACATGGTGCATTCCATGGGGTCCAGGGAGGAATTCCAGGAGCTGGATCGCCAGGCGGCCCAGAATTTCGGTGCGGCCGCCAAGGCCGCCGGTGTCAAAAAGATCATCTACCTGGGCGGGCTGGCCCAGGACGACGAAGACCTCTCGCCGCATCTGCGCAGCCGTCACGAAGTCGGGCGGATCCTCGCCGCCAGCGGGGTTCCGACCATCGAGCTGCGCGCCTCCATCGTCCTGGGGTCGGGCAGCCTCTCGTTCGAGATGATCCGCTCGCTGGTCGAACGGCTGCCGGCGATGATCACCCCCAAATGGGTGGCTGTCGAAGCCCAGCCCATCGCCATCGATGACCTGCTCCAGTATCTCGTGGAGGCCCTTGATCTGCCGGCCGCCTCCCGCGTATTCGAGATCGGCGGAGCCGACCGGGCCTCCTACGGGGATCTCATGCGTGAGTATGGCCGCCAAAGAGGCCTGCGGCGGCCCATGATTCCGGTTCCATTTTTGACGCCCCACCTTTCCAGCCTCTGGCTCGGTCTCGTCACGCCCCTGTACGCGCGGGTGGGCAAGAAACTCATCGGAAGCATCGAACATCCCACGGTGGTTCACGACGATTCGGCGGATGAGGTATTCTCGGTCAGGCCCCGGGGGTTGTCGGACGCCATCGCCACGGCCCTGAAAAACGAAGAGCAGGAATTTGCCCAGACCAGCTGGTTCGATGCCATCTCCTCGGCGGGGATGCAACCGAGCCATGCGGGAGTGCGGTACGGCAACCGTCTGCTCGACGCGCGCTCCCTGGCCGTGGACGTGCCCCCGGCCGAGGCCTTCGCGCCCATCCGGCGCATCGGCGGGGCCAACGGCTGGTACGCCCATCAGTTCCTGTGGCGGATCCGCGGCTGGCTCGATCTTCTGGTGGGCGGCGTGGGTCTCAGGCGAGGGCGGCGCAATCAGGAATCGTTGTTCGTGGGAGACGCCGTCGATTTCTGGCGGGTGGAACGCATCGAACCGGATGAACTGCTGCTGTTGCGCGCGGAAATGAAGGTGCCCGGCAGGGCCTGGCTCGAGTTCAAGGTCGAGCCGGACGGATCAGGTTCGAAAATTCATCAAACCGCGGTCTATGACCCCGAGGGACTTTTCGGGCTTCTCTACTGGTACGCGCTCTATCCCGTCCACGGGCCGGTGTTCAGCGGCATGCTGCGGGGGATCGCCGAGAGGGCCAGCCTCCCGGGAGTTTCCCGATGAAGCAGACAATTCGTTGGGGAATCCTCGCCCCGGGCGCCATCTCGGGCGCCTTCGCCGCCGCCCTCCAGGTGGCCGAGGGGGCGGAATTGGCCGCGGTGGGATCGCGGGACCTGGTGCGGGCGCGGGCCTTCGCCGAAAAGTACGGGGTATCCCGTGCTCATGGATCCTACGCCCAACTGGCCGCCGATCCGGAAGTCGACGCCATCTATATCGCCACTCCGCACGCCTTCCACGAACGGGACACCCTGGTTTGCCTCGGTGAGGGCAAACACGTTCTGTGCGAAAAACCACTGGCCATCAATGCCGATGAAGCCCGCCGGATGATCTTTGCCGCGCGCGACCACGATCGTTTGCTGATGGAGGCCATGTGGACCCGATTTCTACCGTCGCTGGAAAAGGTCCGCACCTTGATCGCCGCCGGGGCCATCGGTGTTCCGCGGACCCTGACCGCGGATTTCGGCTTCCAGGCCGCAGACGATCCCACCGGCCGCCTGTTCAATCCCGACCTGGGCGGCGGCGCCCTGCTCGATCTCGGCGTCTATCCGGTCTCGCTGGCCCACTGGCTTTTCGGCGACCCGGTGGAGATCCATGGCACCGCCAACCTCGGCCCCACGGGCGTGGATGACGATTCCGCCATCCTGCTGCGCCACCGGGGCGGGGAAATCACCCTTGCCTTCATGTCGTTCCGGGTGGAGACGCCGCGCACGGCCACCATCCAGGGAACCGAAGGTTGGATCAGACTTCAGCAGCCGTGGTGGGGTGCTTCGCAAATAACGGTCGGGATCAAGGACCGCCCGGAGGAGACAGTGGACTTCGCCCTGCGCGGCCAGGGCTACACCCACATGGCCGAGGCGTTCATGGATCTGATCAGGGAGGGCCGGCGCGATTCCGAGGTCATCTCCCACAAGCAAAGCCTGGCCATCATGGAGACCATGGATACGCTGCGCCGGATGTGGGGCCACAAATACCCGCTGGAATAGCGCCGTTCAGACGTGATTGCGAAGCATCAGCTCCCGAGGATGGGGATTCAGGTAGGTCTGATTTTTCACGTAGGGAACGTCGTGCATCTCGATGTAGTGCCGCACGATGGTCATGGGAACGATCAGCGGCACCATCTCCTGCCGGTACTCTTCAATGACCCCCAGAACACGTTTCCGTTCTTCAGGATTCAGGAAATCCCGCAGGTAGCCCACCATGTGCTGCAGCGTGTTGACATGCTTGCGCGTGGTGCCCTTCATCTCGAGGATCCCCATGAAGCCGGCCATGTATGCCTCACGGAATTCGGCGGGCTTGTGGTCCTTGATCCGGGCGGTCAGCTGGCCGAGTTCCTTCAGCTTCTGGGGGCTGTGGGCCATCAGCAGGTATTTTTCCCGGGAATGGAAATCGATGACCGCGCCCCGCTTCCAGCGGCCGGTGAACAGGTCATTGAGACGACGGTAGGCGAACACTCGTTCCAGAAAATTTTCGCGCAGGCCGGGATCGTGCAGCCGACCTTCTTCCTCGATGGGAGCCAGCGGATAGCGTTTCGCGAATTCGGCGGCGAACAGGCCGCGCCCCGGGGGGACGGCCAGGTTGCCGGAATCGGTGTAGACCTTCACCCGGAAAACGCCGCAGCTGGGCGAGTTCTTCTTGAAGACGAAACCACACAAGTCCTCGACCGCCAATTCCTTCGCCCTTTTGGCGGACCAGCGGTTCATGCGTCCGGTCCAGTCATCGCCGGAGGTCGAGCCGACCATGCGCGGAGCCGCTGAATCGCCAACCAGGCGCACCGTTTCACGGGGTGTGCCCATCCCGACCTCTTCTTCCGGGCAGACCGGCACCAGGGTGAAGTGGTCCGCCAGGGTCTCGACCACGTAGCGGTCACGCGCGTGACCGCCGTTGTAACGGACTTCCTGCCCCAGCAGACAGGAGCTTACGCCGACGTGGATTTCCTGGTCGGAATAAATTTTCGACGTCATGGATAATTCCTCATTCTACGGAGGAGGCCCAGTTCTGGATGAGCGCGATGCTCGGATCAAGGCTGTCGTCGATGACCAGCTCGGTCATGAGAAATCTTTCGCCATCGGCGGTGACCCCGAAAGTGGCCGGCCAGCCCATGGGTTGCCGGTCGTCGTTGTCGGGCCGGGAAAACAACCGGGTCGGTCGTCCCACGCCCAGAGGTTCGTAGTGGACCTCTACGGCAAAGATATCATTTCCCTTGGCGAAATACATTTCCGAACCGTCCTGTTTCCAGCGGGGCCAGAAGCCGCCGTCGATGGAAACGAGCAGCTTCTGATCGGCGTCGGGCCAGGTGGTCAGGTACACCTGCCCGGAACCTGATTCCTCCGAAACATAGGCCATGAAACGGGGATCGGCGGGCGAGGGACGGGCGGCGTATTCGGCCGCCTCGCTCGTCAGGAACGGCTGGGGACCCTCATCCGAAGTCAGATCCAGCCAGGCGACGTCCTGCTTCTTGTTGGCGCCGACGGCGGAGTAAAAAAGCAGCTTCTCGTCGCTGGAAACCGCGGGACAGGCCGCGTAGTAATGAGGACCCAGTTCCCCCGTGGGCACCAGCACCCGTTCGGCTTCATTGCGGTCGACGGGTTTGCTGCCGATCTGGTAGTCGTTGGCGTTTCCGGTGGCGAAATATATCGTCCGCCCGTCGCGGGAGAACGAGGGCATGTCGTGTTCGATGTCGGTGAAGGTAATGCGAGTGCTGGCCTGCCGGTCGTCGAACATCCAAAGGTCGGTGGAATTGCTCTCCATGCCCACGGCCCGCGATCCGTCGGAAGACAGGTCATAGGCCGCCCACAGATCGAAAGGTTTCCCGAGGCGTTCCACGATTTTTCCGCTCCGGTCCACCAGGACGAAGCGCCTGATGATTTCTCCGGCATTGCGCACATAGGCGAGAGTCCCGCCATCGGAAACCGTAGGTACGGCGGAGTCCCTGGCCACGGGGAAGGCCTCCCCGGTGACTTCTTGACCGTCCAGGGAAAAGGGAACGGCCCAGATGTCCTTTTTGTCCTGGAAGAGGATGTGGCCGGAGGGTGAATAACACGGGTCGCCAATTTCGGTGCTGGGAAGTTCCAGCACCCTTTTCAGTTTTCCATCCAGGGACACGACCCCGATGGTGTTGACTCCGACGTTGTTGTGGACGGCCGCTACCAGACCAAGTCCGCCGGGCAGGGCCTGGGGCTGGTGAAAATCGACAATGCTCGTATCGGAGGTCGCCGAATAAAGGGTATCCGGGCTGCCGCCGGACGCAGGCACGACCATCAGGTCCATTTCTCCCCGGTAAACAATGCGGTCATCCGCCAACCAGGCGCCGCCCGTCACATTGGAGACCGAGGAGGCTGCGGTGAAGATTTTTTTCCGCTGGGTGCCGTCGGGCCGGATCTTCCAGAAATCCCTGTCGATGGCGAAGGCCAGCCACTGGCCGTCGGGGGACCAGAAGGGATTGGATACTTCTTCGGTGTCGGGAATCTCGATGGGATCCCAGCTGTCGAGAGGGCGGACAAAAAGTCGGTTTCCGTTGATGTAGGCGAGGCGGGAGCCATCCGGCGAAAGGGCCAGACCGCCTTGGGTGTAGCGGATGTCCGACTCACCCTCGACGGGGACCGAAAGTCTGAAGGCTGGGGTGGCCGGATCGTCCGAGCCGGAGCCCGGGTACAGGTTGACACCCAAAGCCATGATCGCGACGGCGGCCACGACCCAGGCTGCGATCTCCCGGGTGCGTGAGCCGGTGGGTTTGCCGGTGATCTCGCTTTCCAGAGCGGGCATCAGGCCGAGAACGGACGAGGCACTTTCGTCGCCGCTCTTGACGGCCTCGATGATGAGCCGGGCTTCGCCGATGTCGCGCAGGCGCTTCTTGGCGTCCTTTTCCAGACAGCGATCCAGGACCATGCGCAGGGCCGGAGGGGTGTCCTTGGGCAGGACGCCGCTGTCCGGCTGTTCCTTCAGGACCGAGGCCAGGGTGTCCGAAAGGGTTTCTCCCTCGAAGGGCCTCGAGCCGGTGAGCATCTCGTAGAGAACAGCGCCGAAAGAAAAGATGTCGGTTCGTTTGTCGAGAGTCTTTCCCCGCGCCTGCTCCGGTGACATGTAGGCCGCGGTGCCGAGGATCACTCCTGCGTTGGTCATCGCCGCGGTCATGGTGGGCGAGGTGGCCGAACCATCTCCGGATTCGTTGTCCCCCTCGTATGCGCGCGCCAGTCCGAAGTCCAGGATCTTGACGGTTCCGTCGGCTCCCAGTTTGACGTTGGCCGGCTTCAGGTCCCGGTGGACGACTCCCTTGTCGTGGGCAGCTTCCAGGCCCGTGGCGATCTGCCCGGCGATGTCGACCACCCGGTCCAGCGGCAGGGCGTCCCGGGCCAGCCGTTCGGAAAGGTCTTCACCCTCGACCAGCTCCATGACCAGAAAGGTCTGGCCGTCGACCGTTTCCAGACCATAGACCGAGGCCACGTTGGGATGCTGGAGCGTGGCCAGGGTGCGGGCTTCGCGCTGGAAGCGGCCGAGGCGTTCGGGGTCCTGGTCGAACCCGGAGGGAAGCACTTTGAGGGCCACATCGCGGCCGAGTTTGGTGTCGTTGGCGCGGAAGACCTCGCCCATGCCGCCGGCGCCGATTTTCTCCACAATGGTATAATGGGCAATGGATTGTCCGGGCTGCATATGGTCTCCAGGAAGAGGGGGGGTGCGATATGAGTAAGCACACCATTCATACCTGAATTATCATGTTTTTGCCAGTATCCAGGCAGGAATGTGCCAGGCAGAGGCCTCCGTCACAGGCGGGTTCAGCGACGGGAAGAGGTAGCGGCCCCGGTCAGTTGCCCGCCGTGGCGATGGCCGCCAACCGGTCGAACTCGGGGTTCCCCTTGAGGGATTCCAGATCGGGATCCTCCAGGATGTACGGATTGGCGAATCCGTTGTCCACCGCGAGTTTCAGGTGCTCCAGGGATGCGGCCCGGTCGCCCAGGACGTTGTTGAGGCAGGCCAGGTTGTAGTGGTTGTCCATCAGTTCCGGGTCGTCGGGTGGGAGAAGCCTGGCTTGAACCTGGACCGCCTCGCCGAAATAGGTGCGAGCCGATTCATGGTGCCCCTGGAAATACTCCATAATTCCAAGTTGCGTCCGAACCCTGGCTGCCTGCGGGCTTTCACTGCCGAAAACCTCGGTCAGGACCTTGTCGGCACGCAACAGATGTTCGCTGGCCCTGGGGAAATCTCCCTCGGCGGTATCGATGGTGCCCAATTGAAGAAGGGCGGTACCCACGAGGTCCGATGAGGGACCGGCGGATCTTTCGCCGATTTCCAGGGCCTTGTTCAGATGCTCCCTGGCCGTGGCAAAGTCCCCCAGATTGTAATAGGCCAGACCCAGGTTGGAGTGGGAGTTGGCCCCCGGGCCGAAATCCTGGCCGAAATTTTCTTCCTGTATCGCCAGGACCTGGTGGAACAAATCCAGCGCTTCGGAATAATCGTTGTTCCTGAGCTTGACCAACCCCAGATTTTCCAGGCCTTCGGTCATGGCGATGCTTTGGGCGCCCGACGTTCGGGAAACAATATCAAGTCCCCTGGTCAGGGTGGTTTCTGCCTGGGCTAACCGGGTCGCGTCGTAGAGGTAGGAACCGTAGGATATCAGTGTTTCACCGACCCGGAGGTTGTCTCGCCCGAGGGTCCCCTCGAAGATTTGCAGGACTCGGTTATAGAGTTCGTCCGCCTGTTCGAAATCCCCCAGATAGCCATGGATCCGGGCCATGCTCTTGAGGTTCTCGGCGACCTGGGGGTGGTCTGGGCCGTAGACGATCTCCCGGATGGCGAGCGAACGTTCAATGTATTGGAGCGCCTTGGCGTATTGGCTCCGCTGAAAGTCCAACACCCCGAGGGCCGTCAGGGAATTTGAAATGTCGGGATGATTGGCCGGCAAACTCGCTTCCCGGATGGCGAGCGACCTGGCCAGGGCCTCCTCGGCCTGGGAATAGTTTCCGGTGACCATGTGAACGGCCCCGATGTTCTTCAGGATGATGGCCACCTCGGGGTGGTCGGGCCCCAGGTTCTTTTCCCTGTTGGCGAGGGCCCTTTCGTAGACCGAAAGAGCTTCCCCGTATTCCCCTTTGGCATACAAGAGGTTGGCCAAACTGTTCAGGCTCTGGGCGACCAGTTCGTGGTCGGGGCCGAAGTTCCTTTCCCGGATGCCCAGGGCCATTTCGAGATAGGTTTCGGCCGTCCCGAAATCCCCGGTCTCCCGATTGAGGTGACCGAAGTCGTCCAGGATGATGGCGGTTTGCGGATTATCGGCCGCGCCGATTTCCTCCATTTTTGCCAGGGAGCTGGCCAACAGGTTCTTGGATTCTCCGAAAAGCCCGAGCTCCCGGTACACCCGGCCCATGGTGTTCATCAACCGGGCCTGGGTCAGTGGCTGCCCGTCAAGTTCGGTGTCGATGCGCCGTACGCCCTGGTCCAGAATTTCCCTGGCGGTAATGGAGCTGCCCCGCGCCTCGCCCGGATCGGAGACCTCGAACAGTCCCACCATGAAGTCCGATACTTCCTTGGCAGTGGCCGCTTCGAGGTTGGCCCGCTTTTCCGCCCGCTGGGAACGAATCATGCCGATGGTGGTCCCGGTGATGCCCAGGAGGATGGCCACCAGCACGAACCCCGCGGCAATGACTCCGGTACGGTGGCGGTTGACGAATTTTTTCCACCGGTAGGCGGTACTCGGGGGCCTGGCGACGATAGGCAGGGAATCCCGGTGCTTCAGCAGATCCTCGATCAGGGCGTGGGCCGTCTGGTACCGCAGGGCGGGCGCCTTTTCCATCGCCATCATGACGACCCAGTCGAGATCACCGGCCAGCCGGTTGATAAGCTTGTCCCGGGAAAGGCGGCGGACCGCGGCGTGGTCGTCGGCCTCGGGCCCGGCTTCCCTCAGGCGGACGCTCGGCCGGGGCGGCTCGACCATGCGGATCTTGTACATCATGCCGTCGATGCCGGATTTCCGCATTTCCTCGCGGTCGAACGGATGCATGCCGGACAAAAGTTCGTACAGCATTTCCCCCAGGAGGTAGACGTCGGTGCGGGTGTCGATGCTACCCCCGGTCAGGTCGGCCTGTTCCGGGCTCATGAATTCCGGGGTGCCGAGAATCTGGCCCATCTGGGTATGCAGTGTCTGTTCGGTGAGCTTTTCCCCCATGGCCTTGGCCACGCCGAAGTCGATGATCTTGGGCCAGGGCTCTCCCTCCTGCTCGACCACCAGGACGTTGGACGATTTGAGATCGCGGTGGATGATGGCCTTCTGGTGGGCGTGCTGGATGCCTTCGCAGATTTTCACGAACAGCTTGAGACGGTCCCCGATCCCGAGTCGATTCTGGTCGCAGTATTCCAACAGGGGAACACCCTGCACGTATTCCATCACGAAGTACGGGCGGCCGCGGTCGGTGGCGCCGGCGTCGTAGACCTGGGCGATGTAGGGGTGGTCCATCAGGGCCAGGGCCTGGCGTTCGGATTCGAACCGGGTGACGAAGTCCCGTGTGTCCATGCCCAGCTTGACGATTTTCAGGGCAACCTTGCGGCGGATCGGTACCCTTTGCTCCGCCAGGAAAACGTCGCCCATGCCGCCTTCGCCGATGTGATCGATCAAGGTGTAGGGGCCGATGACTCGGCCGATGTCGGAGTGTCCGTTGGTGCGGTCGCTCATTTTTCCCCTCAGTGTTGTCGATCAGGGCCCTCGCAAGAATCGCCTTGATCAGAAGAGTCCGACCATGGCGCCGGCGTTTCC
The DNA here is from genome assembly GCA_965363725.1 of uncultured bacterium. GTDB lineage: Bacteria > Krumholzibacteriota > Krumholzibacteriia > LZORAL124-64-63 > LZORAL124-64-63 > JAGLCY01. The sequence goes on along the minus strand of CBDTUS010000004.1, from coordinate 29,789 downwards.
CCCGACTGCTCCAGGTTATGGTGCACGATCTGAGTGGCAAGGGAGGCAATACGGAATACGATCAGAGCAAGAGAGCAAACGAATATGATTCTGAAAGGATACTTCATTTCCCCACCCCTCGACTAAATGTGACCATCCGGCCCTTGGGGCGAATTGCCGTTAATAGACGGGAGATTCCTCCAAAAGCAGACTAGCATGGACACCCCTCTGGTTCCAGTCATAATTTGATGTAACAACTTGACAGCATATAAGTGCAAAAATGTCCCAACAAGGGGCCAGTCCAGGGAAATGGATTTCTGGTACCAATCCCCCGCGTGCCAGCCTCCTTGCTGGCAAAACATCTTGTCTCACAAGGAATTAACACTAAAACATAGCAAAATTATAGGATTTACGATATCATGTTGGGGATGATTATTCAGGTGCCGCCATGTATTGGCGGCCCTTTGTGAATGGGGTTCCCGTGTCAGGGAATGGAGAAAAGGAACATAGTATGAAGACCCGCTCGATAAAGTTATTGATCCTGTTGGCCGCTCTGGGCCTGGTAGTCGGTTGCAGCAATGAGCCCGACCTGACAGCGCCCGATACCGGTACGGCCCCTCACAACCCCTACCTGAGCAAGGACGGGACCGAGGTCCTGGGGCCGCCCCTCATCGACATTGCTTCGGGCTCGGGATTCGCCGAAGGCGGAGTCGGCATGACGGCCGAGGAGTCCGCCGAATTGACCATCGACGTACCCGCGGGCGCCCAGGTCGTCCAGGCCCTGCTTTACTGGGCTGGCGGTTCCAACAATGGCAGCGGCGATCAGCAAATCAGTCTCGACGGCAACTTCATTGATGGCAATCTGATAGGGGGCCCGACCCTTTTCTACGGCAGCTACGAGTTTTACTCGTACCGGGCCGACATCACGGGTCTGGGCCTGGTCGGACCGGGACCCAACACCTTCACCGTGGCAGATTTCGATTTCGTTGGTGGCAATAACGAGAACAGCGGCGCCAGTATCCTGGTGATCTACGACGACGGCACGGTGGCCGACCTATCCCTGAGGGACGGCCTTGACATGGCCTATTTCGGTTTTGTGCCCACCCTGGACGCCACCGTGCCCCAAGTGTTCGAAGTGAACCCTGAAAACGTTGATCGGACCGCGGATCTCCTGCTCCTGGTCGCCAGTGTAGGCGAAAACCGCCCGACCACCGTCCAGGTCACCACTAGTGCCGGATACCAGATTTTCGAGGACGTGCTGGGCAGCACGGACGGCGATGCCTGGGACTCCCTGGTTTTGACCGTGGATGTCCCCGCCAATGCCGATGAGCTCTCGGTCCAGGTGATTTCCACTCCGGATCAGGATCCGCAGGGGGCCTCCCTCGGCTGGGTGGCGGCCGGTCTGGCTCTGCAGCCCGCCGAGGTGGAGATGTTTGCCGTCGACGGCATCGTCTTCGAGGACGCCAGCCGTGACGAGTTCTACGATGGAATCGAATGGGGCATCGGCGGCGTGGTCCTGGAACTGAATGACGCTGGCGGCACCGTGGCCACGGCCACCTCGGATTTCCTGGGTAATTTCCAGCTCGAAGCCCCCGCGGGCGACTACACACTGGAAATCAACCTGACCGGCTATCCCGACGATTTCAACGCTGATCTGGCCGCTTACTTCGAGGCGACTACGCCCCTTTCCATTCCCGTGACCATCGGCCCCGCCAACACCGGGAATTTCTTCGGGTTCACCCCGCTCACCGAAGAACTGGTGGCCGATCTCGAAAGCGGCGGTCTAGCGAGCGATGCGAGCCCCTTGGAATACTGGACCCAGTTGTTCAGGCGCGCCCTGATCGAAGAGCGCTCCAACCGTCAGGCCAACGGGCACGACAACGGGCACGACAACGGGAACGGCAACGGCGGCGGCTGGGGCCACGACGAGAATTACTTCAGCCCCGACGAACTGCGCGATCTCTTGACATTGATCGAAGGGTACTACATCGAGATCCCGTATCAGTTCACCGACGGGATGGAGCTGGAAGAGGTATACGAAATCTTGAAGCGCCGTCCCAGGACCGACGGTGCCAAGCTCTACCGGGAACTCCTGGTCACGGAGCTGAACTTCGCGGCGGGGTACGGAATCATCGGCCAGGAGGATGTGCTTGGCGTGCTCATCTCCTGGGGTGAATCGCTTCTGGCCGGCGAAGATGAGAAGTCCGGGGACAAGAGCCGCCAGGGGGACATCAGGTTCGCCTTGGAGCTGTTCGGCGTCATCAACACCGGCGGCGGCGGCGGTGTGGATGAATAGTCCCGGTTGAAACGGACCGGAATATCAGGCCCCGGGCTTCGGCCCGGGGCTTTTTCTATCGGACCTCGAACCCGAACACCAAGGGGCCCAGGGTGTAGAAAAGGATGGCGATCAGCGCCACGCCCACCAGGTTGATGAACACACCGATGCGCGCCATCTCGGGAATGCGAATGCGCCCGCTGCCGAAGACGATGGCGTTGGGCGGCGTGGCGATCGGCATCATGAAGGCACAACTCGCCGACAGCGTGGCCGGGATCATCAGTAGCAGCGGGCTGACCTGCATGTCCACCGACAGCGAGGCCAGGATGGGCAGGATCATCTGTGTGGTCGCCGTGTTGGAGGTCACCTCGGTCAGGAAGGTCAGGGTCAGGCAGATGAGGGCGATCATCACCAGCGGATGCACGCCGGCCAGGGAACCGAACCGGCTGCCGATCAGTTCGGCCAGGCCACTGACCTGGAATCCTTCGGCCAGGGCGAAACCGCCGCCGAACAACAGCACGATCTGCCAGGGCAGGTTGCGGATGCTCCGGGGCCCCATGATGGCCGGACTTTCGGTATCAGGACTGCGGGTGGGAATCAGGAACAGCAGCAGCGCCATGAACAGGGCCACCGTCCCGTCGTCGATCAGGCGGGGGTAGGGCAGGAGAGCGGACCACCCGGGAATCGTGACGGGTCCCAGGATCAGCGGATTGCGGAACACCCACAACAGGGCGGTCAGGGTGAAGACCGCCATCACCACCCGTTCTTCGTAGCGGGGTCTTCCCAGCGCGGCGTATTCCTGGGCCACGATGGCGCGGTCCACCTTCAGATGCTTCGGAAGCCGGATGAGGACCCGCGTCAGCAAGAGCCACACCACCGCCAACATCACCGTGGCGATGGGCAGCCCCATGATGAACCAGGTGCCGAAGGCGATGGGTTCGGCCTCGGGAAACGATATCTCGTAGATGCGCGCGAAGGCCAGGTTGGGCGGCGTCCCCACCAGGGTGGCCATGCCGCCGAGGCTGCAGGCGTAGGCGATCCCCAGCATCAGGCTCAGGGTGAAAGCGTGGGATTCGGTGCGGCCGAATCGGGATTCCATCTGCAGGACGATGGCCATGCCGATGGGCACCATCATGATGGCCGTGGCGGTGTTGGAGATCCACATCGAGAGGAAGGCCGCGGCGATCATGAAACCCAGGATGAGGCGCTGCGGACCGCCCCCGACCCGCAGGATGATGAACAGGGCGATGCGCCGGTGCAGCTCCCATTTCTCCATGGCCAGGGCGATCAGGAATCCGCCCAGAAATAGGAAGATGGTGCTGTTGAAGTAGAGGGGCGCCGTGGCCTTGCCCGCGAGGATGCCCAGCAGCGGAAACAGGACCATGGGCAAAAGGGCGGTCGCGAACAGCGGGATGGCGTCGGTCACCCACCAGACAGCCATCAGCACCGCCACGGCGGCCATGCGGGTGGGCAGGGGGTTGCCCGGTGCCAGGTCCAGGAACAGAAGGGTCGCCAGGAACAGGGCTGGTCCGAGGATCAGCCCGGTTTTCTGCATCCGGTTGCGCTGCGGGCGCCTGGCCTGGTCGTCCATGGAGAGCATCCTTGCGGTTCAACCCGGCCCGAATCTACCACAAATTCGAAAAGGCGCATCTTCCAAAAGACATCCTCAAGAGCCAGTTCCCGTAGGGACCTATTTGACCAAGGTCATTCTGCCCGTGCGGACCTGATCCTCCACCTGAAGCCGGGAAAAATAGGTGCCGGCCGCCACCGCCGAGCCTCCGCTGTCCCTTCCGTCCCAAACTGCAAGATGCCGTCCTGCTTCCCGAAAATCATCCCTCACCAGGTTCCTGACCAGCCGTCCGGCCAGATCATGGATCCGCAGGTTTACCTGCCCGGGTTCGGTCAGGACAAAGCTGATTTCGGTGCGGGGATTGAAGGGGTTCGGCACGGCCGTCAAGAGGGTGAGGCCCGTCGCCGCCACGTCCGGCAGGTTTTCGACCGCGGTGACCCCCGCCTCGATTTCGGTCTGGAGCCACACTTTGTTTTCCGGCGTGATGGCGATGTGTTCCTGGTTGGCGGCCGGGTAATAGACCTGATCGAAGGGCGTTTTGTCCATCAGCGCCGGATCGCCGGCGATGTCATGGAAAGGCCCGACCCCGTCGAGGGCCAGGGCGCTCACCGTGGGGATGAAACAGTGGCTGTCGTGGAGGGCCATGATGTCGCCGTAGGGTACGGCCGTCGTATCCATCTGGGCCATGGAGGACCGGAAACCGCCCGGGGCCCCGTCCCAGGGGGCAGTGCCGCCGATGGTCACGGTCTGGTTGGTGTCCGGCAGCGGCCAGATCAGGTTGATCATGCCGTCGAATATGGTCCGCGTGCCGCCGTCGGGCACGGCCCACACGTTGCCGTCGATGTCCGCCAACAGGCTGCGGTATTCGTAACGGATCAGCTGGTCGCCCGGGGCAAAGCCCTGGTCCTGAGCCTCGCCGCTGCCGTTGACCACGGCCACCAGGCGCACTTGAGCAGGCCAACCTCCCAGGGAAGCCAGATCCGCCTGGAAAGCGGCGAACATGGGGTCGGCTCCGGCCGTCGTTCCCACGGTGGCGAGGTGGTGGTAGACCAGCATTTGCCGGGACGCAGGCGTGTTCAGGCGGGCCAAAAGGTAGGCGGCGTCTTCGGCCTCGGCCTGGAAAAACACCAGCCAGTGCTGCAGGCCCAAAGGAATGTTGGCTCCGGTCTGGGGCGAGTCGAAGGAGACGAAGGTGCGCACGTTGTGCCCAGCGGTCTGGTTTTCGAGCCAGAGCAGGGCGTAACGGGAAACGAGGCCGCCCATGCTGGCCCCGACCAGCGCCACGGATCGACCCGGGCCGATCAAGGTCTCCACCTGTTCGAGCAGTTCGGTCAGCACGAAGGCGTTGCGCTGGATCGGTTCGGTGGCTTCGGTGAAATCGAGAACGACGGCGTCGTAACCGTCGGCCCTGAGATCCTCGATCAGGTTTTCCCGGTTCAGGAGATCGTACAGCACGGGCCAGTCCATGGAGTTGTCGAGGTCGAAACCTTCGACCACGATGGCCGGGTTGGTCAGAGCGGTGCGGCCCTCAGCGAGGTAGACGTAGGCCAGCCCGCTGCCGGCCAGACCCTGATAGGTTTGCGAGGCGGTGATGACCATGACCTGGTCCGGAGTGGGGGTCACCAGACGTTGGACGATCAGCGTGGTGACGGCCGTCAGGGAACGCCCATCAGCGAGGATCGCGGTCAGGACCAGGCGTTTGGGGCCGGCGGTCCGATAAGAGACCACGACCGGTTCGGCCAGAGAAAGGGCGCGCGCACCGGCTCCATCGCCGGGGTCGAACGCCAGGCTCACAATGGATGAAGTCAGGTGGCTCATGATCCGCGAGGAGCCCAGGCGGAAGGCGACCTCGGCGCCGTGGTAGGAATGGTCCCGCAGGGCGGCCAGGGAAAACACCTCGTCGGGGACCGGGTTGCCTGAGGGGCCCATGCGGTCATAACGGGCGTGGACCAAGGCCAGGGGAATCTCGTGTTCCTCGGCCGACATCAGGGCTTCGGCCTGCAGGTCGCGGGCCTGCGGCCAGCCGGGATCCTGTTCAGCGGCTCGCCGCAATTCGTGGACGGCCTGACGCCAGCGCTGCAGGTCGCCGGCCGGCGAGTCAGCAGACCCGTCCAGATCCTCGAGGTGGGCCAGGGGCGTCACCCGATCGATGAGGATCCCGGTCGGAGTAGTTTCCGGAAGAGGCGAAGTGGCGGCCGCCGGCAGGGCCAGGGACAGCAGGACGGGGATCAGGAGCAAGCGGATGTTCATGGTGTATCCATTTCCCGGGAGTCCAAGTTCAGGGGGACATCAGGTCATTATAAAGCCACATTCCGGTCACGGCACCCGAGGCACCTGAGCCGGACCACCCACCCGTTTGACGATCCGCCGATTCGCCCCTAATCTGATTGTGGGGCTGAATGATCCCATCCTCACCATGGGGAAGGAGATGACCATGGGAATCGTGGAAACGGTCATGGGTCCGCGTTCGAAACACGACAAGGGCCTTCCCTACACCTATGAAGCCTGGGTCGACATCCTGGGCGGCCGGGGTACCGAGCCGGTCTTCGACCACTATTTTTCCAACACACTCTGCGGCCTGATCGAATACCTGGACGACAAGGGGTTCCTTCCCGACGATGTGCGGATGTACGGCGTTTACCGCGGCCGCAAGACCAGGTTGCTGACCGAACTGTGCAGCGACGACGATGGCGGCTGGTTGAAGAGACCCGATTTGTGCCACGCCCTGGAGGAGCATTTCCGGCGCACCCAGGAAGAGGCCTACCTGGGCCATGTCGAAAAAGGCCCCTGTGCCTTCGAGGACAGGAGCCGAAACGGGCTGGGACCACTCTGGTGAGAGCGGCCGATCAGCGGGCGAGGGTGACCTTGCCCTGCAGCTGCCAGCTGTCGTTGCCGTCTTCCGCCGAGCTGCGGCAATTGATCCGGTACAGGTAGGTGCCCGAAGGCGCCTGCCGTCCTTGGCTGTCCAATCCCGTCCAGAGGAATTCCCGGGGCCCGGGTTCGACGGAGTCCATTTGCTGCGACAGGATGCGCCGGCCCATCACATCATAGATCTCGACCAGGTCCCGGGTCGCGACGGCGGCTTCCCAGCGGAACAGGCAGCGGGGATTGAAGGGGTTGGGGTAGGCCGGATACAGTTTCACCGGCACCTTGGCCAGGTCCTTTTCCACGGGAACCGGATTCTGTTCGGCCATCCGGTACAGCAACCACCTGTCGGGGTCCAGGGTGACGTTGACCACTTCCGCGGGAAGGGACAGCACCAGGTCCGTCTCGGCCTGATAGCTCATCATGGTTATGGTCGTATCGAACCCCGCCCCGGCCAGCCTGAAATCCACGGGAACCAGATAGGGCGCATCACCCAGGAACGGGTCGGGAACCTGAACCTGCTTCAGGTTGATGTGGAATCGGTTTTCCCCATCCTGCCAGTCGTTGTCCCAGGACAGGTCGAAGACGGGATAGGTCGTCCGGTAGAGCCACTGGTTGAAGAACCAATCGAGCGTGTGCCCGGAAACCTCTTCCACCACATTCTTGAAATCGTCCGAATGGGCGTTGCCGTAACGCAGGCGCGGATCCTCCAGGTAGGCCTTCAGGGAGGCGAAGAAATGTTCGTCCCCGATCCAACGCCGCAGCATGTGCAGGACCCAGGCGCCCTTGTGATAGGCGATGGTGCGGAAATAGTAGGGGGGCGAGGACGAGGTGGCGTCCCGGATAAGGGCGTCGTCCGGATAACCAAGGCCCCAGTTGTGCTGGTTCATGAAACTGGCCAGACCGGTGTGGCCGTACCGGTGCTCGGCCCACAGGGCTTCGGCGTAGGTGGCGAAGCCTTCGTTCAGCCAGATGTGGGTCCAGTCAACCGGTGTGATCATGTCACCGAACCACATGTGGGAAAGTTCGTGCATGATGATGGTCTCGAACTGACCGTCCCCGGTGACCAGCACGTGGCCCCAGGTCACCGCGGAGGGGTGCTCCATGGCCTGGTCCCACTGGCACATGGCCATCCCGAAGGGCTGGCCGGGGAAGGGGTAGGGCCCAAACATGTCGCCGCAGAAATCGAGCATTTCCGGCAGGACCGCGAAATCCGCCTCCGCTTCGGCGGCCATTTCCGGGAACACAAAATGATTCAAGTCGATTTGTCCAGCACTCCCGCGGTACTTGGTTCCCAATTCGGTGTATTCAGAGGCGGCGATGCTGACCAGATAGGTCGGGATGGGCTGGCCAGCGACCCACGAGAAGGTCCGGTCGTTAAGCCCCATGAAATTCCCGTTGGAAACGGCGGTCATGCCCTCGGGTACGGTGACGTTGGTGGTGACGGACGCCTTGTCCGTCAGATCGTCTTTGCAAGGCCACCAGGAACGTGCGCTCCAGGGCTCGCTGACGGTGGCGACCACGGGTCGGCCGGCATCCGTGACGTCCACCACGTAGCCGAACAGGCCCTCGGGAACCGGCTGGCCCCAGAACTGGACCTCGACCCGGCAGAGCCGCCAGGGGTCGAGGGGTTCGGACAAGGTCGCGGTGATCCGGTCGTCCTGGTGGACGAAGGCGGGTCGGTCAGCATAGGGATGGGTGAGGGTAATCGACGAACAATTCATCCCGTCCAGAAAATCCAGAACGAAGAATTCCAGTGGCTGGTCCAGCACCCAGAAAAGGATGTCCACGGCTCCGGCGATCCAGCCGAACTGAGGATCGATCTGCAGTTTCAGATTGTAATGCAGGACATCGAACATTTCCTGCAGGGGGTCCGGTACGGGCATGCCGTCGTTGGTGATCGGTCCGGCGCCCTCAAGGACCAGCTTGTCGGCGGGCCCCTTGCCCTCGATCAGGCTGGCCTGTGGCCAGACCTCAGGCATGGGTCTGATGTTGGTGTCAGGAGATTCAACCTGTGCCCAGGCTGCCAGTGGTGAGAACAGGGCGCACAAAATCACCAGACGCAGGGTCCGAATGAACGGATGAGCATAGGAGGACGATTCCACAATCACGATTCTTGGGCTTCCCTAGGATGAGCATTCGGTTGTTGGCCCCTGGTTGTCGAACTACAGAATATAACACAATCAATATCCAATTTCAGGAAATATCGGGCTTTTTTAACAAATGGGATGAAAACTAGGCAAAATCAGTGTTTTTTGGGGTCAAATCTGCCACCCGGCCCAGTCCCCATTGTTCGGCGAAGGCCCCGAGCTCGGCGGGATCCGCCCCGCGGTACCGGAGATCTCCGGCGGCCGGACCACAGGGGGCCTGACGGTCGAGCTCGGCGAGCCGATGGCTGAGTAGGGCATTGTCCCGGCCGTCATCAAGTTTGCGGCGGAGACTTTTGGCGCCGCGCACCGGCAGTTCCTCCACGCGATCCAGGTTGTCGTAGATCGCGGCCAGATCCTCGAACTCCGCCAGCAGCGCGGTGGCCGCCTTGGGACCGACACCGCGGACGCCCGGAATGTTGTCCACGGCGTCGCCGGTCAGCGCCAGCAGATCGACGACCTGCGAAGCCCGGACACCCATGCGGCCCGGAACACCCGCTTCGTCCCACCATTCATCCTTGGCCAGGTTGTAGATCCTGACACCGGGTTCCAACAATTGGGCCAGGTCCTTGTCGCCGGTGACGATGACCACCTCATGGCCCTTGGCGCGCCACTGGACGGTGAGGGTAGCGATAAGGTCATCGGCCTCGAACCCGGGGGTCATGACGGTGGCAAAGCCCATGCAACCCACGAGTTCGCGGCACAGGTCGAACTGGGGCACCAACTCCTCGGGCGGTGCGCCCCGGTTCGCCTTGTAGTCGGGGAACATTTCGTTGCGGAAGGTCTGGGAGCCGGCGTCGAAGCAGCACGCCACCAGGGCGGGTTGGTGGTTGCCCAGGAATCGCTGCAGGGTCATTCCCAGTCCGAACACCGCGTTGATGGGGGTCCCGTCCGGGGCGGACATGCTGCGCATCCCGAAGAAACTGCGGAAGACGTAGGCCATGGTGTCGATGAGGTAGACGGTTTCCCTGGATCGAGGCACGTGGTTTCAACTCCCGGACAAGGCTTTGGCGATATGGGGCAACATGGCCTGTGTGAATGACACCGCGTCCTGGGCGGTAAGATGGGACCATTCGGGGCATTCGAAGCCCGCCAATTCGGGGTGGTCCTCGAAATGGATGCCCGGCGCACCAGTGACCTGGAGCATCAGGTCCCAGGTCTTGTCACGCGGGGAGAACTGGTTCTCCAGTTCCCGCACTCGATCCGTGGAAGGTGGTCGGATGAAAACCACCCGGCCCCCCCTGGCGCGAACCTTCTCCACGGCGACCCTGATCCGATCCAGGTACGATTCGGTGTTCTTTCCCATCATCTCCCCGAATTTCTCAGGTGTCAAATGAGGGGGCGGGGCGGGTGGTGTGAACAGAGGGATCCAGGTCTGCTGGATCAGTTGGGCCCGTTCGGAACCGAAGGTGCACTGGTCCCACATCCGGACCTGACGATGGTCGTCCATCCCGGCAAAGTAGGCCGGCAGCACCGGCGGCAGGTTGGGGCCTGCTCCGGGCCGGTCGGGCAGCCCGCTGCGTTCCAGAAGGGCGCTCAGGGACAGGTCGTCGGGTTCGATGAAGGCCAAATTCCGCTGAAGAAAACCGGCGAGGCGCATCCCGACCCGCTGTGAAGGCGACCAGTTGTCGTAGCGTCCGATCGCCTGGTTGGCATTTTCCACCGGCATGCCTTGGGGTACGAACCATAGTCCGGGGGCCACGCCGAGGATCAGGGTACCATCGAACCCTTCCTCGGCGGCGACGTGCTCCAGGAGGCCCACGGGGTTGGTGCCGGGCATGGCCAGCTGCAAGGGCTTGTCGGTGCCGAACCGAGAGGCGTAGGTATCGAGGTCGAAATCGAACATGATCCGTGACGAGCCCACGATGACTGTCTGGCCAGATTCAGCTCCGACCTTCGATCGGATCAGGGACCAACGGTCGGCGGTGTCATTGAGGGTAGGTTCGTAGCCCATCCGGCGCACCTGGATTTCCCAGATTGCCAGCACGACCAAGACAAGCACGGCTGCCAGGGCTCCCGAGGCGGCCCAGCGGCCGCGCGGCACCGACCGCTGGAAAGCCGAATCAGAACTGGAAATAGATAAACGCATTGTCCGACCCCTGGCTGAGAATGATGAAAGTGAGCATGGCTCCCCAGACAAGGCCGTGGGCCCAGCCCGGGAGGCGTTCGGCCGCCGCTTCGACGGGGATCGATCGGTGGGTCCAGTGGGTGACCACCAGCGCGGTGATGACCACGATCACCTTGACGATGGACAGGGTAGGCAGCACCTGGGCCCCGTCACTGATGATCCCGAACATCGACAGCAGCAGGAGTTTGGCGGTATGGAAATCCGAGGCCCGGAAAAAGACCCAGGTCAAGTTGATGAAAAAATAAGTCACGAGGCCCAGGATCAGCTTTCCCCAGAGTCGGTCGGTCAGGGCGCGGCTCCAGCCGGTTTCGCCATATCGTTCCTTGAGGACGCGTTCGATGGCGAGCAGGGCGCCGTGCATGCCGCCCCAGGCTACGAAAGTCCAGCTGGCTCCGTGCCACAGCCCGCCCAGCAGCATGGTGATCATCAGGTTCAGGTCGGTGCGGAGGCGCCCCTTGCGGTTGCCGCCGAGAGGGATGTAGAGGTAGTCGCGCAACCAGGTCGACAGGGATATGTGCCAGCGCCGCCAGAAATCACTGAAACCGACGGCGGCATAGGGGCAGCGGAAATTGTCGGGGAGGGAAAACCCGAGGCAAAGGGCGGCTCCGATGGCCGTGGTCGAGTAACCGGCGAAATCGAAGAAGATCTGGCCGCTGAAGGCCAGCACTCCCAGCCAGGCATCCAGAGTGGCCAGGGGTCCCTTGCTCCAGCCGAAGACCGTTTCGGCCGTCGGGGCCAACAGGGTGTCGGCCAGCACGATTTTCTGGAACATGCCGAGGGTCATCAGGAACAGGCCCCAGGAAAACATTTCCCGGGTGGCGCGCCGGGGGGTCAGGCACTGGGGCAGAAAATCCGTGGCGCGCACGATGGGACCGGCCACCAGCTGGGGAAAAAACGTCACGTACAACGCAAAATCCAGGAATGATCGAGAGGGTTTGGAACGACGCAGGAAGACATCCAGGGTGTAGCTCATGGTTTGAAAGGTGTAAAAGGAGATTCCCACCGGCAGGATGATGTCGGGCTTGGCCGCTTCGAAGGTCATCCCATAGAAACCGACCACGTTCTGGAAATTCTCCAGCACGAATCCTCCGTACTTGAAGAATCCGAGCAGTCCGAGATTTGCCGCCAGACTCACACAGAGAAGGGCGATGCGCCGGCCGCGACGCTCTTCGGTGTACATGCGTTTGGCTGCGAACCAGTCGATCAGCGTGGAGATCCACAGCAGGATGACGAAGGGGGGATTCCAGGCGGCATAGAAGGCGTAGCTGGCCACCAGCAGCAGGCCCTTTTGCAGGCGCCAGTTCCGCAGGCTGTAATACACGATCAACAGCAACGCGAAAAACGCGACGAAGGTGAGGGAGTTGAATAACATCGGCGGGGGCACTTCCCAATTGTGGGTAAATTATGAAAACGAATTTTATTATTATATAAAACCCATCATGTCTCAATGAGAATATATCAACACGAGAAACGTCCACTTATGTGGACAAAAATCGAAATTCAACAGGGCCCTGGTTTTTGCATTTATGATTTAATCAAAAACAACCAAATAAGTTGCAACGATTTGGAGCGTTTCGGTACGCTCAATGCATTATATGGCCCAAGACCCCTGAAGCGGGTTGCCAACAAGGAGGCCGATCATGAAGACCCTGAAGATGAGCATAATCAGTTTACCCGTCCTGGCCCTGCTGCTGACCGTAGGCGCCGTGGACGAGGCCCAGGCCCGAATCCGGGTCCGGGCGACGCTGCAGACCCCCCACGGACAGATCCAGGTAGACAACGGCGCTTACCGTCCTGCTCGAGGATATCGCCGGGCCCTGCCGGTCCGGCACTACACGGAATACCGCGTCTCCAAGAAGGACAGGAAGATCGCCCGCCGTCTGGGCCGATTCACGGGCGTTCCCAAGCGGGAACTGATCCAGATGAAGAGGATGGGATACAACTGGAGGCAAATCGGCAACTGGCTGGGTGTTTCCCACCGGGTGGTCCGCGCCGCCAAGTCCCAGAAGAAATGGGAGCGTTTCCGGAACCGCCGGCATCACAGACGATACTCAGAGGTGGGCGGATACTACGACGACTGACCAGCACCAGTGACCACCGCCAGTCAGGGCCGGGTTGATCCCGGCCCTGATTGTTTCTACCTTCTTCCGCGAACCCATTCAGCGGAAAGACCCATGCCCGGCAACCTGAACAACCTTGACCGAATCTATGCCGCGGTGGCGGCCATCCCCGCCGGCCGCGTGGCCACCTACGGTCAGGTGGCCGAAACCGCCGGCCTGCCCCGCCGCGCCCGCCTGGTGGGGACGGCCCTGAAAAACCTGACCGAGGACAGTGGGGTCCCCTGGCACCGGGTGGTCAACGCGCGTGGAGAGATCAGTGAACGTCCGCGGCCCGATGCGGTGACCGAACAACGCATCCTGCTGGAAGACGAAGGGGTGGTGTTCCAGGCCAACGGCCGCATCGACCTGGAGGTGTTCGGCTGGATGGCCTGACCAGTAAGAAGTAGGGGAGGGATTGCATCCCGATCAGCTTTCCCTATCTTTGAAGCTTCTGAAACAATCCGCCCCATTGATTGGAAGATAGATGATAAGCGGCCGCATCCTGTTGATCCTGGCCCAGACCTGGCTGGTCCTGGGCTCCCTCAGTCTCGTTTATGCCTGTGTCCGGTTGTTCCGCCGCGCCCTCGATGCGAGGATGCCGGTCTACCATCTGTACTGGATCATTCCCGTGGCCATCGTGGCTGGAGCCTTCAAGGCCCGCAAGGTGATGCGCAAACGGATGCGCGCCAACATCGCCCGGCTTTCTTCATCCGAGGATAAGATGTGGCCCTGGCAGGTCTACCCGCCCCAGTTGCTGGTTTTCATCCTGACCATGGTGATCCTCATGAACGTGCTGCGCCGCGTGTTCGCCGACAACGGCCTGGGCCTGGGATGCCTGGGCGGGGTGGATCTCGCCGTGGCCGTGGCGCTGGCGGTGGCCGCCCTGGAGTACCGCCGGCCGCGGGGCGCAGATCCAGCCGTCAGCCCGGCGAGCCAGTCCTGAACTGCGCGGATTGAGCCCCAGAATATTCGAAGTTTTGTCAACCACCCTGACATGTTGTAGGGTGGTTTCGCACGTATGGATTGCCCAGATCCCAACCCGGAGGATGTCACATGAATCGGATGCGGGGGACCCTGCTGGTCTCGGCCCTGTTGGCGGGACTGATCCCTTTGTTCCTGATGCCCCAGCCGCTCAAGGCCCAGGAGAAAGTGCCTGACAAGGATGAAGTGGTGAAGGCCATCACAACCGCCACAGTGGAGGACGTGGGACAGCAAGGTGCGAAAATCCTGGGCCGGCTCGATCTGACGATCCAGCAGTTCAGGCGGTACGATGAGAGGCTGACTTCGGCCAGCGCCGAGGACAGTATGGTTCTCCGTCTGCAAATTGCCCAGACCCGGGACAAATTCATGGACAGCCTGAACGATCTGGGCGAAGTCCTGTCCCGGGCCAGGGAGGATGGCTCGCAACAGGAACTGCTGACCAGGGGGGAAACGGTCTACGTGGCGGTGACCCCCCGGATCTGGGATCTGATCGGGGAGGTGCGGAGGGAAATCGATGGGCACCGTTCCCTGCGGCCGGGCACACCGCCGGGAGACCGGTCCGCGCTGGAAGACGATCTGGCCCTTCTGACCGACCGGCTGGACCGATACTTTGCCTACGGGTGGACCCATATCCAGAAAATGGAGTCCTTCGGACTCGAGACCACGGAGGCGAGGGAAACCCTGACCGGCCTGCTGGAGGAAAGGGCTGATGAGTTGTCCGGCCGGCTGGACTTGGCCTCGCTGAGAGGGCGTGAACTTTCTTCAAGACTGAAGGACCAGCCGGGCGATGCCGACCTGACCATCCTGGGTATCGCCACGCGCAATAATCTCCGGAGAAACACGGAAAGCCAGACGGTCATTCTGGACATCATGGACGCCATGGATCTGTCCACGGATCGTTACCGCGCCCAGCTGGTGACCCTGACCCAGGACCTGGCCGCCGGCCTGATGGATGCCAAGGTGGCCGCCAGGCTGTTCAGCCGGGGCTGGGACGCCGTCAAGTCCTGGCTGACCAACACGGGCCCGGCTTTCCTGGTCAAGATGCTGTTGTTTGCGATCATCGTGGTCGTAGGTTGGTTCTTCGCTCGTCTGGTCAGCAAAGCCGTGAAGAAAAGTCTGGACCGGGGCAATCTCAACATGTCGTTTCTTCTGAAACGCATGATCGTCACCTTTTCCAAAAACGCGATCATCCTGCTGGCTTTGGTCTTCGGCCTGGCCCAGTTGGGATTCAGCCTCGGTCCGCTGCTCGCAGGTTTCGGTGTCATCGGTTTCATCCTGGGTTTTGCCATGCAGGACAGCCTGTCGAATCTCGCGGCCGGCATGATGATCCTCATCAACCGGCCCTACGACGTGGGTGACCTCGTGGAGATCAGCGGAGCGTTCGGGAAGGTGGAGCAGATGAGCATGGTTTCGACCACCATCCTGACCCTGGACAACCAGAAGCTGGTCGTGCCCAACAACAAGATCTGGGGCGACGTCATCAAGAACGTCACCGATCAGAAGATCCGCCGGGTCGACATGACCTTCGGCATCTCCTACACCGACGACATTCCCCAGGCCGAACAGGTGCTCATCGAAATCCTGAACAACCACGACAAGGTGCTGGATGATCCCGAACCGATGGTGAGGCTCCACACCCTGAACGATTCCTCGGTCGATTTCATTGTGCGGCCTTGGGTCCGGACGGACGACTACTGGGACATCTACTGGGATGTGACCCGCGCGGTGAAGATGCGGTTCGACGCGGAGGGCATCTCGATTCCCTTCCCGCAGAGAGACGTACATATCTACGAGCAGAAAAAATTGTCTGAGGTCCATTCCCCGGAATCCGAGGTTCCGGTTGCCCAGGATCCGGTGGATAAGACCGGGCAGGATGAGCCAGGCAGCGACTGATCTTTTCCGTTGGATAAACCCAGGCGGCCTCCGGATTTGATTCCGGAGGCCGCCTGTTTTCTCTATGGGGGGATCAACGTCTGGCTTTCGCGGTCGAAGGCGTCCTGAACCCCGCTTCAACCGCGGAACCGGCGCGCCTCTTCGCGTTCGTGCTGCTCCTGGGCCTCGATCGACAGGGCCGCGATGGGTCGGGCCTCGAGCCGCTTCAAGCCGATGGGCTTGCCGGTCTCGGAGCAATACCCGTAGGTGCCGTTCTCGATTCGCTCCAGGGCCTCGTCGATCTTGGCCACCAGTTTGCGCTCGCGGTCCCGGGTACGAAGCTCGAGGGCGGCGTCGGTCTCGGCCGAGGCCATGTCAGCGAAATCGGAGCCGGCCCGATCGTTCATGCCCATATGCTGGCGGGTCTCCTCGTAATCCTCAAGCAATTCCGAGCGCCAGGCGAGCAGCTTTCGCCGGAAATACTCGCGCTGTTTATCGTTCATGAATTTTTCGCCCTTGGTGGGGCGATAGTCGGTAGGCAGCTTCACACCCAATGTCATTTCCTCCGGATGAACGTTCGGGTTTTGGGATGGCGGAATATAGAGGCACCGGCGCCGGCGCGCAACATTCTGGCCAAAAAAAATCAGGCCGGAAATCCCGGAGTTGACCGAAGTGCCGCGGACCGGGAGCGAAATGCATCCCGGTCCGCAGCCTGAAGGCCGTTATTTGAGCAGGGTCATCTTCCTCTGCTGGACAAAGTTTCCGGCGTCGAGGCGGTACATGTAGATGCCCGCCGCCGCGGGCCGGCCGCCGTTGTCCCTGCCGTCCCAGTCGACGCGGTAAGGCCCGGCGGCGCGGACCTCGTTGACCAGGGTCCGCACCAGGCGGCCCTGCACGTCGAACACCCGCAGCTTCACGGGCCCGGCGCCGTCCAGAGTGAACGCGATGGTGGTCTTGGGATTGAAGGGGTTGGGGTAGTTCTGCTCCAGGGACCGCGCCGCGGGCAGATCATCGACCGCCGACACGAATTCTGTGGCTACGACCACGTTGTCGATGGCCCAGCCCCAGCCACTCGCCGAGCCGTCCGCATAGAGCCGGAACCGCAGGTTGATGATGTCGCCGGGATTGTAGAGCTGGGTCAGGTCCATGACCCTGTTGCGGAACATGGAGGAATTGCCGTTGCCGCCGGTGTTGTAGGCGGTCAGCCAGGCGGCATCGTCCCGGGCATCCCAACCGTCGGCCAGCGGGATCCAGGTGAGGCCGTCGATCGTGGCTTCCACGATCACGTAATCCCAGAAATTGCTGTCCCCGAAAACCGAGCCCGATTGCCCGGGCTCGACGATGGCGACTTCATCGAAACTCAACTCACTGGAATCGGTGATCCGGATGGGCTGCAACAGGATGGCCGTGGGAGCCGAACTGTCCAGGTAGTCATGGAAGGTGTGCAGGGCGCCGTTGGTGAACCCGCTGGGCGACGACCACACCATGTCCGAGCGCAGGAAATCATCGGCATCGATGTCGCTGTCCAGGTTGTTCGAATAGGAGGTGACCGGAGCGAGCAAGGGAATGACGCTGGCCTGGCGGGTCAACGAATCGAAGGACTCCCCACTCCGGTAACTGCGGGCAAACGCAGTGACGGTTCCGGAAGAGGTCACCGGCAGGCTCAACATCTCGACCTGCTTGTCGGTGTTGGGTCCGATGGTGGTTTCGATGACGCCGTCGATCCAGACCTGGGTCGAATCGTATTGGGACCGCAGATTGAAGGTCATCTCCAGGTTGCCGGACGGGACCTGTGCCATGGCGTCAAAGAGCGGGTTGAAGGTCAGGTTGTCGTCCAGTTCAGGAATGGTCACCGACCAGATGCCGCGGCCGTGGGTGCCGACCACGATCTCATCCTCGATGGCGTTGAGGAACCAGATGCCGACCGATGGGAAACCGTTGTCGGCCAGGGCCCAGGTGGCGCCCCCGTCCAGCGATTCGATCAGGCCGATTTCCGAACCGACCCAGATGTGATCGGGATCGTTGGGCCAGACCACCAGGTCGTAGATCGCCACGTCGGGGAATCCGTTGGTGCTCGTGTTGCCGGAGCCGAATCCGGAAATGTCAGTCCAGGAGCTGCCCTGGTTGGTGGTCTTGAGGATCTTGGGGCGGCCGGCGAACGAAAACAGAACGTAAGCCGTATTCGGTTCGGTGGGGTGCGTGGCCATACCCGATATCAGACCCAGGGTGGCGTCGGTGTAGACAGCGGTCGAGAAAAAGGAAACACCCCCGTCGGTGGAAACCATGATCTTGCCGTCCTCGTTCATGCGGGCGCCGGCCCAGACGATGTCGGGATCGACCTTGGAAACCCGCACGTCCATGAACGAACTGAGGGGCCCCCAATCCGTGGCGCTCATGCTGGCGAGGCTCCAGCTGGCGCCGAAGTTGGTCGAACGCCACACCCCCGATTCCCCCACGGCGAACACGTGTTCCGGCCGCCTCCAGCTCTTGCCGATCTTGGTGATGAAGGGTGCCGAGCCCGAACCCGTGTCGCTCATGCCGCTGACGGCAGAAGACCAGCTCTGACCGCCGTCGGTCGAGCGCTGCAGGCCGTTGTACTGGTAGCCACCCATGATCTTCTGCGGGTCGTTGAAGTGCCACGAAGTCTCATAGCCGTCGCCGCCGATCACGTGGCCCCAGGTGGACATGGCGGTCGGGTCGGTGGGGGACATCCAGGTGCCGTTGTCCTGGGTGCCGCCGATATAGGTGCTGGTCCCGGGGCGCTTGTCCACGCCGTAGAACTGCGTGGTGATCATGCCGTCGGTCGGCATGGTGAAATTGGACACACCGCTGCTGGTGCGGGTGATCCCGCCGTCGTTGGTGCCCAGTAGATACCAGTCGCCGCCGGCGGGCTCGACGATGGCCAGGAAGTGGTGATCGGGGTGGGGGAACGAATAGCTGGCCAGAGGGACGGTGTTGCGGGTGGCCGAACCCACGGAGTTGAACGTGATGCTGTAGAGCTGGGGTCCACCCACGTAGAGAATGGTGGGGTCGGTGGGGTGGCAGATGATGGTGTTGTCGTACCAACCCTGGCCGCCCAGCCAGTTGTCGCCGGCACCCGATTCGAAGGTTTCATTCCAATTGACGCCACCATCCCAGGAGGCCCACAGCTCCGCAGTCGAGGAGCCCTCGGCCGAAGCGAAGATATAGTTCGAATTGACGGGCGAGATGGCGATCTCGAAGCGGCCGACGATGTCGGTGATCCCGCTGTTGATGTAGGCCCAGGACACGCCGCGGTTGGTGGATTTCAGGATGCCGCCCGCGTCGACCGCGCCGTACTGGATGTCCCAGTTGTAGGGATCGGCGATCACCTGGGTGATGCGCGGACCATCGGTTTCGGTATAGGCCGTGGCCCAGGTGGCGCCCCCGTCGGTGGAGCGAAAGATATTTGATTCGCTGGTGATCGTGGTCTTGTAACGGCCGACGGTGGTCGAGACGACCAGGGTGTCTGGGCTGTTCGGCGAAACCAGGATGCGCGACACGTTGTTGAAACGGGCGTCGTCGGTGGTGCTGGGCAGGGCCGTCCAGGTCTCGCCACGGTCGGTCGACTTGAACAACCCGTTGCCGTTCATGGTGTCGATGTTGTAGTAGCTTTCGCCTGTGCCGGCGTAGATCACGTCGTTGTCCGAAGGAGCCATGGCGATGGACTGGATGGCGAGCGTTGGCATGTCGTCCATGAGAGGGCGCCAGTTGGCGCCTTCATCCTCGGTCTTCCACACGCCGCCGCCGACGCTGGCGATGAACCAGGTGCCGCCGGTCGCGTCGATCGGGTCCACGATGATCCCGCGGGCACGGCCGGCCACGTTGCCGGGACCGCGTTGCTGCCAGGTCAGGGTCTTGTCGGCGACTCGCGGGGAGCGGGGTGTCTTGGCCAGCTCACGGAAACGGTAACCGGGTTCGTATTCGGGAAAGGTGCGGTCGCTGGGCACCCGCATGTCGTGGAGGACTTGGGCGAATTCGTCGGGAAAACCCGGTTGGGGCTGGTCCTTGCGCCAGGCTTCGAGGCGATCGAGCTTCAGTTGCAATTTGAAGGCCCGGTCCGAACCGGGAGCGGCGTGCCGCAAAGCATTTTCCAGGTTGGCTTGTTCCTGATTGGCCCAAGCGGAGTCCCGGCGGCCGGCATCGGTCCGGTCACTGTCTGAAGAAACGCTCAACAACAGACCGGAGGTCAGGACCGCGCAGACCACGGTCAACAAAATGGGGCGACTCATTTTGGCTCCTCGTGTTTGTTCAGGGGGGTTCGGGCGAACCCGGGCTTTCCTCTGAGAATGGCCAGTTTGTCCCTAAGTTTACCATGATTGATGTTTGAGAACAATATTCAGGGGACGGCAAGAGGGCCCCGTCTCGGCCGATGCCGGGATAGGGACCTGAAAATAAATAAGTTAGAAAGTCATTGGCCTTACTGGCGGGCGTTTCTGACCATGGTCAGAAGATCACCCTCCATGGCCCGGGCGGTGGCTAGGGGGCCCGTCAGTTTGAAGAACACGTTTCCCTGCGGCCCTTCGATGACCACGCCCACCAGGCGATAATCCGGCAGGATCTCCCCGCCGCCGCCCATGGGTCGTCCGCCGCCTGATTTGTAGCTGCCGTTCAAGGAGATCAGATGGCCGGGCATACCGTTGGCAGTGAAGGTCCCTCGTTTGGCCTCGGTGCCGGGGTCGCTCCCGTCGGGCAGGGACATCTGGTCGATCCAGCGTCTCAGATTGGCGTCCACGCCGCCCCCGGACTGGGGGCCGAAGTAGAAGACGTTGACTTCGGCCTCGGCCGCATCGCCTTCCACGGGATCCAGGCGAAACTGCGCCTGGCGCATGCCGCTAGCCCCGAGGTCTTTCCAGGCTCCGGGCGGATTGAAGGTCACGCCGGCCACGGTGGTGCCAAGGGCTGGCCGGCCGGTTTCATCGTGCTGGGTGTTCGGGGGTGCGTCAGCCGCGTGCCCGGCGGGTTGGGGCTTTTCGGACGTCTGGTCGCCGCCGCCGCATCCGGCCAGGGCGATCAGGACGACCAATGCCATCCCCACGGGAATTCGTGACCTCGCGATTTTGATTGTCGTGTTCATGCGGCCTAGAATAATCGACTGCGGCCCGGGTCACAAGCCTTGGGTTGTGCCTCTGAAACTGTGTCTGGGGTTGGAATGGCCCCGGACATCAAAAAACGGCCCCCCCGGGGGACCCGTTTTTGTTGATTTTGTCACTTTTGGGACCGGAAAATACGGAGGGGGCGCCTCCTCCTGGCCCGGACACAATTTCCAAGGCACAACTTAAGGCATCAGGGTTGGGACCTGTCGGTGGCCTACGCCCGGGGCGAAGCCATCGGCATCCGCCGGTCGGCCTTTTCCCAGCTGCTGGATCAGGAAATGAAAGTGGTCCCGGGCGGATCCTAGTCCGCGTCGGCGGCCAGGAAGCTTGCGACCACGGAGGCCACTCCTTCATCCCTCAGGATGCGGAGGTGGCCCAGGCCGTCGGTGGCGTGAAGCCGGGCGTCGGGCCAGGCGCGGCAGGTTCTTTCGCCGTGGCTGAAGGGGGCCTGGCGGTCAGAGCGGTCGTGGACCACCAGGAGGGCCGTTTCCGGTTTCGGCGCCAGGTTTTCCACGGTTAAGTCATCCCAGACGACGCCGAATTTCCTGCGGTAGATGGCGAGCATCCGGTCGTACACTTCGTCCGAGGCGCCGATGGCGTCGATGAACATCCGGGAATAGATCTTCATATCCGCCGGCGGGCTGATCATGACCGCCTTTGGCACAGCCGGCAGCTCCGCCCAGCGGTAGGATATCGCCAGGGCGCCGAAGCTGTGCCCGACGATGCCGTGCATATCCGGCATTTCCCGGGCCGCATCCACCAGCGCGGCGGAGTGGTTGATGAGATTGGTCCGCCGTCCCGGAGATTTTCCGTGGGCCGGCCCGTCGAAGGCGACGGCCCGGAAACCGGCGCCCGCCACCGCCCGCGCCAACAGGCCCATTTGGCTGCCCCGGCCGTTCCAGCCATGGAGCAGGATGACGGCCGGACCTTCACCCCAGGACCAGCCGGACATGTCCCCATGCCGGGTGGTCAGTTGCACAGGTTGGGCTTCCTTTATCCATTCGAGTTCCCGGGCCCGGGGCTCGACGCGGGAAGGCCGCATGAACAGGTCGGCCGCGAGGCGGGCCGCCAAACCGGGGGCGACCCGGCTCAGGGAGCCCATGGTGCCGCGCACCAGGGGGGGCGCCTGAACGTGGACAGGGGCCTTGGGAAGAGGTTTGCCGGTATTTTCCGTCATGATTTTCCTTGTTGGAAAGAAGGATCATTCCGGCTTGAAGTTAACGCCTGGTTCGATGGATTCAAGAAAGAGGGCCCGAATGTCCTCAGCGCAGAAGCACCGCCCGGACCGAGGCCGCCTGCCGACCGACAGAATCGGTCAATCTGAAGAAATAGGTCCCACTGGGACAGGATCGCCCCTGACGGTCGGTTCCGTTCCAGGTCGCCTGCAGGTCCCGCTCCCCGCCGTTTCCCCGCCAGACTTCGGTCATCATCCGGCCGCGCGTGTCATGCACCGTGAGCCGGCCCAGTCTACCCTCGGGCAGGTTGAACCGCACGGTGACCCGGGGATTGAAGGGGTTGGGCCAGGGCATGGATATCGAAACGGCGGCCGGTCCGGGGTCGGGAATGGCGCTGGGCGCGGGGCACATCAGGGGGGCGAGCACCAGGTCGGAAGTGACCTCGGTTTCGCCGAGCAGGACCAGGTCCTCCCCCAGAGCGAGGGACGAATAGTTCTCGGTGGGGAACAAATAGCTTTCCAGGGTCGGGGATTCCCAGGGGTTCAACCGGACGAGGGCCATGGCGTCGAAATCGGGCATTCCGGGAACAACGGGAATCGCCTCCCCGACGGTGATGTAACCAAAACCTCCGCGAATCGCGATGGCTTCGGGTTCCCCCTCCAGGGGCAGGGTGTCCACCACGAGAGGTGACGTCGGGTCGGTCACGTCCACGGTGACCAGGCCGACCTGGTAACCCGTCAGGTAGACCCGGTTGCCATCGACCGCGACCTGGTCCACGAGTCCCCCGACCGGAAATGTTCCGATCACCTGGGGCGCCGCCACGTCGGCGATATCCACGATGGCCAGACCGAGATTGCCGCAGGCCACGAAGGCGAGGTCGTTTGCTACGGCGACCGTCCGGGCCTGGGTCAGGTTGACGGCGGAGATTTCCTCGGGAGCGGTGGGACTTTGGAGATCATAGATCCGCAGCGCAGTCCATTGGGCGGTCACGAGGTAGTCCGTACCCCAGGTGGCAGCGTCCCGGCAGACGTCGGGGGTTCCGGTCAGAACCGGCTCGGGAAGATGATCCGGGTTCGATATGTCGATCACGCCCAACCCCAGGGACCCCAGGGGGAGGTAGGCATACCCGGCCATCAACACGATGCGTGTACTGGCTGTGGGCAGGGCAACGAAGCTTCTGATGATCGGGGGCATATATAGGTTGGAGCCGAGTTCCAGGCAGCGGAACAGGGAAGGCCAGCTGGAGGTCGAACCTTTGACGATGGTGTAGGCGAAACCGTCTCCGGAAGCGACAGCGTTGTAGCGGCTGATGGATCCGTCGCCCGTCGGCAGGAAATGAGCCTCTGAAGAAGTCTGAAAGAGGACTTCGTGGCAGGGGATGTCCGCCATGGCGCTGGCCGTCGGCAAGGTCACCAGAAAACCGACAATAACCAGGACGGCAAACGGAGTCTTCATGAACGAAATCCCTTTGTTTGGTCGCGGGGTTATGATACCAGATTGTCATTGCAGGGGGAAGAGGGTGAGAGAACAGGTGAGCCGATTGGCGTGCAACCCGGTGGGGCCTGCCGCGTAGGAAATCCCATGATGGCGGGTATCCGTGCCGCCTTTTCACCATTTCCGGAGGACCGAGATGAAGAAGTCCAGGCTGATCCTGATGGTCATGATGATGGTATGGATGGCCGGTATTGCCGCAGCCGAGCAGCCCCAAATCTCCAACGGCGACCAGCCTCGGGACGGCCTCGAGATCCTGGAAATGCGTGAACTGTGGCACCGGGGTCATGACGATGACGATCTCATTTTCGGGGCGGTCATCACCGCGGCCACCGGGCCCGACGGCAATGTCTACGTCCTCGACACCCAGCTGTCCCAGGTCAGCGTTTTCGACGTCGAGGGGAACTTCCTGCGCAACCTCAGCCGTGAAGGCGAAGGACCCGGGGAAACGCGCCGGCCCGAAGACATGATCTTTTTCGCCGACGGGACCCTGGGTCTGGTCCAGTACATCAACGGTCGGATCATCCGGATCGACCTGGAAGGCACTCCCCTGAACTCGGTGATGCCCCCGGGCTACGACCCCCAGGAAGGCGGCGGCATGTCGAGCATTCGGCGGGCGCGTTACCGGGCCGGGTCGCTGGTGATCAACGGCGCCAGGGTGACGCCGGGGGAAGGGGGGCAGGGCATGGTGCGCACCCAGTACCTGGTGCGGACCGATGAGGACGCCGAGATCCTCGCCGAATTCCAGTCCCGCACCACCGCCTCGCAGCTGATGCGTGACGGCTGGATCGAGAAGAACCACTACTTCCCCTCCCATGAACGGTGGGACATCGACGGCGCCGGGCGAGTCCTGGCGGCCACCGAACGGAACCAGTACCTGATCAGTGTTTTCGAACCCGACGGTACGTTGGCCTTCTCGTTCGGGCGCAGCTTCAAACCTCTGGCGCGGACCGAGGCCGAAAAACAGGAAATCCGCGATGCGCTGACGGTGATCCGTGACGGTGAGCGGGTCGATGTCAGGGTCGAGGTCGAAGATAATCATCCCGCTGTTTCGGCCCTGTTCTGGATGGACCAAGGCGAGGTCTGGGTTCTCACCGCCAGGGGCACCCACAACCAGGATCCCGGCATCATGATGACCTTCGACGCCTTCGACATGGAAGGGGTTTATGTCCGTCAAGTGGCCCTGAAGTGTGACGGCGATCCCGACGAGGACAAGCTGGTTTTCCTGGGGAACGGGCGGGCAGCCTTGATCCGGGGCCAGGTCCAGGCCCGCCGCAACACCTACGGGGGCAGCCGGGGCGAGGAGGAAGAGGTCGCGGTGCACGACCTCAAGGTGTTCGCCTTTTGACTACGGGGTAGGCGCCACGGCGGCGGCGACCAGTTGTCTCGCCAGTTCCCGGCCCCTGTCGGCGAAGTGGTTGAGGATGCAACCGGACACTGTCAGGTCGTGTTCGGGCACGTGAAAAACGAAGGTGTTCCAGAAACCCGTATGGCCCCAGGCCAGGTCATCCCCGAAGTCATCGCAAACCAGGCCCAGACGAAAGTCGGTGGTCCCGTCGCCGGTCATGGCCGCCAGCGATGAATCCCGGTGAAGGACCTTTCCCTTCATCAGCAGGCGGGTGAACCGGGCCAGGTCGTACGCATCGCAGACCAGGCCGCCTCCTCCATAGAGATCCAGGCTGGGGTTCCAGTCAAAAGTATCCAGATCCCCGTAGAATTGATGCGCGCGCAGACCGGCGTCCGGGGGCTTTTCCTCCAGGACCTCCCACCAGGTTGAAGTCAAACCCAGTTTTTCGAAGTCCAGCAATTTCTGCACGGCGCCCCCGAGGTTTTGGCCCGTCAACCTTTCGATGATTCCGCCGAGGATGATGTAACCGGTATCGGAATAGGAGAAAATTTCGCCCGGTCCACCCACGGGGTCTCCCCATTCGACGCATCGGGTGATCTGTTCCCGGCGGGTCCAGCCATACTGGGGGTTGGCCAGGATGGCCTCTTTGTAGCGGGGGTCGGCCGGATGCTCGAATAGCCCGCTGGTGTGGGCCAGGACCTGCTCGATGGTCATGGCGGACAGATCGTAGCCGTCGTCGGTCAAAAGCTCGATCAGATCGGCGGGCAGGTGTTTGTCCAGACTGTCATCCAGGGTCAATTTCCCCCGCTCGACCAGCCGGAGAACGGCGGCCGCCATGTAGGTCTTGGTGTTGCTGGCGATGCGGAAGGTGTGGGCCGGTGTCAGGGCGGTTTCCGTCAGGGGATCGGCCACGCCCACCGCCGAAGTCCAATTCACCTGGAGCCGGGGGCTTTCCACGTGAACGACGATGCCGGGAGCGCTGGGGTTGGCTGCGTAGAAATCCTCGAGGACCTTTTGAAGTACGGCGGGGAAATCCGCGGCCGCGGACGCACCGGTCCAATCCGTCAAGCCGAGCAGAAGAAGAAAAATTGCACCCCGCATCAGGGGCACTGGGCTCCGTGGGCACGGGCATAAAGGCCCACGTCCGACAGGTTGAGTTGGCCGTCCCCGTTGAAATCACTCCGGAATTGGTAGCCGATATAGTAATCCGAGGCTAAAACGCCGGTGTCCGACAGGTTGACGATCCCGTCGCCGTTGATGTCCGGGCTGTTGAATCTCAAGGGCAGCCCCGCGTTGCTGGTCATCCGGGAGCCGTTGATCATAACGAAGACCGGACCCTGGCTGTGACCGCCCGCGAAGACCGGTTGAGTCCATTGTGTCATCCCGTTGATGTCCGTGTGGTTGTCCGGGTTGGGGCCCCAGGTGCAGGGCACGAGGCCGTCGTCATCGGTCTCGAGCCAGAGGTCCTCCAAGGGGAAGTTCACGATGGGATCTCCCTGGGGATCCCTCAAATACATGGTGATGGTGGCGTCCACCACTGCGCCGGTTTCGTCATGGGCCTCAGTGAAGGGATTGCCGCTCCCGTCGGGAACCACCATGAGAGAGGGAACACCGGGCCCGGAATAGGCGATATTGGCCTCGGACAGATCCAGGCTGGGCACGCCGGTAATGGCCAGGCAGATCTGGGCGGATCCGGCCATCACCAGCAATAAAAAAAGAAATCCGAATCGCGGCATGAAGGTACCCCCCTGAAAAACCTCATCATGATCTTATGTATGATTCTAAGGTATTTGAACCCGCCGGTCAACCGGGTTGGCCGGGCTATTTTCCCCCTAATCCGAAATCAACTTATCATTTGGCATTCATCGTGGAACTTGTTATTATTTTCGCGGAGATCGGCCTGTCCGTTCGGAGGGGCTGATTTGGCTGCTTCCCTCGACAGTCGGGGGATGGAGGCCGGCCTTAGCGCCGGATCGTTTGGGAGCATGAGGGGTGGGCCGGAAATAGCCGCCGATCCTGAAAGCTTTTTTTTGCCGGAAATCCGGCACTTGGAGATGAAGAGAAAATGAAGAAGATCTACGTGGGCAACCTGCCCTTCAGCGCGACCGAGGAAGAAATTACGGCTCTGTTCAGCGAGTACGGAACCGTGCACTCGGTGGCCCTGATCAATGATCGTGAGACCGGTCGTCCCCGCGGCTTCGGCTTCGTGGAAGTGGACGATGACGCGCTGCAGAACGCCATCCAGGCTCTGGACGGCTACGAAATGGGCGGTCGCGCCCTGCGGGTCAACGAGGCTCAGGATCGTCGCAGCGGTGGCGGTAGCGGTGGCGGCGGTGGCGGCGGCGGTGGCGGTGGCGGTGGCCGCTGGTAGTCCGATTGCCCACACTGTGAGCGAAACCCCGCTTCTGGAGGGAAGCGGGTTTTTTTTATCCCCACTTCACGTCTGAATCAAAATGACTGTATCCTTTTCCCGGGCTCAACGTAGAATCCCCTGGAGACCAACCCGCCCGGCCCCAGCCCCGGAAAGTCCGAGACCCGTCATGAGTGAAAAGCGCGGATGCCTGAAAACCGGAATGTTCGGGTGCCTGGGGATCATCGTGATTTTCATCGTGTTCGTGGGCGGGACGGCCCTGGTGGCCTGGAACCGTTCAGGCAAGGTGCAGATCGAGGACAAGGTGCTGGCTCCGGCAACCGCGGGGGCCCCGACCGAAGTTCGCGGCGCCAAGGTGACCGAGGTTCCTGCGGGTATCGGCCGGGTGGTCCTGGATCTGTCCCAGGGCGAATTCCAGATTCACCCCGGCCCGAGCGGCAGCAGCGTCAGGGTCGAGGCCGTTTTCGACAGCGAGTCGTACGCGGTGCAGGATTACTTCCAGAGCCAACCCGATTCCAGCTGGGTCTACGGGATCCGAAGCAAGCGCACCATATCTGGCCTGCAGGCTCTTTTTCGCCAGCTGATGACGGACGCCAAGAGCCCCAAAATCGATATCTACCTCCCGGCCGATTCCCCGTTGGAACTTCAGGTCCTGGTGCAGGAAGGCGGTTTCGAGGCCGATCTGGGCGGGCTGTGGATCACCAACGCCGACTTCCGTTACAAGAAGGGCGGCTTTGAACTGGAAATCAGCGAGCCCCTGAAAGAGCCCATGGATACTCTGACCATCCGGGGTTCGATGGGCGGTTTCGAAGCCTCGCGTCTGGGCAATGCCAGCCCCAGGGTCCTGGAAGTGGTCTGCCGGATGGGCGGCGCGGATATCGATCTGCGGGGCGCCTGGTCCCGCGATGCGGACATCCGCCTTGACCTTGCGATGGGGGGCATTGGCCTCCAGGTTCCCACGAATATCCAGATCGAGGGTCTGGAGTCCCCGGGCAAGACGCTGATAACCGATCAAACCGAAGTCCCACAACCAGTTCTCAGGTTCACCACCAAGGTGAAGATGGGGGAAATCGAAGCTTATTGAGGGCAGGCTTGGGTTAAGATTTTCAATATCGTGTCGATATATTATCTATCATACTTACAGGTCGACATCTCAGGTTCAACACGTGGATACCCATGGGAGAGAAAATGCGACGCTTTGCCCGGACTTGTGCTTTGGTCTGTCTGGTTCTTCTGACAGCTACCTTATCCTTCGCGGCCGATTCTCGCCACCTGGCCCCCGTTCAGCGGGGGTTTGTGGATGACGCTCCCTCGGTGCCGGTTTTTGCTCCGGACCGGGTGCTGGTAAAATTCACGCCCGAGGGCATGAACAGGGCAGTCATGCAGGAGACGGTGGATAAGAGCGCCGGCATCGACGCGGCGTGGACGGGCTTGGCTTCGCTCGATCCGGTCCTGAACGCCCTGGATGTGACCCGGATCAAGCAGATGCATGGCAACGTGAAGAACAAGGCCGAGGTCAACCGTCTGGGTATCGATCGCTGGTACCGGGTTGATGTTCCCTATGGGACCGACATCGAATCCGCCGCCGCCCAGCTTGCCGCGGACCCCAACCTGGAATTCGCCCTGCCGGATCTGCGGGCTTTCCCCACGGTGACGCCCACCGATCCTCTATTTCCCGACAACTGGGGCCACAACAACACCGCCCAGTTGCCCGGGGGGCCCTCCCACAACCAGGCCGGCGTGGGAACCGTCGGGTTCGACACCAACGCCAAGAGCGCCTGGAACGGAACGCAGGGATTCGGCAGCGCCAGCGTGGTGATCGCCATCCTGGATTCGGGTGTGGACAATTCCCACCCGGACCTTCTCCAGATGGCCGGTTATGACTATGGCGACAATGACAGCGATCCCCACGACGACAGCGCCGATCCGGGTCACGGCACCGCCTGCGCCGGCGTCGCGGCAGCCATCGCCGACAACTCCCTGGGTGCGACCGGTATTGCCGGAGGTTGCACCATCATGCCGCTGAAGGTTTCCGACACCGGCGGCTCGCTCTACTTTTCCTATATCGCCGACGCCCTCTACCACGCGGCCGACAACGGTGCCGACGTGGCCAGCATGAGCTTCGGCGCGGCCACGACTTCCCACGCGGCCACCGACGCGGCCCTGGCCTACGCCTACAACGCGGGCGTGACCCTACTGGCGGCCACGGGCAACGAAAACGCTTCTTCCATCAGCTATCCCGCCGTCAACACCAACGTGATCGCCGTGGGTGCAGCTTCGCCCTGTGGCGACCGCAAGCGCAGCAGCAGCGATCCCGACGAGGTGAACCCGGGGATCAATACCCTTTTTCCCTTTAAATAATGGGAAATCTTCT
>CBDTUS010000003.1:0-54320 GCA_965363725.1 uncultured bacterium | reverse complement strand
GCCTTCAGCCATTGAAAAACGGCCCTGACGAGATGTGATTGCGCCGGTGAATGCCTCACGCACCACGTCATGCACGGTGCGGGCCTGCATGCGGTCGAAAATGCCGGCCAAGGCCGAGAGCAGGTCGAACATCTCGATCCGCAACTGCGGTTCGAGGTCCAGATCGCCGGTGAAGGGGAATCGGGTCTGGCGCAGGTGGTAGGCGCGACGCTCGGATTCCTTTTTCTGGAGCGCTTCCGCGGCCTCCTTGAAGCGCCGGTACTCCAGGAGCTTGCGCACGAGTTCGGCCCTTGGATCCTCCAGATCATCTTCATCATCGTCAAGATGCGAGGGCATGAGCATCTTCATCTTGATGACCATCAGGGTGGCCGCCATGGCGATGAACTCACCGGCCTTGTCCAGGCTGATGGTCTGCATCACTTCGATGTGCCGAATGAACTGCTCGGTAATCAGGGCGATTGGGATGTCGTAGACATCGACCTGTTCGCGGTCGATCAGGTGAAGAAGCAGATCCATGGGGCCCTGGAAGCCGGTCAGCTCAACCTGATAGGCTTCGCTGCTGCGGAAATAATCCAGTTCCGGGGGCAGGGAGTCCAGGTTCCAGGTCTCCGGCCCGCCCTGGCTTTCTTCGCCACCGGTGGCCGGGACCTCGCTGGGGTCGGTCCCCTTCAATGCTGTTTCATCATCATTGTGATCCACCATGGGACAATGAACCTCGTTCTGTTGCGGTTGGGCGGACGGTTTCAACCGATGCCCATGGCTTCATGGACCGCGTCCATGGTGCGGGCGGCGACTTCTCGGGCGCGTTCACACCCGTGGCGGATGATTTCATCCAACCGAGCGGGATCCTTTTCGAATTCGGCGCGCCTTTCCCTCAGTGGCGCGAAGTGTTCGATGATCCCGTCGGCCAGTTTCATCTTGCAGTCCACGCAGCCGCGGGCGGCGGTCCGGCATTCCTCGGCGGTTTCCGCGGCGGCCTCGGGCATGAATTTCTGGTACCAGGTGTAGATGGCGCAGATTTCCGGATTCCCCGGGTCGGTCTTGCGCAGCCGGGCCGGATCCGTGTAGGCGGGCCGGATCTTCTTTTTGATTTCCTCCGGTGAGGCTGAAATCTCGATGGTGTTGCCCAGGGATTTGCTCATCCTCTTGCCGTCGGTGCCGGGGAAGCGGGCGAACTTCGTGACCAGCGGCTCCGGTTCGGGAAAGACCTCGCCGAAGAGCCGGTTGAAACGCCGCGCCATCTCACGGGTAAGTTCCAGGTGGGGCAGCTGGTCTTCCCCCACCGGCACGGCGTGGGCCTTGTACATGAGAATGTCTGCCGCCTGCAGCACGGGATATCCCAGATGACCGTAGCTGATCTCGTTCCCCAGGTTCAGGTCCCGGATCTGTTCTTTGAAGGTGGGATTGCGTTCCAGTCGGCCCATGCTGATCATCATCGACAAAATCAGATACAGCTCCGCGTGCTGCTTGACTTCCGACTGGATGAAGAGCACCGACTTTTCCGGGTCCAGTCCCGCGCCCAGCCAGTCGAGATACATCTGCCGGCTGTTCTCTCGGATTTCCGGGGCCTTGTCCAGGGCCGTGGTCAGGACGTGCCAGTCGGCTACCATGAAATGGCAGGTGTAAGTGGATTGCAGAACGATCCAGTTCTCCAGGGCGCCGGTGTAGTTGCCCCAGTGGAGCCTGCCGGTCGGCCGCATGCCGCTGAGAATGACCTGGCCACCCTGCGGGGGCGCAATGTTTTCCTGGGCCAAAACTGGTGCCTTTCAGATGCCGGACTTGAAGCCGAGGCCGGGAAGCTGGGGATGGAACAACACTTCCGCTCCCCTACGGATTCAGTGGAAATGATCGGGAAACAGTACCACCGGCCGATGCCCATGTCAAAGTTGACTGTCGGGTCGGTCGGCCCCTCAACCGGGCTTTCCGCGAGCCCGGGGATGGGCCCCCAGCCAGGCTTCGGTCAGCCAGGCCCGGTCGATATGGGTGTAGATCTCCGTGGTGCCGATATCCGCGTGTCCCAACAGTTCCTGGACGACTCGCAAATCAGCTCCGCCCTCCAGCAGATGGGTGGCGTAAGAATGTCGCAGGGTGTGGGGCGACAGCTCCTCCGGCAGGCCGACGGCGGCCCCGGCTTTCTTGATCAGGTTCCACACCGAGACCCGGGACAGCCGCCCTCCCCGCTGGTTGAGGAACAGGGCGGCGTTAGGGCTCTTGCCCAGAAGATCAGGCCGTCCGGCTCTCAAATACAGGGCGACGGCTTCCAGAGCGGGCTCCCCCACCGGGACCAGACGCTGCTTGCGCCCCTTGCCCCGCAGCAGAAGGATGGCCTCGGCGGGGTCGAGATCCGTTACATCCAGGCCGCACAGCTCGCTGACGCGGCAACCGCATCCGTAGAGAACCTCCAGTATGGCCCGGTCCCGCAGGTCCGGGGGGCGGGCTCCATGAGCGGCAGCCAGGAGACGCTCCACCTGGTCGATGGACAAAACGGTCGGAAGTTTCCGGCCCCGCCTGGGAGCCACCAGGGTGCTGGTGGGATCGAGGTCGGACAGATCTTCGGCCACCAGGAAGCGAAAGAAGGAACGCAGCGTGGAAAGCAGACGGGCCCGCGATGGCGGCGCCAATTCGGAGGCGGACTCCAGCAGGAAGGATCGGAGATGCTGGTCACGGACCTGATCCGGTCCGGCCAGGTTTTGGGTCTCCGCCCAGCGCCGCAGCCGGGCCAGGTCGAAACGGGCGGCCTCGAGGCTGGCCACCGCCAGACCCTTTTCCGCGCCGCAGTGGGCCAGGAAGTTGTCCAGAGCCAGGTCCCAGGCACGGCCGTTCATTCGATTGCCTCCGGCCGGTTGGCAAAGAATTCCCGGATGGCCACCACGTCATGGCGGTTGATGCCACGCACCAGCGCCAGATCCCCGGATTCCGCCGCCCGGATCCTGGCCACCGAACCGAAGTGGTGCAACAGGGATAGCTTCTTGATGCGCCCGATGCCCGGGATGAGATCCAGTTCGCTGGCGGTGGTTTTCTTGTCCCGCAACAGCCGGTGGTAGGTGATCGCGAAGCGGTGGGCTTCGTCCCGCACCCTTTGCAGCAGTTTGAGCGCTTCGCTGCTGCGGGACAGGTTCAATGTCCCGCCTTCCCGGTGGATGGTCTCTTCCCGTTTGGCCAGCCCGATCAGCTGCGTGTCGTGGAAGCCGTAGCGGGCCAGCACCTCCCGGGCAACGGACAGCTGCCCGGCTCCTCCATCGACGACCACGAGATCGGCCGGACGCATTTCCTTGGCCACCAGACGGCCGTAATACCGACTCAGCACCTCCGCCATGCTGGCGAAGTCGTCCACCCCCTCGACCGTCTTGATGCGGAAGCGGCGGTAGCGCGACTTGAGCGGTCGATCGCCCTTGAAAAAAACCAGGGATGCCACCGTTTCCTTGCCCTGGAAATTGGAGATGTCGAAACACTCGATGGTCTCGGGTACCGAATGCAGGTCGAGCGCCTCCTGAAGCTGGATGTCGCCCGGGGTCACCTTGTGGGTCTGGGCCAGGTCCCGGCGCAGCTTCACCTCCCGCAGCTTGAAGGCGGCATTGGTGTGGGCCAGTTCCACGGCTTCCTTCTTGGCCCCTCGCTGGGGATGCCTGACCGTCACCCGGGCCCCGCGCAGACCGGCCAACCAGTCCTGCCAGGCCTCGATCTGCTCCACCGGGCAGGACAACAGGATCTCCGGAGGCAGATCGCCGGCGCGGGGATAGTATTCCCTCAGCAGCTGGGCCATGAAGGCGTCCAGGCCACGGTCGAGTTTGTCGGCCAGCAGGAAGTGATGGGTGGTCAGGATGTGTCCACCACGCACCCGCAAGACCACCCCGGAGGCGTTTTCCCCGTCGCGGGCCAGACCGACCAGATCGCAATCCCCCCGAATGCCGGCCACGGGCCGGCTGCGGCTCGTCGTTCGGTCCAGCTTGGCGATGAGATCCCGCAGGCGGCCGGCCTCCTCGAACTCGAGGCGCTCCGAACACCCGTCCATCTCGGCGCGCAACTCTTTCAGGACCGCCCCCTCGGCCCCTGAAAGGAAGCGGACCATCCGCATGACCTTGGCCCGGTAATCCTCCTGGGTGTCGTAGCCGACGCAGGGAGCGCTGCAGCGGCCGATCTGCCAGTCCAGGCAGGCCCGCTCCACGGTCTGGCCGGGCAGATCGAGATGGCAGGTCCGTATCTGGAAGGCCCCGGCGGCGAATTTCAGGGTCTCCCGCATGGCGCCCACGTCAGTGAAGGGGCCGAAATACCGGGCCCCGTCGGGTTCCAGGCGGCGGACCACGGACACCCGCGGGAAGGGCTCGCCGAGGGAGATCCGGATGTAGGGATACTGCTTGTCGTCCTTGAGCCGGACGTTGTACAGGGGCCGGTATTCCTTGATGAGCTGGTTTTCCAGGACCAGGGCGTCCGTGGCCGAATCGGTGACGATGTAGTCGAAATCCCGGATTTTCCGCACCAGGATCTCGGTTTTGGCGTCCTTTTCGCCTCCTGAGCGAAAATAGGAGCGGACCCGCTGGTTCAACCGGTTGGCTTTACCAACGTAGATGACCTTGCCTTGTCGGTTCTTGTGGAGATAGACCCCGGGGGCGTCGGGCAGCAGGCCCAGCTTGGCCTCCAGCTCACCGGACCCTCCCAGATGCTGCTTTTCCTTTGCCGATTTGGACTTGGGTTCCCTTGACATGTCCGGTTTGTCCTGTTAAATTCCCGCGCCTGAAAAGACTTTAACGGAGGTTTGAAAGTGCCGCATAACAAAAGCTGCAAAAAACGGCTGGTCACCAGCCAGAAGCGCAACGAGCGGAACCGGCAGAACCGGGCCATGATGCGCGCCCAGATCAAGACCTATCGCGCCGAGATCGGCCAGGCTGAACCCGAGGGAAAGGCCACGTCCCTGACGGCCATGTACAGCCTGATCGACACTCAGGCCCGCAAGGGTCTCATGCCGAAGAAGCGTGCCGCCAGGCT
Source organism: uncultured bacterium (assembly GCA_965363725.1). Lineage (GTDB taxonomy): Bacteria > Krumholzibacteriota > Krumholzibacteriia > LZORAL124-64-63 > LZORAL124-64-63 > JAGLCY01. Next base: position 49,337 of record CBDTUS010000003.1, on the reverse strand, counting down.
CAAGAGCCGCATGGCCGCTGCCGCCGCCAAGTAGGCCAGACCAGGTAAGCCTGAAGGCTGCGGCCAAACCGCCTCAAGGCCGATCCGAGCGATCAATTGATCAATCCGGGTCGGCCATTCCTTTGAGTACATCCACCAGTCCGAACATCCCCGGCTTGCGATGGTTCACGAATCTCACCGCGGGTAGAATGCCACGCAGAAACGCCTGACGGGAATGAGCCCGGTGGGTCAGCACCAGGGTCTCCTCCTGGTCGCTGAAGGTCCAGGTGTGCTCCCCGATGACACCCCCCAACCTCTGGGAATGGGTCGGCGGCGAATCCGTATCCCGGAGGTCGGCGTAGGTCCGGGCCAGGTGCCGGGCGGTCCCGCTGGGCTGGTCCAGCTTGGTGATGTGATGGGTCTCCACCTGCTCGGCGTCGAACCCTGCGGGCAGGGTGCGGGCGAGCAGTTGCAGCAGCATTTCCAGGGCGGGAATGCCCACGCTGAAATTGGCGGCCTGGACCACGCCAGAGACGCGGGCGTGGGCGGCCAGCTTTTCCTGCTGTTCCCGCGAAAAACCCGTGGTCCCGACGACCAGGGGCGCGGCCAGGGCCCGGGCCTGCTCCAGGAGCCCGTCGAGGGCAGCAGCCAGGGAGAAATCGATGATGACACATCCCCCGGGAAGCTCGTCAGCCATCCGGTCCTGGGGCGTCAGGGGTAGGTCGGGATGGAAAGCACCGGCGGGTTTTCCTCCGCCGGGTTCAGTCACCAGGCCGGCCAGTGACATGTCCGGAGCCTGGACCACCAGTTCGGTGATCAGGACACCCATGCGCCCTTCGGCGCCGTGAACGACGACCTCAATCAAGACACACCATCCAAATCCCTCGCCATCAGTTCCTTGAGGGTGCCTTCGTAGAACTGGAGCAGGAAGGTAAGGCTGTGTTCTGTCACCGGCATCAGGGGCAGCCGGGGATCCCGGCGGCACAATCCGGCCAGGGACAGGAGCTCCTTGACCGGCACGGGATTGCTTTCCACGAAACAGGCGGCGGTGATCGGGTCGAAGGCGCGGCTCATGGGCCAGGCCTGGTTGATGTCGCCCCGGACCCAGGCCTGCCACAACCGGGCCATGGCACCGGGCAGCAGGTTGCTGACCACGCTGATGGCCCCCCGTCCGCCCATTCCAAAGATCTGGAAATTCAATCCATCGTCACCGGAAAATACCTTGAGGTCGCAGCGGCCGATTGCTTCTTCGATCTGCGCGAGGTCGCCGCTGGCTTCCTTGAGGGCCACGATGTTGGGTTCGGCACCGAGCTCGGCGGCGGTTTCGGGCAGGATGTTCACCGCGGTACGGCCGGGGACGTTGTACAGGACGAGGGGAATGTCGACGGCCCGGGCCACGGTCCGGTAGTGGGCGAGCAGTCCGTGCTGCTGCGGCTTGTTGTAGTAGGGGGAAATGAGCATGGCCGCGTCCGCCCCCCAGTCCTTGACCAGTCGGGTCAGCTCCACGGTAAGTTCGGTGGAGTTGGATCCGGACCCGGCGACGACGGCGCACTTGCCGACGCACATCTCCACCGCCGTGCGGACCATCCACTCCTTCTCCTGGAGAATGAGTGTGGCCGCCTCCCCGGTGCATCCAGCCGGAACGATGCCGGCCACGCCCGCGTCGATCTGACGCTGGACCAGGATCCGCCAGGCATTCTTGTCGAGCTGACCGTCGGCGAAGGGGGTGACCAGGGCGGTGTAGACCCCGTCGGGCATATCCCAGGTTTTGTTACTCATCGATCCGGACCTCTCCCTTGAAGCTGGCCACGGCCGGGCCGCGCAGTCGCAATTGGTTCTTTTCCATGTCGACGCTCACCGTCAGCAGGTCTCCGCCCCGGGTGCGCAGGTGCACGGGGCTTTCCGCATCCCCCAACCGGCACAGTACCACCGCCACGGCGGAGGCGCCAGTCCCGCAGGCCAGGGTTTCGGCTTCCACGCCGCGCTCGTAGGTCCGCATGAGGTAGTGCCCCGAGGGCTCGTCAAGCGCCACCCAGTTGACGTTGGTCCCCTGGGGTGCGAATCGATCGTGGTGACGCAGTCGGAACCCCCACTCGACCAGGGGCACGTCTTCGATGTCCTGCACGGGGATGACCAGGTGCGGCACGCCGGTGTTGACGAAATGAAACGCGGGCCAGGGGGATGTTCCCGCGTCGATATTCAGGGCCAGATCCTGCCAGGGGGTCAGGGTGACTTCCACATCCTCTGGCCCGTGCCAGGTCCCTTCCAGCAGCCCGGCGCCGGTTTCGAACCGGCAGGTCCGGTCCACCAGCCCCAGTTCGTGGGCGAAACTCACGCTGCAACGCGCCCCGTTGCCGCACATCTCGGCCTCGCCCCCGTCGGCGTTGAAATAGGTCATGCGGAAATCGACGCCCTCGATAGCGCTGGGACCGATGATGATCAGGCCGTCCGCCCCCACGCCGGTCCTCCGGTCGCACAGGGAGGCGATCCGGTGCGCTTCGATGCGGACCCCATCCAGATGCCGTTGGTCCAGCATGATGAAATCGTTTCCGGCGCCGTGCATCTTGACGAATGAAGTCGTGCGGGTCATTCGTCCTCCTTGGGGGGGCTCAAGGTGTCCCCTGCAGCCTCGCCCAGGCCAGGCGGCATCAGACTGTCGGGCAGGACGGGTTCGGGTTCCGGGGCCGTCCAGGGCGTGAGCGAGAATACGGCCACCGGCGGCTGGAACTCCGTGTCCAGTCCGGGTTCCACTTCGATACCGTCGGCCATGAACCAAGGCTCCAGGAACCACAGCCCAGCAGCGGAGGTATCGTCCGCGGTAGAGCGCAAGGAATCGGGAACAGCAGCCAACAGGGAATCAGGTATACCGCTGAAGGTGGAATCTCCGTCCACGTCCACGAAGAATATGACCCGGGCCAGGCCGGATTTGACCTCTTCCAGAATACCGCCGGCGGTGGGGTCAAGCGGATAGATGGGGTTGCGGTCCCCGGTTTCCGGCGCGGGAACCCAGCCCGTGTCATCCTCGGCCATGGCCAGAGACCAGGCTCGCACCACCCCGTCTTCCAGAGGAGGATTGAAAGGCCTCACCAAGATCCTGCCCGGAGTGTTGAAGTCGAACAGGGTGGTCACACCCGCCGACGCCGCAGGCTCCTCCAGGGTCAGCGACAGGGTGTCGGGCACCAGCCTCTGGGCGTCGCGTTCTCCGGGGCGAAGGTTGTTGTCGGGGTCCGTATACGCCCGCATCAGCCAGGGCCCACCCGGAACAGGGAGCCAGTCGAACCGGTAGGCTCCGTTCTCGTCCGTGGCGGTCCTCCGCAGAAGCGGTTGCTGGAAATATTCCACGGTGTCGGGCGGGATGTCGAACAGCTCGACCACACCGAGGGTCACGGCCGAATCGGCCATGATGAGAACGCCGGTGATGGTGCCAGTCGGCAGGGAATCCGCAGTCGCGATCGGGAACCGTCGGCTGCGGTGGTTCTTGACCTTGTGCGCATCACGCATGCCCCCGGCGACCTCGACCACGATGACCGTGTCGGGCGGCAGGGGGTTTTCCAGGATGATCTCGGCTTCCAAGGCACCGTGCCACTTGGTATGACGGATCCGCTGGTCGGGAAAGAAATGAAGCCAGGTGACCGCGCTGGTGCGATCCATCTTTTCGGAGAAGGTCAGGCGGATGGTGGTCAGGTCCCCGAGGCCGACCACTCCCGAATCGGGGGACATCGCCTCGAGCCGGGGTTCCGTGATATCGACGGGCCCGCCCGGAGGCGGCTCCACCACGGCGCAGGCCGCGGCCAGGACAAGGCTCGCCGCCAGCGCGGCGGTGAACGCCAGGCGTCGTCCCTGTTTCCCCTGATACCTGCCCCGTTTTACCCGGATATCGAACCCCTAACGGATGAGTGTGGCCATGATGGCACGCTGGGCGTGCATCCGGTTCTCGGCCTCGTCGAACACCACGGAATGGGGCCCGTCCATGACCTCGTCCGTGATCTCCTCGCCCCGGTGGGCGGGCAGGCAGTGCAGAACGATGTGACCCGCATCCGCACCGGCCAATAGGTCCGCGGTGATCTGGAAGGGCGCGAAATCCCGGCGGCGTTTCTTGGCCTCCTCCTCCTGGCCCATGCTGTAGAAGGCGTCGCTGTAGATGACGTGGGCGCCCTCAACCGCTTCACGAGGGTCGTGGGTGATCATGAAGGAGGCGCCGGCGGCTTCGGCCTTCTGCATGACGCCTTCGTCGGGCAGGTATCCTTCGGGACAGGCCAGGATGAAATTGAAGGGGAACCTGATGGAGGCATTCAACCAGCTGTTGGCCAGGTTGTTCCCGTCGCCGACCATGACCACGGTCTTGCCGTCGATGGTGCCCAGGTGCTCTTCCACGGTCATGATGTCGGCCATGACCTGGCAGGGGTGCGAAAGGTCGGTCAAGCCGTTGATGACCGGCACGGTGGCGTGGGTCGCCAGGTCCACCACTTCCTGGTGATCGAACCAGCGGATCATGATGCCGTCGGCGAAACGGCTCATGACCTGGGCCACGTCGTAGACGGATTCGCGGGTGCCCAGACCGATTTCCTTGTCGGTGATGAAAAGGGTCTCGCCGCCCAGTTGCCGGAAGCCGACCTCGAAACTCACCCGGGTTCTCAGGCTGGGTTTGGCGAAGACGCAGGCCAGCACGCGGTTGGGGTGGGTGTGCGGCAGCCGGTGCTCGCGGGCCAGGGGTTTCTGCTCGCGGGCCAGGGTGAGCATGGCCCGGAGGTCTTCCGTGCTGTAGTCGTCGATCGCCAGGAAATCCTTATTGTCGGCCAAGGTCGCTACCTCCGCAGTTCAGGAAATCGTCGCCAGTGGTGCCCGCTAAAAATAGCGCATCCGCCCGGGGAGTCCACCTGTTTAGTCGGCCTTTGGATCCCATTCCCGATAGGCATAGGGGCTGCTCATCCGGGCAAAAAAATGCCGATCCGGCTGGTAGGGCAGACCGGCTCCGAAGAGGGCGTTGAAAAGTGCGGGAAAGGTATTCAAGGCAGACTGTCCTTCAGCCAGGTCCAGATCGAATCCCGGTGGCAGGTACCAGGCATTGAATATACCGAGTCGCTCCCGTAAATCCGTATCGGTAAACCGTTCGTGGTGCAGCCTGCTTCCCGGACCGTGATCGCCCTGCACGAGGATCACCGGAGGCCTCAGGGACGACTCGAGGATGGCGTCCACCGCCTCGCCCAGCCGCTCCATGACGTAGGTCAGCTGTTCGCCGTAAAGTTCAACGTAAGACCGGTCGTTGTGCCCGTGATGGTCGTACCAGTGGCTGCCGTCGGCAAAGGAGAAGGTGCTCAGGGACCGCCTTCCTTCCCCGGTGCGGCGGAATACGAAGGGTGGATGGGGCGCCATGATGTGGGCGAAAACGAATACCGGGCGCCCGGCGGGGATACCGACGCGGGCCCGGGCCAGGTGGTCGAATACGTATTCCAGCCGGTTCCTGCGGAGGCCGAAGGACAAGTCGGCCGGGCCGTGGCCCAGAAGCCGCTGCACCAGGGGCAGGGCGCCGTCTTCGAGGGTGTAGTACTCCAGGAAGTTGGGATCGATTACCGGGTGGTGGCGGCGGGCCGCTCCCGCCATTCGGGCCAACGGATAGCCCGAAGGAAAAGTCACCAGGTCGTACCCCAAATCACTGAGTGCGCGGACCACCCGGTTCTCAGACACCAGATGAGCCAGGGCGCGCCGGTCGGTGCACTCCGGGTCGGGTATGGTCAACAGGTCCTGCACAAGGCCGACGTTCAAGGTGGAGGCCAGGGACAGCGCGGTCTGGGGATAGTTGGCCTTGGCCCGCCGCATGACCTCAAAGCCGCGTTCCCGGAGCACGCCCTCGACCACCTGGGGCGACAGTCCGAACTCATGTTCCAGGAACTCCGGTTGGCCCAGCCCGTCAAGCACAAGGTAGTAGATGTCCGGCAAGGGACCGGATCCCCGGGGAAGATCCAGGGATTCCCGGAAGAGGGCCGTGGGCTCGGGAGACTCCTTGGCCCAGTGATCTCTTACGGTCTGGATGATGGGCAGAGCGGCCAGTACCAAGCAGGTCACGTTGAGAATCGAGGAGGCGGGCCGGGCATCGAAGGGTCGCCATTTCAACAGGATCCCCAGCCCCAAAGCTGCCGCCAGAAACACCAGGGCTGCGGTGTCCCCCGTCTTGCCGCCCAGGAACAGAACCACGGCCAATGGCGCCACCACCAGGGCCGAACGGTGGATGTCCTTCCAGAGAACGCGCCCTAAGGCCAGCAGAAGGGCGGTGACCACCCCGTACAGGATTAAAAGCCGAGTGCCGTCGCCACCGTTCAGGGTCCGAAAATGGGCCTCGTAGAAATAGATGACCGGCAAGGCCGCCACCAGAAAGGGATAGACGGGAAAACTCGCCAGCGATCGCAATCCCATCCGAACCTCCGGGTCACGTCCGTCAGAGAATGTAGCGGGACAGGTCCTCGTCGCGGATGATGCCCGACAGCTTTTCACTGACAAAGGCCCGGTCCACGGTGACGGGCCCCATCTGGCGCGCAGGGACCTCGAACAGGAGTTCGTCCAGCAGCTGGGCCATGATGGTCTGCAGACGCCGGGCGCCGATGTTCTCCATCCGTTTGTTCAGCTCGGCCGCCAGGTGTGCCAGTTCCTCCAGGGCGTCGGGTGTGAAATCCACCCGGCAGTTGTCGACCTCGAGCATGGCGGTGTACTGGCGGATCAACGACCCTTCGGTGTCCCGCAGGATCTTGACGAAGTCCTCTTCGGTAAGGCTGTCCAGCTCCACCCGGATCGGGAAACGGCCCTGCAACTCGGGGATCAGGTCGCTGGGTTTGCTCATGTGGAATGCGCCCGCGGCCAGGAACAGCACATGGTCGGTTTTTACCGGTCCATACTTGGTGCTGATGGCCGAACCTTCGACGATGGGCAGGAGATCGCGCTGCACTCCTTCACGGGAAACATCGGGGCCGCTGCCATGTCCGCGCCCGCCGGCGATCTTGTCGATCTCGTCCAGAAAGATGATTCCCCCGTTCTCCACCAGTTCAATCGCCTCGGAAACGATCTGGTCCATGTCCAGACGCTTATCCGCCTCCTGTTCACGTAACAGGCGCCGGGCCTTGGCGACCGAAACCTTCTTTTCGGTTTTCTGCTTCGGGAAAAGGTTCTTGAGGCTTTCCCCGAACGAGGCATCGAATTCCTCGCCGGCGGAGGTGAAGATGTTGGCGATGGGCACCTTGGACTGCTCGCTGGTGACAGCCACTTCCTTGTCGTCCAGAACGCCTTCGGTGAGCTGCTTGCGGATCTTGTCGCGGCTGCGTTCCCAGCGGGCGGTGCGTTCGGGTTCGTGGTCCATGCCCGCCAGGGGCGGGAACAGGATGTTCAGGATCTCGTCGTCCACGGCCTGGTCGATTTCCTCCGTGTAGCGGGTCTCGGCACGGCGGCGCACCAGGGCGATGGCGTTTTCCACCAGGTCCCGCACCATGGAATCCACGTCCCGGCCCACGTAACCCTTCTCGGTGAACTTGGTGGCCTCCACCTTGAGGAAGGGCAGGTTGGCGATCTGTGATAGCCGTCGCGCGATCTCGGTCTTGCCCACGCCGGTGGGCCCGATCAGGATGATGTTGTTGGGGACGACTTCACGCCGCATCTCGTCAGGAAGCTGCATCCGGCGCCAGCGGTTGCGCAGCGCGATGGCGACGGATTTCTTGGCGTCGCCCTGCCCGATGATATAGCGGTCCAGGAGCTCCACGATCTCGGGGCAGGTCCACATGCTGGCATGTTCAATCTGTTTGATCTTCAACGTCGTCACTTCCTTCGGACTCGAGCTCCAGCAGGGTGATGCTGGTGTTGGTGTAGATGCAGATCTCCCCCGCAAGCTGCAGCGATTTGCGGCAGATGTCGGCCGCGTCCAGTTCGGTGTTCTGCATGAGGGCGCGCCCGGCCGCCAGGGCGTAGGGACCGCCGGAACCGATGGCCGTCAGGTTGTCGTCGCTTTCGATGATGTCGCCGTTTCCCGAGACGATGAAGATGTCGCCCTTGTCCATCACGACCATCATCGCTTCCAGTTTGCGCAGGATCCTGTCGCGACGCCACTCCCGCGCCAGTTCGACGGTGGCGCGTTTCAGGTGGCCGCGATAGCGTTCCAGGTGGCCCTCGAATTTTTCGAACAGGCTGAAGGCGTCCGCAGCGCCGCCGGCAAATCCGACCAGGACCTGACCGCCGAACAGTTTGCGGACCTTGACCGCCCCGTGCTTGACCGCCGTCTGGCCCAGGGTGACCTGACCGTCACTGGCGATGGCGCCCTTGCCGTCCCGCAGGACGGCCAGCACTGTGGTGGATCTCACGTTCATGAATGACTCCCCGGGCGATGTCGCCCTCGAATTCCGGGAAAATTCCCGATTGGTTATTTGTCCCCGGCTTTTTTCCTCGCGCGCGGATGGGCCGCCACGAATCCGTCCCGGAGTTTTCCCCGGTCCAGGTGGGTGTAGATCTGGGTAGTAGCCAGATGCCGATGCCCCAGAAGCTCCTGAACCACCCTGATGCCCGCACCCCCCTCCAGCAGGTGGGTGGCGAAAGAATGGCGCAGGGTGTGGGGAGAAACCCCGGCCAGCCCGGCCAGTTCCTGGGCGTATTTCTCGACCCTGCTCTGCACCGTGCGGCGGGCGATCCGGCGCCCCGGGCGTCCTTCGAACACGGGCCGGTGGCGGTCGGGACCTCGACAAATTCCGTCGGCAAAATCCTGCCAGACAGGAGGTTCCAGCCTCTGCTCAAGGTAGTTCCTCAAGGCGGCTTCCGCGCAGCCGCCAATCGGCAGAATCCGTTCCTTATTCCCTTTGCCCAGGACCTTGACCCTCCCCGCCGCCAGATCGATGTCCCCCAGGTCCAGGCCAACCACTTCGGCGAGCCGTAAACCCAGACCGTAGATCATTTCGAGCAGGGCCCGGTCCCGGCGCCCGCGGTCGGTGTCGTTCGGGGGCAGTTCGAGCAGGCGGGCCGCCATTTCGATGTTCAGATCCCGCGGCAGTCGACGTTCCCGCCCGCCCTTGCCGGCGGTCAGGTTGGTGGGTACCGATGCTACCCTGCCCGTCGACTCCAGATACCGGTAGAAGGATCGGATGGCGGCCAGATGCCGGTCCAGGGTCGTCAGGCGGCGGTTTTCCCGCCTGAGGACCGCCAGGTGGCCTCGGATGGCACCTCGTCTGCCCTCCAGCTTGTGCCACTGGGCGCTGTCCGGGGGGTCTTCCAGAACCCCGAAGGCCACCGCGCTGGTCAGAAAACCCGACACGTCACGGCCGTACGCTTCCACCGTGCGGGGACTCATACCCCTCTCATGGGTCAGGTATTCGAGATAGGGTCCGAGGGGATCGTCCGCCATGACCTACTCCACGTCCTTGTCGCTATTGCGGGATGTTGGAGGGGAATGTACCACCAGCCTCAAGAAGCGGCAAGAAGGGCGGTGATGCTGTCCCGCTTCAGCCACTCCTTCAGGGCGGTGCGCGCCCGTTCCGCCTTGGCCAGTTTGCGGTCCCTTTTGCCGCGCACTTTTTCGGTCAGGTCCGGAAGCAGGCCGAAATTGACGTTCATGGGTGAGAGCCGGTCGGTGGTGGTGTCGAAGAGGAAGTCACGTAAAAGGGCGCCCATCAGGGTTTCGCGAGGCAGTCCCGGCAGGTCGAGCCCCAGGACCCGGGCAGCCAGTCCCCAAGCTGTCACCAGGCCCGAAGTGATGGATTCGACATACCCCTCCACACCGGTGATCTGGCCGGCTACCCAAACATCGGGGCGATCACGCAGGGCGAAATCCGGGGTGCAGCAGCGGGGCGTGTCGAGATAGAAATTTCGGTGGAGCTGTCCGTACCGCACAAATTCGGCCCCGGCCAGGCCGGGGATCAGGCTGAAAACGCGCTTCTGCTCCCCGAATTTCAACCGTGTCTGGAAACCGACCAGGCCAAACAGGGTCCCCTCGCGATTTTCCTGCCTCAGTTGGACCACGGCGTGGGCGCGGCGGCCGGTGACCGGATCATGGAGACCCACGGGACGCAGCGGACCAAAAGCCAGGGACTGGGGACCCGAGGCGGCTATTTCCTCGATAGGCTGGCAACCGTCGAAAAGTTCGCCACGGTCGAAGGCGTGGACGTCGGCCTTTTCGGAGGCCAGCAACGCGGACAGGAAGGCGGCGTACTGCTCTTCATCCAGGGCGGCGTTGAGGTAGTCGGCCTCGCCCCGGTCGTAGCGGGCGGCGCGGTAGAGAATGTCCAGATCCAGGGACTCGAGGGTTACGGTCGGGGCGATGGCGTCGAAGAAATGAAGGGCGGGGCGACCGGAAATCCTGCCGATCTCGGCCACCAGTTCGGCGCTGGTCAGGGGCCCGGTGGCGAGCAGCCAGTGATGATCAGGGGTCGGGGGCAACTCCCTGATTTCATCGTGCACCATTTCGATGAGGGGTTCAGCGTCGATACGTTCGGCGACGCGGGCCGAAAATTCTTCCCGGTCCACCGCCAGAGCGGCTCCGGCGGGCACCGAGGCCTGGCGGGCGCAATCCAGAAGACGGCAGCCCAGCAGGTCGAGTTCGTCCTTGAGCAAACCGGACGCGGTGGCCGGTGCGGTGCTTTTAAGGGAGTTGCTGCAGACGATTTCGGCCAGTCCGTCGGTTCGATGGGCCGGGGTCTTCACCCCCGGGCGCATTTCCACCAAGCGGACAGGGATTCCCAAGCGCGCCAACTGGAGGGCCGCTTCGCAGCCGGCCAGGCCGCCTCCTACCACCGTGACCGTGGGCCGGCCCGGCACGGTCATCAGGACTTGTCAGGCGTCGCCGCCCGGCCGGACGATTTCTTGCTGGTCTTTTTTGTGGTGGTTTTCTTTTTGGCCACCTTCTTTTTGGTCGTCTTCTTTTTCGCCGCCTTCTTCTTCACGGTCTTTTTCTTGGCAGTTTTCTTCCTGCCGACCTTCTTCCCGTTCTTCTTGCGCAGAGCGGCGTCCTTCAGCAGGGTGACCGCCTCCTCCACCGAGACCTCTTCGGGATCGCGATCCCGGCCGATGTTGGCGTTGAGCTTCCCGTCGGTCACATAGGGACCGAACCGACCCTTGCAGATCGACAGGCCTTCACCGGATTCCGGGTGCTTTCCCAGTTCCCGCAGGACGGTCCGCTTGTTCTTGTTGCGGATGCGTTCCAGGGCGTCTTCGAGATTGATGGTAAAGAGGGTGTCCACGGTCTGTACGCTGGCAAACACCCGGTCCCGCTCGACGTAGGGCCCGAAACGTCCGAGCCCGGCCCGCACGGGTTTTCCCGTTTCGGGGTCCGTGCCGATTTCCCGGGGCAATGACAGCAGCCGCAGGGCGTATTCCAGGTCGATGGACGTGGGGTCGGTCTTTTTCCCCAGGCTGATCCGCTTGGGTTTCTTGTCCTCTTCCTGCTCCCCCAGCTGGAGATAGGGTCCGAAAGGTCCGGTCAAGGCGTAGATGTTCTGCCCCGTTTCGGGGTGCTGGCCGATGGGCTCGCGGGACTTGTCCCGCTGGACGATGAGGTCCAGGGCCTTCTGGGAGGTCAACTCGTCGATCAGAAGGTCTACCGGCAGGGTGGCCCGACGGTCGTCCTGGTCCTCGACGTGAACCGAAACATAGTTGCGTCCGATGCGCAGCACGATGGGTTTTCCGGTTTCCGGATCGTCCCCGATGGGGATGCGTGGAAACTCGATCTTGTCCAGTTCCGACTCGATGTCCTGCTCGAGGCCGGCTTCGCCCTTGCAGCCGCGGAAGAAACAATCCAGGAACTCTATCCAGTCCACTTCCCCGGAGGCGATCTGGTCGAGTTCCTCCTCCATCCGGGCGGTGAACTGGGTGTCCACATACTTGTTGAAATGTTCCCGCAGCAGGTGGGTGACCGCAATACCGATGTACGACGGCAGCAGAGCTCCGGACTTCTTGACCACGTACTCACGGCTCTGGATGGTGCCGATCACCGCGGCATAGGTGGACGGCCGGCCGATGCCTTCCTCCTCCAGCTTCTTGATCAGGGAGGCTTCCGTGAAGCGGGCCGGGGGCTGCGTCTCATGGACCAGGGGCTCGACCTTGGCGATTTCCACCGGAGGCTGGTTGTCCTGCCTGCTCCCGCCAATGGTCCGGCCTTCGGTCAATTCGGGCAGCAAGGTGTCCTTGCCCTTGTCTCCGTAGACCTTCAGGAAGCCGGGGAACCGCACCACCGAGCCATTGGACCTGAAGGTCAGCTCGCGGTCCGCCGCCGCGGCGGTGATGTCGACCGCGGTCTTGTCCAGCTTGGCGTTGGCCATCTGAGAGGCCACGGTCCGGTTCCAGATCAGCCGGTAGACGGCCAATTCTTCGCTGTCCAGGCGGTCGGCCACCGATTCCGGCGTCCGGTCCACATGGGTGGGCCGGATGGCTTCGTGGGCCTCCTGGGCCCCCTTTGACTTGGTCTTGTACCGCCGGGGTCCTTCGGTGTAGTCGGTGCCGTAGCTTTCGCGGACGTGGGATTCGATCTCGGCCAGGGATTTTTCGCTGAGGGTCAGCGAATCGGTCCTCATGTAGGTGATCAGACCATCACGAACCGCACCGACACCTTCATACAACCGCTGGGCGATCCGCATGACCCGCTGGGGCGACATCTTGAGGCGACCGCTGGCCGCCTGCTGCAGGGTCGAGGTGGTAAACGGCGGCGAAGGCCGCTGGGTCGATTCCTTGCGGGTCACCTGGGTGATACGCCACGGCAGGGCCTGCCCGGCAGCCTCGGCCAGACGCTCGGCCTCATTTTGGCCCAGCTGCGTCCGCTTGCCGGAGCTCTTGAGCTCCCCGGTGTCGGGATCGAAATCCTTCCCGCCGGCCACTTTCAGACCATCGATTTCCGACAGGCGGGCGCTGAACTCCAGATCCCCGCTGGTCATGATCGCATCGATGTCGCAGTACTTGGCCACGTGGAACTTTTGCCGCTCCTCTTCCTTTTCCACCACCAGCCGCACCGCCACGCTCTGCACGCGACCGGCCGACAGCTTGGTCCGGACCTTCTTCCAGAGCACCGGCGACAGGGAATACCCGTAGAGCCGGTCCAGGATCCGGCGGCCTTCCTGGGCCCGCACGAGCTTCATGTCCACTTCACGCGGATTCTCGAGAGCCTCGTTGATGGCCGACCGGGTGATTTCATGGAAGGTGATGCGCCGCACGGGGACCTTGGGGTCCAGCACCTCGAGCAGGTGCCAGCTGATGGCCTCCCCCTCGCGGTCCTCATCCGTCGCGAGCAGGACCTCGTCCGCTTTCTTCATGAGCTTCTTGAGCTCGGCGACCTGCTTCTTGCTGTCCGCGGACACCACGTAGATGGGCGTGTAGTTGTCATCCAGATTGACCCCGTAACGGCGCCAGGGCTCCTTCTTGTACTTGGCCGGGATTTCCTTGGCGGAGCCGGGCAAGTCACGGATGTGCCCATAGCTGGACGTCACGACGTAGTCGTCACCCAGGAAACGGGAGATGGTGCGGGCCTTGGCCGGGGACTCGACGATGATCAGCTTCAAGTATTGTTCCTTCCAAGTAAAACCCGGCAGCTGAAGTCAGCGGCCGGTCCTAGTGTGCGTACCCGGGGCGTGGGCGTTCAATGAATATTCTCGAATCCCTCCGACGCTCCGCCCGTCATTCCGGGCCGCCCGGGCCGGAACAGGACCTGCTCCAGGACCGACTCCAGCTCGTACGGTTCCAGGGGCTTGAGCGCGATGAAGGAGGAATACTGCAGCAGGGCCTCCATCTGGGCCCGGTTGATCTGCCCGTCGTTGAAAAGCTCCACCAGGAAACCGAGGCCCTGGGGAGACATGTAATCGGCGTCGACATCTCCGAAGTAGCGGAAGGCCTTTTCGGAGGGCGCGTCCGGCAGGGGATCCCGATCCCAACCCGGCCGGTCGTCGCCGAGCCAGTGGGATTCGATCCAGTCCAGCAGACCATGGACGTCTCCCTCATCCAGGCCGGCCGCCTCGGCCTTCTCCTGGATCCGCCCCCTCAAAGGCGACACCACTTCCTGGGGCCCGGACAGGGCCTCCAGCAGGATGATCAGCAGATGTTTGAGTCTGTCCCTTTCAGGATCCATGGTCTTCACTTTCCTGACCCACGTCAAAAATCGTAGCTCGCTGTCTTCTCGAGGCGAGGCCGCCAAAAACTAGCATGACACCCCCGACTCGGCAAGTCCGCCTCCTGGGGCCGGTCCCGTCAAGTCGCCCCGCAGCACTTCTTGAACTTCTTACCGCTGCCGCAGGGACAGGGGTCGTTCCGGCCCACCTTGGGCTCTTCCCGCTGCAGGGGTCGGGGGCCCGAGCGGTGCTCTTCCGCCGCTTGGCCGGGCGCTTGTCCGCCCTGGGGCGCGGGACCCTGCTCGTAGGCCGAGACTTCCTTGTGGCTGGTCTGAACCTTGTCCAGATCGGGCTCCGCCTGCCGGGGCGGCCGGGCCAGTTCCGCCCGGAAGTAGAGGCTGACGGTCGATTTCTCGAGATTGTCCATCATCGTCTGGAACAGATCGTAGGACTCGGCCTTGTACTCCACCAGGGGATCCCGCTGCCCGTATGACCGCAGGCCGATGCCGCTGCGGAGCATTATCAGCTCGTTGAGATGATCCCGCCAGTGCTCGTCCAGGACCTGCACCAGAACGTATTTTTCCAATTGGCGCGCCAGATCGGCGCCCAGGCTGGCTTCCTTGGCCTTGTACTTTTCGGCGGCGAAATCGACCAGTTTGTCCTCGATGGCCTCGTGGCCGGAATCCAGGTGTTCGTCCTTTTCCAGGGGCAGGGGTGCCAGGACCAGGCCCTGGTAAAGGCGGGCCAGTTTGTCCATTTCCCAGAAATCCGGGGCCATGTCCCTGTTCGCACATTCGGCGAAGATGCCGGCGACGGCGTTCTCCACGAACCCGAGCATCTGGTCGGCGAGGTCGGCCCCGATGACCGCGTCGCGTCTGAGGGCGTAGATGACTTCCCGCTGCTTGTTGACCACGTCGTCGTATTCCAGGAGATGTTTCCGGATCTCGTAGTTCTGGGTCTCCACCCGGATCTGGGCCTTCTCGATGGCCTTCGTCACCATGGAATGGGTGATGACCTCGCCCTCCTCCACGCCCAGCCGGTCCATGACCTTGATGATGCGTTCGGGGCTGAACAGGCGCATGAGGTCGTCTTCCAGCGACAGGAAGAAGATGGCCTGGCCGGGATCGCCCTGGCGACCGGCCCGGCCGCGCAACTGCCGGTCGATCCGCCGGCTTTCGTGCCGCTCGGTCCCGATGATCTGCAGGCCCGTGAGCTGGCCCTCGTACATCTCGGGATCGAGGCCCATGTCCGGCCACTTCTCCGGCAGCTGCATGATCTCCGGCGCCAGTTTGATGTCGGTTCCGCGGCCGGCCATGTTGGTGGCGATGGTGACGGCGCCGATCCGGCCGGCTTCGGACACGATCTCGGCCTCGGCCTTGTGCTGCTTGGCATTCAGCACGTTGTGGTTGATGCCGCGAAGTTTCAACAATCGGCTCAGCAGCTCACTGACCTCGACGGTCGTCGTACCCACCAGCACGGGCAATCCCAGCGCGTGCAGGCGTTCCACCTCACCCACGATGGCCTTGTACTTCTCCTTCTTGGACTTGTAGATCACATCGTCGAGATCGGCGCGGGTGATGGGCCGGTTGGTGGGGATTACGACCACGTCCAGCTCATAGATGCCGTTGAACTCTGCCTCTTCGGTTTCGGCGGTACCGGTCATCCCGGAAAGCTTGGCGTACTTGCGGAAGAAGTTCTGCACCGTGACCGTGGCCAGGGTCTGGGTCTCCTTCTGCACCGCGACGCTTTCCTTGGCCTCGAGGGCCTGGTGCAGCCCGTCGCTGAAACGCCGTCCCGGCTGCAGGCGTCCGGTGAAGGTGTCGACGATGACGACCTTGCCCTCCTGCATGACGTACTCCACGTCCTTTTCATAGAGGGAGTAGGCCCGCAGCAGCTGGTCGACGTTGCTGATGCGTTCGTTCTTGAGCGCGTATTCCTTCTCCACGACGGCCAGGCGCTCGGCCTTCTGCCGGACATCCAGCTCGTCGTTGGTTTCGATGTCCCCGGCCGAAACGGCCAGATCCGGGAGAATGAAAAAATCCGGATCGCTGGCGGCAAAGACCTCCCGGCCATTTTCCGTCAGGTCGACGTGATTGTTCTTTTCCTCGACCACGTAGAGAAGATCGGCGTCAGCCTCCCACATGGCCTTGTCCCGCATGAAGGCCTCTTCAGTGCGCTGGACCGTTTCCAGGACGCCCGGCACCTGGCCCAGCTTGCGGAAGCGAGGATTCTTGGGCGCGCCCCGGCTGATGCGCAACAGCTTCAGCGCGGTCTCGTCGTCGATGTCGACGTCCTCCCCCTTCATGGCCGGCCTCATCACCCGCTCCACGTCGCTCAGCCAGTTGTTGACGATCTTCATCTGCTGCCGCACCACGTTGTTCACCCGGGGGTTAAGTTCGGTGAACTGGTGTGTGGACTTGTCGACCGCCCCGCTGATGATCAACGGGGTGCGGGCTTCGTCGATCAGCACCGAGTCCACCTCGTCCACGATCGCGTAGTGGAAATCGCGGTGGACGAGGTGTTCGGCCTGCACGACCATGTTGTCCCGCAGGTAGTCGAAGCCGAATTCGTTGTTCGTGCCATAGGTGATGTCGCAGCCGTAGGCCTCGCGGCGTTCCTCGGGGGTCATCTGGCCCAGGATGAAGCCCACGTTGCAGCCCAGGAAATCCAGGACGCCGCCCATCCACTCGGCGTCGCGACGGGCCAGGTAGTCGTTGACCGTCACCAGGTGGGCGCCCTTGCCGGGAATGGAGTTCAGGTACAGGGGAAAGATGGCGACCAGGGTCTTGCCTTCCCCGGTGGCCATTTCGGCGATCTTGCCCTGGTGAAGGACGATACCGCCGACCAGCTGCACGTCGTAGGGAATCATTTCCCAGACCTGATCCTGGCCCCAGACCACCCAGGACGCCTTGCGTTCGGTCAGCCGGCGGCAGGCTTCCCAGACCACGCCATAGGTTTCGACCAGCATGTCGTCAAGGGTTTCGCCCGCCTCGTATCGTTGTAGAAATTCTTCGCGCTTGGCGCGCAACTGTTCGTCGCTCAGGTCGCGGTACTGCTCACGGTTCTCCTTGATCCGGTCCACCGTCGGCTGCAGGCGGCTGATGTCCTTCTCGCGCTTGCTGAAGATTTTGCTGATCCAGCCTGTGAGGCCCGTGGCCATGGCCATGCTCCGTTCATGCGTTGGGGAAACCTGTTCTATTCTCCGGATCCGGCGCGGATGATCCAATCGTAAATCTCGCGGTCGATCAAGACCTTTTCCACGTAGTGGCGGGTTTCCGGGTAGCCGATCCAGGCCAGGTAGATGGCCCGGTCCGGTGATCCACCCAGTTGCTTTTCCCACCGCGAGGCCGCTTTGGGACCTGCGTTGTAGGCCGCCACGGCCTGGTAGGGATTGTTCCCGTAGCGGCGGCCGTTCTGCACCAGCAGATCATCCCCGTAGCGGATGGAGACGCCGGGGTTCCTCCAGTTGCCGTCACCCGGGTCCGCCCCGCCGTTCTCGTAGTGGAAGGGCATGATCTGCATCCACCCGAGGGCCCCGGCCCGGGACCGGACCGAAGGCTCGAAAAGGGATTCGTTGCGGGCCACGGCCAACAAAAGGGCGGGATCGCTGTCCGCCGACCTGATGGCCTGGTCGATGGCGCCCCGCCCCGGAAGAGGGTAAAGAAAGCGTCTTTTTTCGGCATCCGTCAAACCCCGGCCTTCGAGTTCCACCGCCACGGCGAGGATTCCGCGCATGTCGTTCATCGCCAGGGCGAAGCCGAGCAGGGCATGACGATCCAGCTCGCTGCCCCGAAGCAGGGGCAGCAGATCAGGCACCGCCGAGGGCGTCGGCGGCGTCTTCCAGCCGCTGGCCAGGCCCACATCCCGGTCGAAGGCCTGGTCCAGTATTCGCGAAAATACAGGACTTTCGTCCAATCTGAGGTGGATCAGGGCAAGGGCGGCCAGGGTCTGATCCAACGGCGCCTCCAGATTGACCATGTCCTCCAGGGCGCGCCGATAAACGATGGCCCGCTCGCGTTTGGACCCGCTGACGGGGTCGGGATTCGCCAGCGCGATTCCCCATTTGATCCACAAATCCCACAGAGGAGTGGCGGCGGCTTCGACATACTCATTTTTCCGCGCGGGTTCCGCGGGCTGGATATCGGCGGCCTGGCCGGTGGCGACGGTCAGGATAGATACCTCGAGTTCTCCCCCATTCGCAGCAGGGGCAAGGTTGGCGCCGGGATCGAGCCGGTCGGCCCAGTGCCCGGTTTCCTCGAGGAAAGCCTGACGGTCCTTGGCCTCGAAATATTCCAGACCCAGGTCGCGCAACTCCCGGGCCCGGGAGGTGTCGCCCTGCGCCAGGGCCAGGACGAGGGCCTGCTCGTTCCACTGCCGGAGGCGGCGGCGGGTGGTCCAGTGTCCGGCCTTGAGCGAGGCGAGTTTCAGGGCCTCCTCCAGGTCCTCCATTCCCTGGGTCCACTGCCCCCTCAACAAGCGTGCCTCAGAGGCGCGACGCCACACATCCAGGCGCCAGCCCGGCAAGATGTCGGGGCGGGACGCCAACTGCTCATAGGTGGCAGGATCCCCGCCCGCCTGCAACCGTCGGCCCCGAATCCACAGACCCTGCAGGCCGTTGTCCCCGGGCGGATCGGGGTATTTCAGAAAATGGGCGTTGCGTTCGGTGCCCTTGAACATCACGGCGCCAAGACCCGCCTTGAAATCATCGGTGAGATCCGAATCGTAAAGCTCCGCGGGTTTCAACCTGGACGTCCCGATTCGCATCAGATGCCGGCCCCAGGCTTCGGTGGTCATGGCAGGGGGCAGCGGATCCACCTGCAGGTCCCGGCAATGAGCCATCCACAAAGTCCAGGCGTTGCCCGAGTCGAAGGGCCCCAGATCCAGCATGGTGGGCCAGGGATGGGCTCCGGGCTCGACCGAGTTGCCCGCCAGCCGGAACAGAAGTTTGGCCCGCAGATCCCAGACGAATATCTCACGGGGCGACAGGCCCAGTTCGGCCCCCCGGTCCCGCACCTTGATGGCCAGGGCGGCGGCCTGCATCTGGCGTCCGTGCCGGAGATGTTCGAACACGGCGCGAGAGGCTCTTTCGGCCAGCAAAGGGTCGGCTACATACTCCCAGTCACCGGGGTCGGTACCCGCTTGGAGTTGCTGGAGGGTCCGTTCCATTGACGCCCGCCAATTGGAAGCGGCGGTCAAAAGCCCGGGGGTCAGAAACCCGGAGCCGGGTGTATTCCAGGCGGTGAGTACCTCAGCCGCGGCCCGGGTCCAGACGGTATCGACAATCACCGGCTCCAAGAGGTCGGCGGGAAAGCCAAATTTCAGGTCAATGGCAGCTGGATCCTTGTAGGCACCCACCTGATATCGTTCAAGGAAGGGATCGTAGAGGGAACCAGACCAGGCCGAACCGGATGCCAGAGACAGACCGGCCAGCAGAAGAAGATAAATTCGTTTCAATGTATCAGCACCACCTTGCGCATCACAGCCTGCCCGGATCCTTCCAGGCGGATAATATAGCTTCCGGAGGGCGCAAGCGCGCCTCGTTGGTCACGACCGTCCCACTCCACCAGCCTGCTGCCGGTTCCCAGGGTGAACTCCCGGAGCCGGCGACCGCGGAGATCAAAAACCCCCAGATGGCCCTGTTGGCCAGGCGGGATTTCCACCAGGAACCGCACGGAATCCCGGGCCGGATTCGGCCAGGGAAGACTCAGGGTCACGGGCTGCCCGTCTCCCCCGTCAGGAAACACGACAATTTCCCGGGTGGCAACCCTGCCCTTGGCGAAGAAGCCCAACACACGCAGTTCATGGCGCTGGCGGATCGGGCCCTGCAGGTAGGGGAGAACCCGGTTACCAGGCAATATATAGGATGATTCACCTGGGGTGGCGGCAAACGTTTCATCGGCGATTACGTTCCATGAGGCCTCCGGCCCCTCCCGATGCTGAACAATGAACCGCAGGGATTCCCCCTGTCCCCAGGGCCAGTTCCAGGTCAGGTCCGAATCCCAGTGGGCTATGAACTGCTCACCGGCGGGGTCAGCCAGGATCGGATCCAGACCGGCCACGAACCAGCCCAGTCGGCGCCAAAGGGTATTGCTACCGAAAGTCATACGCAACTGCCAGGGTCCTGGTCGGTCTGTTGGTACGGCAAGGATGTCCGTCTGCCACAGCGGGATACCCTCATCGATTTCAAGTACTTCCTGAACCAGGGCCTCGTGTCCGTTGAGGATGTTCACCGATTGGGGGGAAATCCTTCCCCTCCATCCTTCGAGCGGCATGGCGGGATATTCCTGGTTGTCCGGGCCCACCCACAGCGCCAGGCCACCATCCATGGCCACACCCGAGGCCAGGAATTCCACTTCCATGGCGTGGATGAGACGGACCGCCTCGACTTCAGGGCCCAGTTGGGCGGAGGTGAGTGAAACGGCGGCTCTGTTCTGGTAGTTGACCGTCGGCCAAAAGGACGGATCGGAAAATTCGGAACCCGTGCAGGCCAAGACCGGGGTCTGGTCGGCCGTCAACCAGGGGCCTCCGTCCCAGCGGTGCCAGGTTGTGTCGACCCCCGGCCCGGAGATGGTCCAGGTCCCCGGCCAGGGGCCCGCGAAGTCCAGCGCACCCGCGTTGTCCTTCCAGTACCACGGGCGCGTTTCGGAAAAGGAACCGCCTTCATACAGGAAGTCGAAAGTGAAAACCGTCCGGGCATCGGAATCGACAGAGGCGGCGGGATACCAGGGGATCTCCTGGGCCGGTCGCCAACGGCCCGTCCCATCATCCTGCAGGGCGAACGTCACTGATGACTGTCCGCCGGCGAACGTTCCCCAGGCGGGCTGGGAAACGATCGAGGCGGTGCAGGTCAGGTTCGAAAAGGGAGTGCCCCGTGAGGCGGCGGCCGGATTCATGAACACATCCGGGTCACCGGAAAAACCGAACGTGAAATCCAGGGCCGGATCACTCCAGGCCGACGAGAGGAAAGCGATTCCTCCGGGAACAAGTTCGATACCCGACAGGCTGATTCCCGAATCCCCGTCATAACCCCAACTGGACGGAGTGGTCAGTGGCCCGAATTCGGTTTTGCCCAAGGGCCCGGGAAAGAGATCCTCAGGGCGACCGGGGTCCTGGCCCCGTTTGAGTTTAAGGTCATCATCGGCTTCGACGAGGCCCACCCGCAGGTGCCAGTCGCCCCCGCCATCGTCGGCCGTCTGCCCCTCGGGAAGACGTTCGTCCACGTGATAGACCAGCAGGTTGCCGCCGGGAACATCGGCGTCGAAGGGCGCGCTGGCGGCGGGGTCACGCGTCTCCATCAGAAAATATTCCGGGCCACGATTTCCCTTGGTCCAGAGCCGACCTACCTGACCGTCCAACAGGCCTGGGAAAAGGGTGTCGGGGATTCCTGTGCTCAGAGATAGGTCGTGTTCCCCGTACCAACCGAGTTGAAGGCAGGAATAGGCGTCGGGCAAGGCGGCGCCGTGGCCGTCGCCGGTGCCCCAGGCGCCGGAGGCCATCAGGCTGAATCGACCCAGCCCACCGAGGGAATGAACTTCGCTGCCGCCGGTGGGACGCAACAGGGGGTCGTACCGGTCCTCCAGTCCCAGCAGGTGAGCCGTTTCGTGGGCCCAGATGCCCGGCCCACTCCGGAGGCTGGCGACGGCGTAGAAGGTAGCGGTCACACCCTGGGAAACCACCGGCTCCTC
Organism: uncultured bacterium; assembly: GCA_965363725.1. Taxonomy (GTDB): domain Bacteria; phylum Krumholzibacteriota; class Krumholzibacteriia; order LZORAL124-64-63; family LZORAL124-64-63; genus JAGLCY01. The sequence goes on along the minus strand of CBDTUS010000003.1, from coordinate 27,625 downwards.
CAGGAAAAACTGCAGGGCCTGGATCAGGCCATCGGTGGGATCATTTTCCTGCCCCGGTCCGGCATGAAGGATGAGTACGCCGTCCACTTCCCCGTCGTCATCGGCCGTGCCGGGAATGCCGTCGGGCCCATCCATGTCCAGACGACGAAATTCCAGGCCCAGGTCCCGCACGGCTTCCAATGATTCGGTGGCCAACGCGCGAGTGCGTGTGAATCCGTTGTAGCCGACATCGGAGTAGTCGCGCCGGGTACCGGGCAGATGGATAACCGGGGCCTGGGTGGTCCGAAGTTCCATTCGTTGGCCGGAGGCCACGGAAAAATAGTTTCGCAGGGATTCGCCGGAACCCTCGTTCAGGCGGCGGCTCAGATTTTCACTGTTCCAGTCCGCCGGCAGGCGGGCGTCGGCGAAATCGACGGGGATCACCAGCAGGCCAAATAGAGCTGAAGCGCCGGATTTGTCCGCGGCCAGGCTGGCCTGCCGCATGGCGGTCCGTCTTTGGGCCCTCATTTCCCTCAGGGTCGAGTCGCTTTCCGAGGCCTCGGCAGCAAACCCCAAGCAGATCGCCAGGCACAGGAAAGCGCCGCAGAGAATGACGCTCGCGGAACCCGGGAAAACGGACTGCTTGACGGTCATGGGCATGGTTCGACAAACCGGCCCGGCAGGAAGGAGTTCCCGACCGGGCCGTCGCCATAAGTATACGTCATGGGGTCAATGATTGAAATGCCGCCTCCCGGTGCGGATCAGGGTCACCCCCAGCTTGCCGGCCGCGGCGGCAACCTCGTCGTCACGGATGGAACCCCCGGGAGCGATCACCGCCCGCGCGCCTGCGGCAGCCAGCTTCTCGATCCCGTCCGGGAAGGGGAAGAAACCGTCGGAGGCCGCCACGCATCCGGCGAGGTCGAGATCCTGGTTGCCCGCCTTCATGACGGCCAGTTCGGTGGAGTCCACGCGGCTCATCTGACCGAAGCCCATGCCCAGGGTGGCGGTCATGTCCCCCAGGACGATGGCGTTGCTCTTGCCGTGCTTGCAAACCTTCCAGACCATTTCCAGGGCGGTTCGGGTCTTCTCGTCGGGTTCGTTTCCGGCCACCAGGTTCCACTCGTCAAGCTCGGGAAAGCCTTCATCCTCGACCTGGGTCAGTTTCAAGTCACCCCAGGACCGCGACCGGCCCCGGGTGCCGTCGAGGAATTTTCCCAGATCGACGGTGAGCACACGCACGTTCTTCTTTTTGGTCAGGCGAGTCAGGGCCTCGGGTGCGATGTCCGGGGCCACGATGATTTCCAGGAACCGCTTGGCCAACACTTCGGCTGTCGCTTCGTCGATGGTGCCGTTGAAGGCGAAGACGCCGCCGAAGGCGGATACGGGATCGCACTTGAGCGCCCGTTCCAGACCGGTGACGCCGGCGCCCAGTCCGAATCCGCAGGGATTGGTGTGCTTGAGGATTCCACAGCAGGGTTCACCAAAATCTCCCACCAGTTTCACAGCGGCGATGAGGTCGACGATATTGTTGTATGAGAGTTCCTTGCCTCCATGCTGCACCAGGCCGATCCCGCCCAGGACATTGTCTGCGGAATCCGATGGCGGCAGATGCAGCGAGGCTTCCTGGTGGGGATTCTCCCCGTAGCGCAGGCTGATCGGGGCAGATCCCTCGAACCAGTTGGCGATGGCCGCGTTGTACTTCTCGACCTGGCGAAAGGTGGCTCCGGCCATATTCCGCCGGAACTCCACGCTGGTTTCCCCACCACCCTGTTCGAGTTCGGCCGCCAGATCGTCATAGAAGCGGGGATCGCTGACCACGGTCACCCGTGAAAAATTCTTGGCGGCGGCCCGCAGAAGGGATGGTCCGCCGATGTCGATTTTTTCCACCGCCTGGACGTCGTCGGCCCCGCCCTGGACCGCGTCGGCAAATCGGTACAGGTTCACGATGACCACATCGATGGCCGCAATCCCCAGGTCGACGGTTTCGGTGAAGCTCTCCCGGGTGGGTCCCAGGATACCTCCGAGAATGGCCGGGTGCAGGGTCTTGACACGGCCGCCGAAAATTTCGGGGTAACCGGTCAAATCACTGACGTCCCTGACGGGAATATCGTGGTCGCGCAGGTGTTGAGCGGTGCCTCCGGAGGCGACCAGTTCGAATCCGTGGGAATGCAGCAACCGTCCCACGTCTGCCAGCCGGGTCTTGTCCGTCACGCTCAGCAGCGCCCGGCGCCGGTCCCCTACAGGTAAGCTTGCCATTTGGCGGCCTCCACGGGGAAGAGGATCTCGAGGACCTCGTTATAGCGGCGCGAGGTGCGGTCCAGGATCGAGGCGGGAAGCTCCGGGGGCGGTGGGCTATGGTCCCAGTCGAGGGTTTCGAGGTGGTTGCGGAGGATCTGTTTGTCCCAACTCGGCGGTTCGGCCCCGGGCACATGTTCGGCGGCGGGCCAGAACCGGCTGGAATCGGGGGTCAGGACCTCGTCGATCAGGGTCAGTTGCCCGCCGACCATGCCGAATTCGAATTTCGTGTCCGCAAGGATCACTCCGCGGGGCAGCGCATAGGCGGCGCCTTCGGAATAGAGTTTCAGGGAGATGTCCCGTAGGCGAGCTGCATTGGTTTCCCCGATCATGTCCACGACGGTCTCGTAGGGAATGTTCTCGTCGTGCCCTTCGTCTTCCTTGGTCGACGGCGTGAAAATGGCTTCCGGCAGACGGCCGGCGAGAAGGAGCCCATCGGGCAACTGGTGCCCACAGATGGTTCCGTCCTTCTGATAGGATTTCCACCCCGACCCGGCGATGTACCCCCGGACCACGCACTCGACGGGAAACCGTTCGGCCTTGTGTACCAGGACCGACCGTCCGGCCAGCGCTTCGGCATGCTGGTTGAAGGGGGCGGGAAATTCGGTGGCGTCGGCGGTGATGAGATGATTGGGTACCACCTTCGAGAAGTGGTCGAACCATCCCAGGCTCATCACGTTGAGGACCACCCCGCGGCCGGGCACCACATCGTCCATGATGACATCGAAAGCGGAGATACGATCGGTGGTCACGATCAGGAAACGGTCGCCCAGATCGAACATGTCCCGGACCTTGCCCTCGTAATCGGGGTTCAGGCCGAGATCCCTGGTACTGCGCAAAGCTGCCACGAGAACTCCCTCGGGGTTGGACCGGCCCCGGAAGGATCCCGCGGCCCGGCAATATTTGGTGGTCAAGGGGTGCAGGCGGCATTTTAGGCAGGCGCCCTGTCGGTGTCAAGGAGCGCCGCCTCAAGGGCGGAAAGATCTCATGGGCCGGCACTCCAGACCGCCCTGCCTATCCCATTCAAGGCGAATCGTTCCCTGGAGATCCGTCCTCAGGATGCCCGCAGTATCTCCCCGAGCGACGTAGTGGCCATGGCTGGGGTGGCCATACCGGTTGCCGATACCGCAACTGATCAGGACCCAGTCGGGGTCGAGGCGCTCCAGCATTTTCCGGGACCCGGAGGTATGGCTGCCGTGATGCCCCGCTTTCCACACCTGGACCCCGGACGGGCCCGGCTGCAAAGTCAACAGCATGTGTTCCCCGTCCCGTTCGAGGTCGCCGCTCCACACGGCCACATCCCGGCCTCCTCGCCGCAGAACCAGGACGAGCGAGTGGTCGTTCTCCTCCATTTCCGGCGATAGATCATTTGGCGGATATACGACGGCCACCTCCCACTCCCGCCACCGATGCAGCACCCGACCGGCCGTAGGGTGGACGATTAGCAGGGAATCGACCACACCTTGGAGGGAAAAGCCGGCCCTGCCTGAAACGTACCAGGGGCCGGTCGGCAAGGTGGCGGCCAGGGCGGCGGCCCCGCCCGTGTGATCCAGGTGCCCGTGGGTCAGGACCACCGCGTCGATTTTTCGGCACCCGTTCCGCTGCAGAAAGGGCAGGACGCTTCTGGCCAAGGGACCATCCTGATCCGCGCCTCCGAACCCGAATCGTCCGGCCGTGTCGATCATCAGCGTCCACCCGTCAGGGAAAACCAAAAGCCCGCAGTCCCCCTGTCCCACGTCGAATTGCCAGGCCACCACCTTGTCGGTATCGCCCAGGCGCCACCGGACCGGACCCATGACCGACAGTCCCGCGAGAATGATGAGCACCACAGCGACCAGGGTTTTTCTCCCGGTCAACCTGCCGGTTTTTCGATGCTGAAGGGCTCCAAGTCCCAGGCCCGTCAGGATTCCCCAGACGGTGATGGACCCGGTTCCTGGGAAAGGCAATCCGAGTGGGAAACCGCTGGAGAGGTGAGACAGGTATCCGGCCATGCCGGCCAGTCCCCGGAGGATCAGCCAGGCCCAGGAGGCGGCCGCAGCACAGGCCAACGGCCACCAGCCGGCGCAGACCAGGGACAGGACCACGCACCAGACGGCCAAACCGAACAGCGGCACGGCGATGAGATTGGCCAGAGGAGAAATCAGGCTGATTCTGCCGAATGACCCGGCAACCAGGGGCAAGGTGAACCACTGGGCCGAAATGCTGACCGCCAGCCCCGTCCCCACCGCCCGGGGCAACCGGCGGTCGGCGAACCGGAAACCACCGGTCAGAGAACTGACGGCGAGGATGCCTCCCGCCGCCAGGTAGGAAAGTTTCAGGCCCGTATCCAGGTTCTGTGCCGGATCCCAAAGAGTGCCCGCCCAGAACAGAAGGCCCAGCAGTCGCAGCGGCTGTCCCGTCCGCCCGGCAGCCCCCGCAAGTAGCGCCATGAAGCCCAGGGAAGCTGCCCGCACCACCGATCCCGGCATGCCCGTCAGCAGGACGTACAGGGGAAGGATGATCAGCACAGGGAGAAGCCTTTGCCAGGGGGAAAGTCCGGCGATCCTTCCCGGCAGCAGGACCACGCCCAGAATGATCCCTACATGAAGTCCACTGAGAGCAAACAGATGGGCCAATCCCAGGTCTGCGAAAGGGCGGCTGGCCCGACGCGTGTCAACATTCCGGATTCCCAGGAGAACAGCTCCCGCCACGGAAGCTTCAACCGGTGGAAGAGTCATTTCCAACCGGGCGACCAGGGACCTCCTGAGGGGAAGGAAAAACCTCGTTCCCAGGGTTTTCCAGGGATCCTTCCCCGGGACTATTTTCCATTCCTGAAATTTCCCCTTCCAGGTTAGGCCGCGCCCGGCCAGGAAAAGGCGGTAGTCGAAACCACCCGGAACCGGAGCCGAAACCGGTGGCATGAGTTCCAACGGACCGGTCAGCAGCGTTCCCGGAGCGGTCGGGTTTCCGGTACCCGACAGCATCACCCCCTGGCCCGGGAAGGGATCCGGATAATCCGGGGATCCCTCCCCCTGGCCATGAGCCAGGATTCGGGCGGGCGCCCGCCAGAGATCCCGCGAGGCCTGGGCCGGCCAACCGGTGAGGCGCAGGATGGCCGGTCCTTTCCAGACCAGGGGTTCCGCCACGGCATGGATCGCGGGGGCTCGGGCTGTCCGGATTTCCCGGCGAGCAACAGATTCGGAAACTCCCGCAGCATACCCGCCGGAAAAAACTCCAACCCAAACAAGCAACCCGCCCCATGGTGAACTGCCCGCGAGGAAGAGGGGCAGCACGGCGGCCGTCCTGGCGAACCCGCCGGACCATATGTCGTTCCTGTGGTGGAATTCCTCCGGAAGTTTCAGTTGGGATCTTCCCCCCAGTCCGAATCCGGCGAGATAGACCACCGCCCAGACCAGGGGCCAGTTTCTTCTCCAGGTGGCAAGGATGGAAAGGACGGGTTGCTTCAGATCCCCGGATCGGAGGGCAGAAGTTGGAGGTGGTCTCCATCGCTGTTCCAGAAATGGCATCGGTTGCGGCCCAGGTCCTTGGACAGGTACATCATGGCGTCGGCTTTGCGGAAGAGCTCGAAGGGATCGGCCCCGGCGGCCGGGAAGGAAACCGCGCCATAGGAAAAGGTGACCGAAATCTCGAGGGTCTTTTCCTCGGAGGTGACCTGGGCCGTGAAGCTGGAATCCAGGAGGCGGCTCATGACGTCCTGCGCCGACTCCTGGGAAGTGTCCGGGAGGATGAGCGCCAGTTCTTCACCGCCGATCCGGCAGATGAGATCGATCCGGCGAAGTTCTTCATGCAGGCGGCGTGCCACCATGCGCAGGATGGTGTCGCCTGCCGCGTGGCCATAGGTGTCGTTGATCCGCTTGAACTTGTCCAGATCGGCCACAACCAGGGTCAGGGGAATCTCGGAACGCCGCGCCCTTTCCAGTTCGAGCGGGAACTGCTGGTCGAAGAACGCTCGGTTGTAGACACCGGTCAGTCCGTCCACATGGATCCGGTGGTTGACCTCCCGCTGATGCTGCCAACGGCGGGTGACAAATCGGGAAAGACGTTCCGCGAGTCGGAGCAGTTGGTCCCGGCCCATGTCCTGCCGGGAGACCAGGAACAGGAGACCCGATTCCTGGGGCCCCTGGGAGGGCACCCCGTTGCCCTGGGGTTCCCACAGGGGAACGGCAACAGCCCTCCGGAAAGACCCGTCATGCGAGACGGTGTTCACCTGCCGGATGTGGCGCGGCAGTTCCGCCGGGTTGGGGATCCAGACCGAATGACCGGGGGTGCGGACAGTCAGCCAACCCGAATCAGCTTCATCGGGCGCGACATGGAACATTACCTGTTGGTCTTCGGGAAGGATTTCCTGCTCATGCAGCATGATGAACAATGGATAGTGCGGAGTGAACCGGCCGAGCAACCGCAGGATGCTGTTGAGGATGACCACCTTTTCCCCGGACCTGGGGTCCCCGATGTCCAGATTCTGGGCCTGCTCCATGGCCACGAGCATTCCGTCAAAGGTGTCCAGATCGATGCCCTTTGCGGGAGCTTCGGGCGGGGGCAGTTGTGGGCTGACCGGTGGACTGATTGGTGCGCTGGCCGGCAGCTGGAGGTCGGTGAGCCCGAGGATCGAAAGGTCCAGGACGTTTCGCTTGCCCCGCACCATGCAGAACGGCCCGACTCCCACCGCCGACCGCTTGTCTCCTTCAATGGAGACCTGTAATAATTCACCCTTCCTGGCCAATTCCTCGACAACCACCTTGGCCGCCAGCCTCATTCGTTGGGGGTCCCCGGAGCGCAAGGCCCGCCGGCAGGCGTGCCGAAGATGAGGACCCACCCTCTCCAGGGGCAGCTCACCGGACAGCATCCGTTGCAGTGCAGTGTCAGACATGGTTATATCCAGGAATTCGTCTGTTGGTCCTCCGGTGCTTCCCTACTTAGGTAATTATGACATATCATCATATTTTTTTCAACTCTCGACATTGGCCGCGAGGCTCGATATTTGCTATTTTCTGGGGACCCGATCCCGCCGCCGGCCGAAAACCGGCAGGAATCCCATATTGCCACGGCGGGGCTCCCACCAACTTCAGCCAAGGTCAGGTCATGGATGACATCGCCTAACGGTTCCGGGAAGCACTTGTTCCCCTTTTTCCCCCACTTTCGAGGTTTCTTCTGGTTTTCCGGCTGGACCCTCCTTCTGGCCGTGGGATTGATGGCGGGATGTGCCGGATCCCCGCCTGAACCGCAGAACCAGATGGACCGCTCCGATAATTCAGCGGGGACTGCTGGTCCCAGCCTTACCGCGGCGCCACTGGACACCATCGTGCCGGTGGTTCTCGAAGATGAACCCGTGGTGCCCCTGCCGGTCGGACCTGCCGGGTACGCGACACTTGAAGACCTGGAGAATCTCACCGATACCGCCCTGGCCCTGGCGGCCGGCGGCGATCTCGACCTGGCCCAGGATCATCTCTTTGTCCTTCAGGACCAGGTACAGTTGCCTCTTCCCGCCGGAGCCGATTCCACCTACGTCTCTCATCGCCTCAGCTTGGAGCGCCGCTCCTGGATGCTGGGCGGGATCCTCGCCGAGCAGGAGGCCTTCGCCGAAAGCCCGGCCGAATCCGACTCGCTTTTGGCCGCCAACTACGGGCGCTTGTCCGCCGTCGATTTTCCTGATTCCCTGGTGCCGGCCACGGGCGTGAAACTGCGCAGCATCACCGCCGACCTGATGAAGGTCGACAACCAGGCTGTGCGCAAATGGGAGAACTATTTCACCGGCAGGGGCCGCCACAGTTTCGAGTTCTGGCTCGAGAGGACGGCGGCCGCCGACTCCTTGGTGACCTCGATCCTCGCGGAGAACAACCTCCCCCGGGAACTCCTCTACCTGGCGATGATCGAAAGCGGAATGAGTCCCCGGGCCGTCTCCAGCGTGAGCGCGGTGGGACCCTGGCAGTTCATGTCCGGCACCGCCAAGGATTACGATCTGCTTCTGAACTGGTGGGTCGACGAGCGCCGGGACATCGAGATGTCCACCCGGGCCGCGGCCAGGTACCTGAAATACCTCCACCGGAAATTCGGTGACTGGGCCCTGGTGCTGGCCGCTTACAACACCGGCGGGGGCCGCATCGATCGCAAGATCCGACAACACGGCCACGACAATTACTGGAACATGCGCCTGCCCAGCCAGACGACGGACTTCGTGCCCAAGTTCATCGCCGCGGCGCGCATCGGCGAAAATCCCGAGAAGTACGGCTTCCAGGTGCCGACGGTCAGGTCGCTGGGCTACGACGTTCTTCCGGTGGACGACGCGACGGACCTGGACCTGATCGCCAGGTGCGCGGGCGTCGAGGTGGCCCAGGTACGGGAACTCAATCCCGCCTTGCTGCGCGGGGCCAGTCCGCCGGATCTCAAGGACTACCCCGTTCGGATTCCCACCGGAACCGGCCGCAAGGCCCGCAAGGCCCTGGCCCGGGTGCCGGCCGACAAGCGCCTGACCTGGCGACGTCACCGGGTCCAGCGGGGGGAAACCCTGGGCCATATCGCCCGCCAGTACGGCACATCGGTCCGAGATATCGCCAAATTGAACAAGATGGGCAACGTCCACCTGATTCGGCCGGGCGATCAGCTGTTGATTCCCATGCCCGCCGAACTGGCCACCAAGGCCCGTACCAGGGCGGCCGAAAAAGGCCACTACGTGCCGCCCGACGGTTACGTCCGGGTCAGCTACAAGGTCAAATCGGGGGATACGTTGGGGGGCATCGCCCGCAAACTGGGCGTTTCCCTGATTCACCTGCGCAAGGTCAACAACATCCACCAGTCGAATATCATCCATCCAGGCGACAAACTCTACGCCTTCCGGCCCGGAGGTTGACCGGGGGACCAAGGCAAAAAAAAAGAGGACCCACCAGGGCCTCTTTTTTTAGGTGCTGATGAATCAGAAACGGACCGACAGGCTGATGCGGTGGGTCACTTCGTCGATGTCCAGGGTGTCTCCGGCGTAAGCGTAATCGATCGTCAGGGGATTGATCCGGAACCCCGCCCCGGCGGTGAGATTGCCGGTGGCGAAACCGCTGTCGTAGCCGCCGCGCAGGAAGACCTTCTTGGAAAAACCCACTTCCAGCCCCACGTGCGGATTGGCGCTCGTCGATCCGCCCCACCAGTAGTCGGCTTCCTGCCTGTTATCGAACCGGGTCTCCACCGAAGCGGCGATGACCAGATCCATGTTCCAGCTGGTCAGGGGCTGGTTCCAGGCGAAACCGGGCACGATGGCCGGGGTGATGAGTTCGTTGCGTCCGGTGCTCCAGGAAAGATAGGTGGTGGTGATGTCCTGGAACTTGATGCCAAAGTCGAGGCGCTTCCAGAGCTGGGGCCGCAGGAAGGCGATGTCCGCCCCCACGCCAAGGCTCGAATAGGACCCCACGCTTTGGCGCACGAACTTCAACGAGGCTCCCGCATGCCAGCTGCCGAGTTTTTCCCCGTAGGAAAACAGGAGGGCGAATTCCTGGTCACTCTTGTACTGGATCTCATCCTGCAGGGTCAGCAAGTCCCGCAACTCCTCGTCGTCCACGGTGCCGTCCCCGTCGTCGTCCAGCAGGCCGGTCAGGTGATCGGTGAAGGGGATGTCGTCGACGCCGAGGCGGATCACGGAAACACCGATGCCCGCTGACGACCCACCGAAGATCGACCAGTTCACTGGCTGGGAGTAGGCGATGAAATCCCGGTCGATGAGATCACCGAACCGCTCGGAGTGCATCAGCAGAATTTCCCGGTCCTCCATGGAGGCCAGCCCCGCGGGATTCCAGAAGGTGGTCGAAGGGTCGTCGGCCACGGCCGTGAAGGCCCCACCCATGCCCAATGCCCGGGCCCCGCCGCCGTTTTCCATGAATGCGCCCGCATATTTGGTGGCGCCGGCGTCGAGGGGCACAAAGAACCCGGCCAGGACGCCCAGGAGAGCCAGAGGAACCATTGTTTTGCGCACAAAACGACCCCCAACAGGCCGCACCCGTTTCCAGAGCATTTTTTGCCTCGCTAACCAGGGGTGGTGTCGAAGGGTGATGGGTTGCAACTTTGATTCATTATAGGACATTTTGCGCTTTCTGGAAAGACCCCGGGTCATATGGCTGCCGTTACAGCCCGTAAAGTTTGATCTTACGGTAGAGCGTGCGTTCACTGATGCCCAGTCGGTCGGCGGCCACCCGCCGGTTGCCTCCGGCCTGTTTCAGGGCTGATTCGATCAGGGTTCGTTCGGCTGCCTGCAGATCCCCTCCCCGTTCGCCCTGAAGGGGGCTGTACCCCGATTCTTCGGAAAAGGTTTCCACCACATCGCCATGACTGGTCAATCGGCCGTCATTCCGCAGGGGCCAGTCACCCTGGTCAGAAACGCCCGGGAGTCCGACCCCGGCACCAGTCAGCATTGCCTTTATTTCACGGATTTCGTGCCGCAACTCCAGCAGGGTGGAGGCCAGCACGGTCAGGTCCACGCCACCGGCCCCCTGACCATCCAGGGGCACGGGCAGGAAGGTGCCTCTCTGGGGACCTTCATTGAAACGGATTTCCAGAGGCAGGTCCTCCAGTTCGATCATGCCCCGTTGTTTGAGTACGGCCACGGAGCTGATGGTGTTCAGGAGCTCCCGCACGTTGCCGGGCCAATCGTAGTTGATGAGGGCCTGTTCGGCGGCCCGGGCCAGCCCGCGAATATGGAGGCTGTGCTTTTCGTTCTGGTCGTGCAGGAATTTTTCGGCCAGCACGGGGATGTCCTCGGGACGTTCCCTGAGGGGCGGGACATTGATAACCACGACCTTGAGCCGGTAGTAGAGATCCTGGCGGAATCGGCCCTCGGTCACGTCCCGAGCCAGATCCCGGTGGGTTGCCGCCACCAGGCGGACGTCGCCGTGCTCGATGGTCCGTCCGCCCACGGGGGTGAATTCACCGGTTTCGAGGGCCCGCAAAAAACGAGTCTGCATACTCAGGGGCATTTCGGCGACTTCATCCAGAAAGAGGGTGCCACCATCGGCTCGTTTGAACACGCCCTCATGATCCGCCACTGCCCCGGTGAAGGCACCACGTACATGACCGAAGAGTTCGCTTTCCAGGACGCCCTCGCTCATGGCTCCACAGTTCAGGCTGATGAAGGGGCCATCACGGCGCGGGGAATTTTCATGGATGGACCTGGCCACAAGTTCCTTGCCCGTCCCGCTTTCCCCCAGGATGAGGATGTTGACATTCAGAGGGGCGGCGTGGGCGATCAGCGACAGCATTTCCGCGATGCCCCGGCTGCGCCCCACGATTCCACTGCCTTCCCGGACACGCCGCAGGCGCAACAGTCGTTCGACCACCTGCTGGATTTCTTCCGGGTCGGTGTCGGCCGGAAGAGGCCACACGGCGTGCTGATGATCGACGGGAACGATCTCGGGCGGCATTTCATCCTGCCCCACCAGAACCAGATCAGCATCGGTTTTCATGGACAGGAACTTCCGCACCACATGCTTGAACCGGGGATAGTCCCGCGTGTCGAAGATGAAGAGGGAAGTCTTGCCCAGGGCAATGCGTGCCAGGGCCTCGGAGGGGGAATCGTACAGGAACAGTTCCACGTCGGGCAAATCCCAGGACGCCGCCGCGGAATAGACCCGATGCCTTCGACTCAGGAGCACCACCGATCGCAAAACTCAATCCTCCCCGGTTCCCAGAAGCTCATCCGTATCTGCCAATGTGTCACAATACAGGATAATTGCCTTGATGCCAGCAGGTTTTTGGAGGGTACTTGTCAGGAAGAGGAAATCTAGCCCAGGTCGAGATATATGGACGATTCCTGCACCGCGACCAGAAGCTGATCATAGGCCTCGGCAATTTCATCGGGGGAAAGACCGGCGGCCGCGTGCAGGGCATCCAGGTCCAATCGGTCGGGATCGTAACCCAGGTCACTCGCGGACGGCACCAGGGAGTGTGACAACTGGTCAGCCAGAGTCACCAGGCCCACCGCGTGGTTTTCGTCACCGATTTCCTGCACCGGTTCCAGGGGTTCATGGTGGTGCCCGAAGCACCGGTTCAACATGCCGGGGAAGCGCCATGAAAAACCGAAGGCTTCCCCCAGGACCGCATGGTCGAACCCAAAGGCTTCGCGCTCCGCTTCCTCCAGGGTCTGCCCCTTGACCTTGCGGGACCGGACAACCTGGCCGTAGGTGGTGGGGGAATAGATTTCCAGAACGAACTTGCCTAGATCGTGCAACAAACCGGCGGTGAAAACCTCTTCCGGTTCGGGGTGTCCGGTGATCTCCGCCAGATGCTTGGCAATAGCACCAGCGGCCACAGAATGGCGCCAGAGATCCCGGTAGTCCATCTGTCCGTTGGCGCGAGCGGCGGCAGCGACCACGCTCGTGGCCACCGAGACGCAAATGGCCACCTGCCGGATGGTTCGGTAACCCAACACGGCGATGCAGCGGTGGATATCCCCCATGTCGCCCCGCGCTGAATAGTAGGGGGAGTTGGCGAGTCGCAGGATGCGCGCGGAAAGGGGCGCGTCCAGCCGGATGACATCCGCCAGGTCGGAGGCGCCGCTGTTGGGATCGTCCAGGATTCTCAGGATCTGAAAAAGAATTTCTGGAATGGTGGGCAGTTCCGTAAAGTTGGTGAGCAGGTCCTGAAGCTGGTCAGGATCCAGAATTCTTTCACTCATGTTGATCGAATTCATCATCCTACCTCAGATGAACACTTCCATCTCGGATTCGAGGGTTTCCTGCAGCCGGCCGCGGGTGATCTCGAACGTTTCGGGCGGCAAGCCGAGAATCTGATTGGAAAGACAGTTTTCCAGTTCGAGATCAGGTTCATCCACGAACCCGATTCCCATTTTGTGGCAAATCCTGTTGGCCAGATCCAGGTAGAGCAGCAGCGGATTTTCGATGGTCAGGGCCTCGGGATTGTGATGGTTCAATATGGTGTCTTCGAGGGTGGGTGACAGATTCCACTTGTTGACCAGTTTGGCCCCCACCTCGGCGTGGTCGAAGCCGAGGATTTCCTTTTCCGTGACGTTGAAGGGCTGGTTGTCGTTGTAGACCACCTGCACGATGCCGTCGAACTTTTCGGGTACCTGGAGGTTCAGCACAAGCTTGCCGATGTCGTGCATCAGCCCGGCCAGGAATGCTTCCTCGGCCAGGGAGGGCACCCGGTCCTGGACCAGGATCCGGCAGGCGAAGGCCACGCCGATGGAATGTTCCCACAGCAGACGTTCCTTCAGACCCGAGGTCGCATTCCGGGTATCGTACAGATTGCGGGCGGCGCTGGTGACAACCAGGCTGCGGATCGAATTGAACCCCAGCATGACGATGGCCTCGGTCAGGGTCTTGACCTTCCGGCTGCAGGAGTACATGGCGCTGTTGGCGATCTTCAGGATGCGGCCCGTCATGGCCTGGTCGTCGGAAATGATTTGCTGGAGCTGCTGGGCGCTTGTGTTGGGGTCGGACGACATCTCGAGCACCTTGCTGGCGACCTGCGGCATGGCCGGCAGATCCCGGGTGGTCATGATGATGTTCTTCAGTTCTTCATCCGGCCCGACCGCAGCCTGGGAGGCCTCGACCGGGGGTTCCTCTAACGAGGTGCCCATGCCTTCTCCATGATTGGATGGATCTGCCCGATACGACAGAGACGCCGGAAGAAAGGAAAATATCAACCTTTACCGGCTCTAGATACATATTCGACAGCCGGGGGGGGTTCCTTTAGGAGGGATGTTGTCCGGGGATCCAGGCATGGGGCCTTCTGACGGCGAAAAGTTTCCAGTTGGTCGGCCGCGAGGCGCAATCGGGTCAATAATCCCTGCAAATTCTGGTTTTCAAGGGCGGCAGGCGCCCAATCTGGTGATAGGGGTCGGCCGAGGTTTTCGCTGGCGGCACCCTCAATGGGCATTTCCTCCGCGGCACCGGTTGGGGCCAAACCAGTCACGAACGGTTTGAATTCAGGCTCGATAACCCGAGCGGTCTTTGGAGTTCCCCTCAGGCGCCGCAGCTGGGCGATGCCCGCGGCCGTGATCAACGTTAAGCCCAGGATCACCGAACCGGCAGCAACCCAGAACAGGGGGCCATGGTCAATGGCCCTGACTAAGAAGTTTTCCAGTTCCATGGTAGCCTCTTTCGGTTGCGTCAAACCCGAAGGTCGATCAGGGAGCCCCGGGTTTCCCCCTCGTCTTCGGTCTTGTCCCCCGGGGCCTCCTGCTCGGCCATCGATTCTTCGGATCCTGAACCGAGCTTCCTGCGGTTTCGTTTCAGGCGCCGGCGTTTTCTTTTGTCCTTTTCGTCGGACGAGCCGGTCACGCGATTCTTTTCGGCCTCCGCGGTCTCCCGGACCCGCTGGATCTTCAGCTCCTCCTCTTCCTTGGACTGCTCGGAAAAGGGGGTGACCTGAGGCGTGTTCTGCTGCCCCTTGGCCTGCGTCTTGGCCACGGCGCCCATCTGGGACAGAGTGGTCGGCAGGGAAACACCGTCACCGGGCATGAGGGATCCTCCCAAGGGTCGGGGCACACGGGATCACGAAGTCGCCCCCGGCAGTCCCCCCATCTTCGCCAGCCAGGTCGTCAAGGTGCCCATGTGAAACAGAACCAGGCAGGCCATGACGTTGACCGGCTCCAGGGTCTTGAAGGCCTTGGTCGCCACGGTAGAGGGTTTGCTGTTTTCGTCGGGGGTCATTTGTTCGCGCTGGATCTGCCGGGTGATCTGACCGATGGAGGACTTGCCTTCATGCCGTTCGATCTTCCCCTTCAGGCGCAGAATGGCCTTGGTGTGGACCTGGCACACCCGGCTTTCGGTCACGTCCAGGATCTCCCCGATTTCCTTCAAGGTCAGTTCCTCGTAGTAGTACAGGACGAGGACCAGCTGTTCTTTTTCCGGAAGCTCCGACATGCGGGTCCCGATCAGGTCCTTCATCTCCTGCTTGGCTAGAATCTGTTCTACATCCTCGTTGTTCACGTCGGCCAGATAGTCCCCCAGGCTGGTCGAGGACTCACTATCCTCGCTGGAAGTATCGGCGTCGAGCGACATGATGGTGGCGATGGAAACCTCCCCCACCATGCTGTCCAATTCCTCGATCTTGATTTCCAGTTTCTTGGCCACCTCGGCGTCGGTGGCCGGACGGCCGAGTTTTACCTCAAGGGTGGAATAGGCGTCCTCGAGTTGCTTGGCCTTGCGGCGCAGGGAACGGGGGAACCAATCCTGGCTGCGGAGCTCATCGAGGATGGATCCTCGGATGCGGGGAATGGCGTAGGTCTCGAACTTGATGCCCCGTTCGAAGTCGAAATTGTCGATGGCCTGGATAAGACCGAGCAGTCCCGCGGAAATAAGGTCGTTGAATTCGACGTAGTGGGGCAGACCGATGGCCATCCTGCCGGCCACGTATTTGACGATGCGGGCATAGATATTGACCAGGTCCCGGCGGGCCTCCTGGCTGTTTCGTCCGCGGCTTTGTTCCCACAGGTCTTGGTGTGCGATCTGGACTGTATCGATCATTATCCATCCTTTCCGGTGAAGTGTGACCTGAGACCAAAAGCACTTTCCATGCCACCGCCATCAGGCGGATTTCGGGCCAAATTCGTTATCGTCTTTTGGCCAACGGCCCCGCGGCGCTGGAATCCCCAGTATCCTTTTCATTCCCCGGAACGGCGTGGAACGCGAGCACGAGAAACACCCCGAGGAAATAGAAGGCCAGGTAGGAAATCCCCATGTGCTTGACCGTGAGCCAGGCCCCCCACCCCTGCCATAGGCCTGCCGTCAAGGCGACCAGGCTGGCCAGAAGAGCAACATTGTGGATGATCTTTGGCATGATTCCCGTGTTCCCTTCAGGCGTTTTCCGCTTTCAGGCCCGGCTTGAACCGGGGCCCGGGCGCAGCGGCAAGTATTCTGTCCAGAATGAGCTGGGAGGTGCCAGCGGCCAGGGAACCCGGAGTCGTACCGTTTTCGGCCAGCAGGGAGACCGGCAGCGGGATGGTCTCGACCAGATCCAGGATCTTGGCCGGGCGCCGGGTGGCATACACCCGGTCGAGGACCAGCCAGTCGCAGCCCCAGAAACGGGCCGAGTCGCGCAGGTCGTCCAGGTCCAGGAAATCCCGGTCCAGGGGAACGCGCAGGTGCCGCTTGATCCCCGTCATGGTGTTCAAAAGGACCGGAACCGTTCCGTCCTCCACCATGGCCGGATCGACCAGCGAAGGCAGGTCCACCAGGATCAGGTCGTAACCTTCGAGTTCCGTTTCCAGCCGCCCCAGCTGGGAGGCGTCACGGACCACCGCGGCATCGAAGCAACCGGACTCCGCCTGGTTCTGAAGCCGGGACAGATCTCGGTCGGGGTCGGGCAGGACCGAGACAGCCAGCACATGCCGGCCCGATTCGGTCGCCCTTTTCGCCAGGCGCAGGACGAGGTCAAGCCGATCCGAGGGATGCTCCACGAAAAAGGCGTGGGTGCCCCTCCATTCCTCGATCGGGCCCGGCCCGTTGCCCAGGTTGTTTTCCAACCAGGTGATGGCGCCGGGTCGGTCGCCCTTATCCAGGCCCGTTTCACCGGCAAACCTGGTCAGCATCCGGTCCACGGCCTCGCCGGAGGCGCCGTTGTCACGCAGGAACTCGGCCAGGGGAAATCCGGATCCATTCACCGGTTCCTGCGGGGTGCCATCCTCACGAGGTTTGATGATGTCCTCGACCATGCGCTCGAGTCGATCCACCTCGTAACGGATTTCAGCGGTCAGCCCTCTTTCAGGAAATTCCTTTCCCAGGGGAAGCTGATGGTTTCCCCCGCCGATGGCGACCGTCACTTCGACCATCGGGGCCGTTGCCCGTCCCTCTTCATCGGAATAGTTCCGGGTGCGGGATCCTGCGATCACGGCGTCGGGTCCGAACCGGGCCTTCACGTTCTTGAAGGCCTCGCCGAGGGTCGCCCCGCTCACCACGACCCGGCCGGCATCAGCCTGCGGCGTGCTGTTCCTGAGGTATTCCATGGGTCACCACCGTTCCGGCCGACTGAATGGTCACCGAACTCGAAACTTCGGTGTAGCCCATGACGGCCAAATTGGGATAAGTCGGTTCCACGAGTCTTTTCACGAAAAGTCGAATGGGCGTGGGCACCAGCAGGACGGGCTGCGGCCCTCCTGCGTAGGCGGCGCGCAGGACGGTTTCCAGACGGGTCAGGAATTCCTGGGTGAAACCTGGATCGAGGATCACTCCGCCGGCCTGTTCGGAATCGCGGCTGGCCAACATCAGGACGTGTTCTGTCTCCGGATGCAGGGACACCACGTGAAGCAGTCCCCCGTTTTCAGCGTAGAGGGAAGTGATGGACCGGCCCAGGGCTTCACGCACTTTGGCCACCAGAAAATCCGTACCGGGCGTCATCCCGCCATAGTTGGCCAGGCTCTCCAGAATGGTCACGATGTCCCGCACGGGAACGCGTTCATGTAGCAGGGAGCGCAGCACATTGTGCAGGGAATTGACAGGCACCTTGTCGGGGATGAGGTCTTCCACCAGTGAAGGAGCGAATTCTCGCACCGTTTCGCACATGTCCTTGACGTCCTGCCGGCTGAGCAGTTCGTCGGCATGGCTGCGGATCACCTCGGAAAGGTGAGTGGCCAGGACCGCGGGTGGCTCCACCACCGTGAACCCTTCCCGTTCCGCCGAGGCCTTGTGGTCCCGTTCGATCCACACCGCGGGCAGACCGAAGGCCGGTTCGGTGGTGGGCGTGCCTTCGATCGACCCCGTGTCCGGCCGCGTGTTCATGGCCAGCAGATGGTCGGGCATCAACTCGGCGCGGGTGATCTCGACGCCTTTCAACCTGATGATGTACTGCTGGGCGCCCAGCTGGAGATTGTCGCGAACGCGGATGGGATGAATGAAGATCCCCAGCTCGGACCCCACCTGGCGCCGGATGTTGCCGACCCGATGCAACAGATCGCCACCCCGGGTTTCGTCCACCAGGGGAATGAGGCCGTAGCCGATTTCCAGTTCCAACCGGTCGAGCACAAACAGATCCTCGGACCTGATCCCTTCAGGTTCTTCGGTGTGGTCCGGGGAATCCGGGGCTTCCATCTGGTCCTGTCGGGCCTGGTTCTCGTCGTATTCGTTGACCTTGCGGCCCATGAAAAACCCGGCCAAAGCGGTGGTCACCGACAGAAACAGGAATGGTCCGGTCGGAAGGCCCGGGATCATCGCCAGAACCAGCATGGCTGTAGCGGAAAGGAACAGGGCCTTTCGCTGACGGAAGATCTGCAGGGTCACGCTCTGCCCCAGGTTCAGGGACCCGCTGGACCGGGTCACCACCAGACCGGCGCTGGTCGACACCAGCAGGGCGGGAATCTGGCTGACCAGTCCGTCGCCCACGGCCAGGACCGTGAATCGGCTCAGGGATTCTCCCGCGGTCATCCCCATCTGCAGCATTCCCACTACGAATCCGGCGGCTATGTTGACGATGGTGATGATGATGCCCGCGATGGCGTCGCCCTTGACGAACTTGCTGGCGCCGTCCATGGCCCCGAAGAATTCGGCTTCCTGGGCGATCTCCTGGCGCCGGGCGCGGGCCTGGCGTTCGTTGATCAGGCCGGCGTTGAGGTCCGCGTCGATGGCCATCTGCTTGCCGGGCATGGCGTCGAGGGTGAAGCGGGCGGCCACTTCGGCGATGCGCCCAGACCCTTTCGTGATCACCATGAAGTTGATGACCACCAGGATGGTGAACACGATCACACCGATCACGTAGTTCCCGCCCACCACGAAGTCGCCGAAACTCTGGATCACCTGGCCGGCTTCCCCCCGGCTGAGGATCAACCGGGTGGAGGCCACGTTCAGCGAGAGCCTCATCAGGGTCAGGATGAGCAGCAGCGACGGAAAGCTGTTGAACTGCAGCGGCTGTTTGATGTAGAGGGAGACCAGCAGCACGGTCACCGAAAAGGCGATGCTGAACGTCAGCATGAGGTCCAGCAGAACCGGCGGCACCGGAATAACCATGAGGCCCAGGATGACCAGCACGGCGCCGGCGCTCAGCACGTTGCTGTTGGCCAGCACCAGGTCCCTGTCGATGACTTGATCCTGCTGCAAAACTCGGTCTCCTTGCCGGACGCCTTACCTAGGCCGTCCTGAGGCGGTACACGTAGGCCAGCACCTCGGCCACGGCCTGGTACAGGCTTTCGGGAATCGGGGTCCCCACTTCCACTTCCTTGTGAAGGGCGCGGGCCAGGGGTTTGTTTTCGAGAATTGGAACGCGCGCCTTGCGGGCCACCTTGCGAATCATCACAGCGACATGGTCCTGACCCTTGGCCACCACCTTCGGGGAGGCGGAACCGGGGACATACTTCAGGGCGACGGCGAAGTGGGTCGGGTTGGTGACCACGACGTCGGCGGTCGGGACATCGGCCAGCATGCGCCGTCGGGCCATTTCGAACTGCAGCCCGCGCACCCTGGCCTTGATCTGGGGATCACCCTCGATGTCCTTGTTCTCCTTTTTCACTTCCTGCCGGGTCATCTTCAGGTTTTCCTCGTGGCGTCGCCTTTGCCAGATCCAATCCCCGATGGCCAGTACCACCATGAAAAGGAGAAGTTTGGTCATCAGGGTGACAAAATCGTTTCTGGCGACATCGACAATGGCGACCAGGGGCAGCATCGGTGTTCCGGTCAGGTGTTCCAGCAGACCCTTCACCGTCACCCAGGCCAGAAGGCCGATTGCCAGGATCTTGAATAGATGCTTGCCCATGTCGAACCAGGTGGACTTCTGGAAAAACCGTTTCATCCCCGTCAAGGGATTCAGCTTCTCCGTCCGGAAGGCGATGGCCTTGGAGCTGACGTGGAATCCGACCTGCATAACGTTGGCGCCCACAGCGGCGATGAGCACGGCCACCAGCAAAGGAGCCAGGGCCACCAGCAGCACTTCCAGATTGCCCTCGACGATCTCTTGCAAGGCGGAGCTGTTGCCCGGTTCCAGGACGTGGGCCTGGGACAGCAGGTAGATGGTGTTGCGCCCCAGGACCCGGGTGACATGGCCCGACCCGGCCACCAGGACCGTGATGCCGAACACCAGCAGGACCGCGCTGGTCACCTCGGTGCTGCGGGCAACCTGACCCCGGTCGCGAGCCTGTTCCCGTCGTTTGACTGTCGCTTTTTCCGTGCGTTCAGCACCGCCGTTTTCAGCCATTTTTCACCTCCCGTTCCTATTTCATGGCCAGCAGCAACTCTGCCAGCCGACCCTGCATGCCGGCCATGACCGCGGTGGTCACCTGCCGGTAGAAGACGAGCGAAAGTCCCACGGTGATCAGGCCCACCCCTATTTTGATGGGGAAGCCGACCACCAGGACGTTGAGCTGGGGCACGGTCTTGACGATGACGCCCATCGAGGCGCTGACCAGCAGCAGGACGATCACGACCGGAGCGGCGATTTGCAGTCCGAGCGTGAATACCGATCCGAATTCCCGGAGCAACCACCAGGCCCCGCCCACCGGATCGCCCCCGCTGAAGGGAGGTACCGCGATGCAGGACTGGAACATGGCCGCCACCAGGATCTGATGGGCTCCCGTGACGAAAAACAGCAGGACGGCCAGCAGGTAATAGAACTGCGATATGACCGAGATCTGGGAGTTGCTCATCGGGTCGAACGAGTTGACGATGGCAAAACCGATCTGCATCCCGGCAATGGAACCGGCGTACCGCACGGCCGTAAAAACCAGATTGATGGTGAATCCCAGCAGGGCTCCCACCACCAGTGAGCGCACCGCTTCCATCGCCAGAGCGGGCCAGGCCAATGAAACGCTGCCGGTGGGCACGGACCGCGCCACCGCGGGCGCCAGGGCCGCAGCGAAGCTGACGGCCAGGGCGATCCGCCACAACGGCGGCACGCTGCGGATATCCAGCAGCGGAAGGGTGGCCGCCAGGACGCCAAATCGGACCGCGAGGGCCGCGGTGATCGCCATCAGGGTGATGTCGATTTCGAAGTGCACGCCTCTCCTACATGTTGGCGATGCGGGTGAACATCGCCTCGGCGAATCCCGTCATCTGGCTGATGGCCCAGGGCAGGGTCAGGATCAGGACCAGGAAAACCGTCAGGATCTTGGGCACGAAGGTCATGGTCATCTCGTTGATCTGCGTGGCCGCCTGGAAGATGCTGATGGCAAGACCCACGATCATGCCCGCGACCAGCATGGGGCCGGCCACGAAAATGGCCGTCCTCATGGCGTACTGTCCGATTTCGATCACGGTTTCGGGTGTCATGAACGGATTCCTTTCCCACCTACTGGAAGGCCTGGACAAGTGATTTGACGACCAGGAACCACCCGTCGACGAGCACGAAGAGCAGGATCTTAAAGGGCAGGCTGATGAGCACCGGCGGCAGCATCATCATGCCCATCGACATCAGGACCGAAGCGACCACCATGTCGATGATCAGAAACGGGATGAACAGGACGAAGCCCATCTGGAAGGCCGTCTTCAGTTCGCTCAGGACGAAGGCGGGGATCACCACCAGCATGGGCAGGTCTTCCGGACTGTCCGGTGCCTCCGTTTCGGTCAGGTCCAGAAACAGGGCCACGTCCTTTTCCCGGACCTGGCTGAGCATGAATTCCTTCAAGGGGACCTGGACCTTGGCGAAAGCCTCCCCCTGGCTCATCTGTTCGTTCATGAAGGGCTGGATGGCGTCGTTGTTCATCCGGTGCAGAACCGGTGACATGACCACCAGGGTCAGGAACAGGGCCAGGCCGATGATGATCTGGTTGTTGGGTGCCTGGTTGGCGCCTATGGCCTGTCGCAGGAAACCGAGCACGATGACGATCCGCGTAAAACTGGTCAGCAGGACCAGGAAGGCCGGGGCCAGGGAAAGCACGGTCATCAGCAGGACAATTTTCAGAGCCGAGTCCATGGACTTGGGGCTGTTGGCTCCCTCGAGGGTCAAGGTCATCACCGGTGCGACCGGATCGGCTCCCTGGACAGCGGGGGTCGTGTCCTGGGCTGCGGCACCACCGGCAGCGACCACCAGCAGCATAAAAGCGCACAGCAGCGCCCGGATCGGGAGGGATTGCGGGAATTTCCCTTGGGGCAGTATTTGACGAGTGATCGGCATGCTTTCTTCCTGCGGAAATGGACGGCGCCCAGGGGACGCCTTTGGTACCGTCGGAAGAAAGGCAATGGACGTGCCACCTCATCGATTGGATGGATGGGCTCGCTGATCTGTTAAGTTGTTGTATTTATACACTTTAGACAATCAGAAACAAAGCCGGGGATTGGCCTTGATCCCTGATGGATCCCGAAACAGGTGTTTTTGGAGAAAAGCGGCCAGATTCTGGCCAGGAAGGAATCAGGCGACGGCCGCGGCTTCCCGCTTGGATTCGTATTCGCCGAGGGCCTCTTTCTTCAGCAGGACCATGGATCCGTCGTGGCGGTAGATGTAGTGGACCTCCTGGCCCAGTCGGAGCAGCTGGATTTCCCGCTTGGGGCCCAGATTCCATACCGTCAGGAGCGAAGACTCCGAACCGCCGCTGCGACGGTTCCACTTGCCCAGGAGCTTCAGGCTGACCAGCAGCAGCCCGAAGACCACCACCAGGCCGCCCAGGGTCTGCCACCAGGAAATCCCGGTGTCGGCGGCAAAGGCGCCGCCGACCGTGGCGGCGGCCAGGGAGTGCTGGAATGCCCCGGGAAGAACCATCAAAGGACCTTCTTGAGCCTTTCGACCCGGTTGAGCAGTTTGGTGATACGGACGGCGAAATGGTCGTCCACCACCACCACTTCTCCCGTCGCCAGCAGGGAACCGTTGACCAGGATGTCCACCGGTTCGCTGGTCTGCCGGTCCAGTTCCACCACCGCGCCGGGCGCCAGGTTCAGGACTTCGCGGAACTTCAGGGCGGCGCGGCCCAGTTCCACGGAAACCTTCAGGTTGACGTCGAGCAGCAGGTCCAGGTTTGAGGTGTCGGTCACCTCGCTTTCCAGATCACGGATCAGCGAAGAGGATTCATCCTCGAGCAGGCCGGTGCCCACGGTGGAGGATTCGGCGGCGCCGGTCTCTCCGGTTTCCGAGTATTCAGGATGGTCCTGATAGTTGTCGTCGTGGTTCATTCGGCTTACTCCTTGGTCAGCTGCCGGATCAGTTTCACGGCCCGGTTGTTCCCCACGCGCCCTGGTTCACCCTGCCAAGCTTCACGGCCGGCAATCTGGATGTCCAGCGGCGCGTCCACGGCCTGGGGCAGGTCGAGGACATCCCCGGTCGACAGGTTCAGAATTGTCTCGAGATTGGTTTCAAAATGACCCAGCTGGACCACCAGCTCACTGCCGCTGCTCTGGACCATGTCCAGGATCTTGCGGCGGTCATCCCTCAATTCTTCGCCGTTGCGGGATTCCTTGACGTCACTGGGATCGAAAATTTCCCTGACCGGGCCGAAGGACGACAGCGGCAGGGCCACTTGGAAGGGCCCCTCCAGGGTATCCAGTTTGATCTTGAACCCGAGGATGACCAGGGAGGATCCTTCGGAAATCCCGCTCAGGTAGTGCGGATTGTTCTCCAGGGCACTGAGCCGGGATTCCACGGGGACGATCTTGGACAGGGACTTGCGGAACATCTCCAGAAAACGCTCCACCAGGTCGGTGACGATCCCCCGCTCGATCTCCGTGAAGTCCCGCACTGTAATTTCCGCAGTGGGCAGGCCGCCCAGGAGTTTTTTCATGAAGGAGAAACACAGCCCCAGATCGATGTGCATCAGTGCCGGACCCTTCAGGGGATCCAGGTCCACCATGGCCGCGCAGGTCGGCCGCGGCAGTTCGCCGACGAATTCCGCGTAGGTCGATTGATGAAGGCCGGTGTAGGTAACATCCGTGGCCATGCGGAGGCGGCTGGTAAACTCGATGGTCCCGTTCTTGGCGAAATAGTCAGCTACGGCCTGCAGATTCTGCTGAAAGGGCCGAGAGATATGGTGGGGCCGATGGAAGTCGTACTTGACCGGATGGTCTCCCACCTCCTCGTCACAGGAGGAAGCATTGAGAACCTCCTCCAGGTCCACGGCCATCCCGTCATTCACGGCCCCGGCAAGATCCTCGGCCGCATCGAGGGCGGCGTCCAGGTCCGAATCCTCCTGGATTCCGGGCGCGGCGTTCGTGTTTTCGTAGTCGACGGAAGTCACGGGTTCCCCTTTGGTCCGGCTACTGGATGACCAGGTCCGAGAAATACACGTTCATCAGCTTGTCGCCGGAAATGCTATCGTCCAGGCGCTTGAAAATCTCCGCCCGCAAATTCATCTTTCCGCCGGGACGACTGAGGTCCTCCACGGTCTTCTCGGAAAGGGTCATGATGACGGCGTCCCTCATCTGCGGCAGGCGAATCTTCACGGATCCGGCCGTGATTTTGTCCTTCACCTCGAGCGTGATGTTGATCCGGAGATAGCGTGGCCGCCGGGATTCCCCGGCAAGGGTGACGATGATGTCGTCCAGGCCGACCATGGTGCCGCGGTGGGGGACGTCTGAAACCACCTCCATGATGGATTCGCCTCCGGTGGCGGCCTGTTGGACCGCCAGCTTGGGGACCAGGACATACTGGGTCAAACCGATGGCCACCAGGGCCTGGACTATGACGATGGCCCCCAGAAGAACGGCCTTGTTCTCCAAAATGCCCTTTTTCCTCGTCTGTTCCCCATCGCCCGAAGCCGTGGGTCTTTTGTCGGCCATGCCTTTGCTCCTTGTCGGTTGCAGCTTCGGCGTCAGGTCCGCCGCCGGGCCCGGTGCAGGTCGGTAATCAACCGCTCCGGCCCAATTTCATCCGTTTTGACGCTTCCCTGTCAGGATTCCGCGCCCTGCAGAAGGGGATTCCCGAAGGGAAGCTCGTTAGCCCGCGGCAGGTCCCTTTTGTCCATCTGCAGGAAAATTTCCACGCGTCTGTTCTTTCCCCGCCCCTGGGCGGTGTCATTGCCCTCGATGGGCTGGTATTGCCCGTATCCGGTGGCCGCGATTCTTTCAGGCGGCAGGCCCAACCCTTGAAAGTATCGTGCCACCGTCACCGCGCGGGCCGCCGAGAGCTCCCAGTTCGAGGGATATCGTTCGGAATTGATGGGCACGCTGTCGGTGTGACCTTCGATCCGGACCAGATAGGGGAACTTCCGGAACAGGGAGGAAAGCTCCTCCAGGACCTGGCGGGGTTCGTCCCTCAGTTCGGCTTGCCCGGAGGCGAACAGGAAAGGCGCCTGGATGCGGAACATGACACCGTTTTCCTGCAACTGGATTTCCACTTCCTGGTCCAAACCCTTTTCCAGGATGACATGTTGCAGCTCCTGCATCTCGTAGTAGACCTCGGCGTCGGCGGGGTCATCGGGCAGGTCGGGGAACACGGGGTTCTGGAATTCGATCACCGATTCGGGATGGTCCAGCAGGCCGAAGGCCTCTTGAAGAGATTGTGCAGCCTGCTTGAACTTGGACTGTTGAAGGGAGGAGAACGAGACGATCAAAATGAAAAACGTCAGCAGAAGACTCATCATGTCGGCGTAGGTCATGACCCAGCCGTCGACCTTGCGGCGAATGGTGAGTTTCCTTCTCCTGGTTCTCATGGCCAAGACGGCCTCCTATCGGCAGCGGTCCATCAGGCCGCCTTCTTTTTGGCCGTATCCAACTTGCGCCTCAGGGAGGGGGAAAGGAACGACTTGAGTTTTTCCTCGACGATGCGGGGCGAGTCGCCGCTCTGGATAGCCATGATCCCGTCGATGACCATTTCCTTGTTGAGGATCTCCTCGCGGGAGCGCGTCTCGAGTTTGCCGGCCAGGGGTAGGAAAAGCGCATTGGCCAAAAGTGCCCCGTAGAAGGTGGTGACCAGGGCAGTGGCCATGCCGGACCCGATCTGGGCAGGGTCGGACAGGGTGGACAACATGCTGACCAGCCCGATGAGCGTTCCGATCATCCCGAAAGCCGGGGCGAAGGCCCCGCCGGCGGCGAGGATCCGGGCGCCTTCGTGGTGGCGGTTCTCGATCTGCTGCAGATCCGTCTGCATGATCTTTTCCAGAAGCTGGGGATCCGTGCCGTCCACGGCCAGGCGAAGTCCCTTGCGCAGGAAATCATCGGTTTCGGTTTCCGAATCGTCTTCCAGGGCCAGCATCCCTTCCCGGCGGGCCCGCTCGGCGTACTTGACCATCTTGTTGATGACGATGTCGGGTTCCGGGTGGGCGTAGACGAGGGTTTTGCGGAGTATTCCGAACAGCCCGACGATGCGAGCGATGGGAAAGTGGACCAGCAGCGAACCAAAGGTGCCGCCGAGAACGATGGCGGCAGCCGAAAGATTGATAAAGCCCGCCAGGTTGCCCCCGGCCAGGATGGACCACCCCACCAACCCGAAGGCCGCGGCCAGTCCGATGATGGTTGCTATGTCCACTGGCTGTCTCCCCGGTTGCCTCGTCGGGTAGCCCGCCCGACGGCGGACCGTCCCTTCATCCTTCGAACACCGAACCGGTTCCCCCGGTGGGAACGGGGTGGATACGCGCCTTGGTCCGGTAGCCGACCGCCAGGCGGATCACATCGTCCAGGTCTTCCAGGACCATGATCTTGCGTCCGGTGGTCAGGCTGATCAGCGTGTCCGGCGTGCTTTCGATGAACTCGATAAGATCAGCGTTCACCACCAGTTCGTTCCCATTTAGTTTCGTGACTTTGATCATGAACTTTAGCTCCTAACGCCGGTTGGCCGGCCGGGACGGGCTCAGCCCACCAGGTTGACCAGCTCCTGCAGGACCTGGTCCGCCGTGGTGATGACCCTGCTATTGGCCTGGAAGGCGCGCTGCGCCACGATCAGGTCGGTGAACTCCTTGGCCAGATCGACGTTGCTGTTCTCCAGGGTCCCCGACAGGATGGCCACCCCGTTGTCGTTGGCGGCAAAAGTTTCCTGAGCGTCGCCCGAATTGCCGCTCAGTCGATAGGTGTTGTTGGCAACCCGGTACAGGCCGTTGGGGTTGGTGAACTGGGCGATCCCGACCCGGGCGAGATCCTGGGTGGTATCGTTGGAGAAAATGCCCGTAATCACGCCGTCCAGGCCGATGGTGAAATCCAGGAGGTTACCGGAACCGTACCCGTCGGCCAGGGACTGCATGCCACCGGTACCTTCGAACTGGGTCAATCCGGTCAGGCCTCCGACTTCACCGAAATCCAACTGCAAGACGACCGGGGCCGCCCCCTGTTGACCTGGGGCGTTCGGATCGAAGGACAGCCCCCCGCTCCCGTCATCGTAGGTGAAGCTGCTCAGGGAACCGTCTTCGCCAAAGGCCACCCGTCCAGATCCGCCGGACAAAATGGTCTCGGCCCCCTCCATGCTTGCGGTCCAGGTCCACTCGTTCATGCCGGGCACTTTTTCAAAGGCGAAGGAGACGTTGTGCGCCACACCGAGGGAGTCGTAGACCGTGGTCGCCAGGGAAAACTCCTGCGGGTCGGTC
>CBDTUS010000002.1:0-61217 GCA_965363725.1 uncultured bacterium | reverse complement strand
GCGACATGCGGCATATCGACTGCATCAACTGCGGGAGTTGTGTCGATATCTGCAACCAGAACGCCGTTCGTTTCACTTGGCGGGAGTGGACCCAGCGAACGCGTGGTAGGCAAAACTGAGGCAATAGCGCATTGGGCGCCTTGATAGGTGGGCCGCCTCCTAACAAGCGCTTGAGCCAGGCAATCGTTTTTGTCACGCCGGTTGCTTGCGCAGCCTCCACGCCAAATCGGCTTCGCCGAACGCGCTTGCAGGTGAAGCCAACGTAATCTTTAAGTAACTAGGAGAAATGATGAAAAAATTTCTCGTTGTTTTTATCCTAACTCTCGTTGCGACCATCATCGCGTCCAGGTTCATTCCGCACCCTTTCAGCAATCAAGTAAATGCTCTATTGGATGAAACAGGAGCTTCCTATCAACTCAAGGACTGTTCCGGAGGTTGGGTTGCCAGGGAATTGCACTGCGATATAACTATTTCTAGCCATGAATTAAGCAAAGTTCTAGATAAGTTGGAGTTCAATAAGGAACTTTGGCATGAAGAAGATCCCTTAGAAATGAAACATTTAGTTATAGTTCCAGATAGCCAAAATCCATGTTCATCCAAATTAAGAAATGAATATTTAAAATATCTTCATAGACAACATTGGACCCCTAGCCGTCACAGTTTTGATTCCGCAATACTTTTTTATAACAAAAAAACAGGTGAGGGATGTCTATTCTTGGGCATTGCTTATGGATGAAAAAAAAACAATCCAGCGGACTCAACTCCGGCGCTAAAGCGCTTCCGTGGAGCCTCTGATTTCTATTCTACACAAAACAAGAAGAGGCATGCCAATGA
Organism: uncultured bacterium; assembly: GCA_965363725.1. Classification (GTDB taxonomy): domain Bacteria; phylum Krumholzibacteriota; class Krumholzibacteriia; order LZORAL124-64-63; family LZORAL124-64-63; genus JAGLCY01. The sequence goes on along the minus strand of CBDTUS010000002.1, from coordinate 60,383 downwards.
ATACCCCAACACTCAAAGAACGAATGCGAATGAATTACAACAAGTACCGCACCATGCCCCGGCGGGACCTTGTTCTCCACATCGGCCTAGTAGGCGCAATTTCCGGACTCGCCGCCTGGCTGATAGTCCTAGTTCTCGCCATGCTATTCGACCTGGACAAACCAGGCGGAATCTCACTTCTGCTAGCGATACCGCGTGGCGCCATTTTCGGCATCATTCTGGCCTTGGTCCTACATGCGTACTGGAACAGGGGTTCAGGCGACAACGAAACCCAAGGACGGCCGTAAAACAGCCCGCCAATCCCCTATTCCACCCCCGCCGCCATGATCTTATCCAACGTCGCCTTATCCGCCTGCAAGAACCCCGGCCCCACCAACCGCGGCGTCAATTCGCGCCAGTTGTCCCCCCGCCGAAATATGTCCGCAAAAATCGGCAGCGCCCGATCGAGCGCCCCGGCGTTGACCATGGCCACGGCGTGCCAGTACCGCGCTTCGAGATTGTCGCCGAGAATTTGTTCCGCTCGGGCGTAGGATTTTTCCGCCTCGTCGAGATCGCCCTTTTCCACGGCCAGGTCGCCGGCGTTCATCTGTTCGTACCCTCGGTGAATCTTCAGCAGCCGCTTCAATTCCCGAACCGGCTCGGGATTATCCTCGACCCGCAGGTCCACCAGCTTGTCGTTCCAGGGTTCCCCTGTAGATTCGGCCCGCACCACCAGGATCGCGGCCGACTGCCGGCCGCGGATATCGCCTCCCTCCTTCTCAGCCGCTGCCAGGGCGGCCACCAGCCGTTCGGCCAGCGGGCCCGAGGTCTTCTCGAAGGCCTTGGCCATGGCTGCGGGCACCGTGGCGGGTCCCATGAGGTTGGCCTGGACCGAGTATCCCAGGCCGACCTGTTGGCCGGCTTCAGGGATGCAGCGGGCGCCGGTGTGGGCCGCCGCCATCCCGCCCGCGTCGACCATCGCCACCTGGCGGATATCGGCGTGGTCATCCTGTTCCAGGAGATATGAAAGGGTGGTGACGGCGTCCTGCCCGGTCGCCATCAGATCCAGCCCCTTGGGTCCGTAGCTGGCTTCGACCATGGACTGGGTGGCGACGGCGCCCACGCCCGCCCTGGCCCACGGCACCAGGGCGCCCACGCTGAACCAGTGGGACTGGACCGCCACGCCCAGGTCGCCGGTGTCGGGATCCCGGGCCACGATGGAATAGGTCGACACGGGGCGGACCGGCGAAACGCGGGGGATGTCTTCCGCAGCCAGCGTGGTGGTCGCGGGAATCAGGAGCACCAGGATCAGGAGAAAAAAGCTCATGAGAGGACCTTTCTTTGGCGGCGAAACTTGGCAAACGCCGATCGGGATCATATCATCATATCGGAAATCGGAAAATCACCTTAAATCGGCCGTTTGTGCTATAATTAAGCAGAAGCGCGCAACTTCAGGTTCGACTCTCCAACCCCGGGGTTAGGTTCATGTTCCTTCGCCCAAAGGCCTCCGCTCATCCTCTGCAGACTGCCCTGTTGGTGATCATGATGGTCCTGTTCTCGCTGACCGCGCAGGGCGCCTCCTCCGACGACCCAACCGCTGACCGCACCCGGATCCTGGAGCACCGCCACCAGGAAGCCGCCACCAAGAATGCGCTGGTCAAGGGACTGATGGCCGCCGAGGCTGCGAAGACCCCCAATCAGGCCCTGTACGACGTCCACCATTACGGCCTGGAGCTGGACCTGAATCCCGTATCCCATATCCTGACCGGGACAGTGACGGTGACCGCGGAAGTCACCGGTGCCTCTCTGGCGGTCATGGACCTGAACCTGTCTGCGGGCATGACGGTGACCGCGACCACCGCCGGCGGCATCAGCGTGTCGAGTAGCCGCAGCGGCGGCGTGCTGATCGTGAACCTGGACCGCACCTACGCCACCGGCGAAACGGTGATCGTGGCGGTCAGCTATAGCGGCAATCCTTCCGGCGGGGCCTTCGGCTGGAGCAGCCACAGCGGCCAGGACATGATCTGGACCCTGAGCGAACCCTTCGGCGCTCGGGAATGGTGGCCCTGCAAGGACCTGAACAGCGACAAGGCTGATTCGGTCGACGTCAAGGTGACGATTCCCGACAACCTGATCGTCGCCAGCCAGGGCCTGGTCGTGTCGGACGTGGACAACGGCGCCACGCGCACCACCCACTGGAAATCGAACTACCCCATCGCCACCTATCTGGTGTCGCTGGCCATCCATCCCTACACCACCTACAGCGATTGGTACACACCCCTGCTAGGCGGCGACCCCATGGAGGTGCAGTTCTTCATCTACCCCGACCACGAAGGCGTGGTCGAGTCGAACTACGCCCTGACGGTGCCGATGATCGGGACCTTCGCCGAGGCCTACGGGGAATATCCCTTTGTGGAAGAGAAGTACGGGCACGCCGAATTCACCTGGGGCGGCGGGATGGAGCACCAGACCATCACCAGCATGGGCGGCTACTCCGAAGACCTGATCTCCCACGAACTGGCGCACCAGTGGTGGGGCGACATGGTCACCTGCGACGACTTCGGGCACATCTGGCTCAACGAGGGATTTGCGACCTGGAGCGAGGCCTACTGGGCCGAACAGGAATACGGTGTCGGGACCTACAAGCAGTACATGGACATCGCCGCGTACTACGGTTCCGGGACGATCTTCGTGGAGGACCCGGTCAACGACAACATCTTCAACGGCAACCTGAGCTACAACAAGGGCAGCTGGGTCGTGCACATGCTGCGCGGTGTCGTGGGCGACGAGGATTTCTTCACCGGCCTGGCCCTGTACCGCGAGAACCACCTCTACGGCAGCGCCACCACCGAAGACCTGCAGGCCGCGATGGAGTCGGTCAGCGGCCTCGATCTGACGGCCTTTTTCCAGCAGTGGATCTACGGGGAGTACTACCCGGTCTACGCCTATGGCTGGGTCCCCGGGCCGGGTGCGGACGAGATCACCGTGACCATCACCCAGGAACCCGTCGACGGGGATATCTTTACCATGCCCATCCAGTTGCGGGTGGGCACCAGCACCGGCAACATCGATTTCACGGTCGAGAACGACCAGCTGGTCCAGGAGTATGTGCTGCCCGTTTCCGGCACGCCGGAAAACGTCATCCTGGATCCCGACCGCTGGATTCTGCGACAGGTCCGGACCGAGGTCACCAATCCCACCTTCGACAAGGGGATCCTGCTGGTCAACGGCGTGGATTGGAATACCTACGGAGCGGAAATCGCCAGCGCCTACGCCGACAGCGTTTTCTGGGGAGACAACCCGGTCTCGTTCTGGGACTGCTTTTCTGCCCCGGACAGCGGCTATCCCGAGAACCTGCCGCGCCCGATCGGCTACGACGCGGTGCCGGCTTCGGTCCTCGGCGGATATTCGACGGTGATCTGGGTCGGGAACAATTACAACGGGGATCTGCCCAAGTGGGCCGAGACGCCGATCCTTTCCTACCTGGAGGCCGGCGGCAATCTCCTGTTGATGACCCGGCGCAGCCGGACGTTCATAGGTCTGGAACTGAGCTCCTACCTGGGCGTGGTCTGGGCGGAGGAGGGCGGGAATCTCGGCAATTACCTCGCGGTGGAGCCCGGGTTGTCCGACATTCCCTTTATCGGTGACCAGAGCTGGAACGATGTCTTCTTCACGGGAGTCGGCCCCGAAAGCACGCTGTTGTTCGAGGACACCGCCGGCTTTGGCGGTGACCGGGGAACCGGGGTCTGGGCTTCGCCCACCGGCGGCGGCACCTTCCGGGAGACGGGCGGACAGTTCGTGGTCCTGTCGGGCCGTCCCTACCGGATGGACCACGACATTTTGCGGCAGAACGTGGAGTTCATCCTGGAAAATTACCTGGACGAACCCTTCACCTCGGTCAGCCCGGTGCCGGAAGACGGATTGCCCCGCGCGGGGGTCGCCCTGGACCAGAATTATCCGAATCCCTTCAACCCGGCCACGAAGATCGGATTCAATCTGGCAGCCGCGGGACCTGTGAGGCTGCGGATATTCGACGTGTCCGGCCGCCTGGTCCGGACCCTGATCGATGATCTGGAGATGACCGCGGGAAGCCACCAGGCCAGGTGGAACGGAGTGGATGAATCGGGCCGGACGGTGGCCGCCGGGGTGTATTTCTACAACCTGGAAACAGCGGATTTTTCCCGCACCAGACGCATGACCATGGTGAAATGATTGTATCCGTGGAGGTTAATTCCCCGGGAGGCGTTGCCGAAGTTCTGAAATTGTCTTTTCTTGAACCCATAACCCTGGGTTGATCGAGAAAGGATACCAATATGGAGAAACCCAAGATCGTAGGCCGCAAGCCGGTCGTTCTGGAACTCCCGGCCGGGCAGTACGCCTTCTGTGCCTGCGGTGAGTCGAAAACCCATCCCTTCTGTGACGGCGCGCACCGCGCCACCTCCTTCAGTCCCCAGATGTTCCAATTGGCAGAGGAAAAAACAGTGGCCCTGTGTGCTTGCAAGCGCAACGATGGCGGCCCCTATTGTGATGGGTCCCACTCCCGGTTGGAGCCCGAATAGTCGGCGGCGGACATGAGCGACTGGTATCCCTGGACGTTTTCCGCGGCCTGACGGTCGCCTTGATGATACTCGTCAACAACCCGGGTTCTTGGGCCCACATCCATCCTCCCCTGCGCCACGCGGCCTGGCACGGTCTGACACCGACCGACCTGGTGTTTCCCTTTTTTCTGTTCATCGTGGGCGTGGCGATGTCGCTCAGCTTCGCCCGACGACAGCAGGCCGGCGCTTCGGTTGGCGGTCTGGTCCGCAAGATCCTGTCCCGAGCGGTGATCATCTTTGCCTGCGGTCTGCTGCTCAACGGATTCCCCTTCAATCAGCCCGATAGTCTGTCAGGGCTGCGCATTCCCGGCGTGCTGCAGCGCATCGCCCTGTGTTACCTGGCGGCGGGGATGACGGTGGTCCTGACCAGCCGCAACCGGGACCGGATCCTGGTTGCCGCGGGTTTCCTGGTTCTGTACGAACTTCTGATGCGTCTGCCCCTGGTTGCCGGGTGGGGAGCGGGTAGTTTTGCCCTGGAAGACAATTTTGTCCGCTGGGTGGACCTGGCCGTGCTGGGCGAAGCCCACCTGTACCGGGTGGGTGGGCTGGCTTTTGATCCGGAGGGCCTGGTGTCCACGCTTCCGGCCGTGGTCACGACCCTGGCCGGATTTTTTGCGGGAGAATTCATCCGCGGGCCGCGGCCTCTGGAGGCCAAGCTGCGCACCCTGGTCAGGGTGGGAGCGATCGGGACGGTGGTCGGTCTGGTGGTCTGCCGCCTGGAACCGGTGAACAAACAGTTGTGGACCGTAAGCTATGTCGTGATCACCGGCGGCCTGGCCCTGGTGGCCCTGGCGGTTTCCTCCTGGATGATCGACGTGAGGGGCTGGCGCCGGGGAACGCTGCCCGCGGTGGTCTTCGGCAGCAACCCCCTGGTGGCCTTCGTGGGATCGGGCCTTCTCGCGCGGATCCTGGTCATGGTGAAGGTGGCCGGGCCTGCCGGCCAGTCGGTGAGTCTGAATAGCTGGGTCTACCAGGAAATCCTGGTTCCGCTGGCCGGGCCGGTGAACGGCTCGGTCCTTTTTGCCCTGCTGACCGTGGGATTGTGGCTGGCGATCCTCTGGGTGCTTTACGACCGAAGAATATTCATAAAAATATGATCGTGGAATTCTATCGGGACTCCGCTTTCCTCGGGAGGCAGGGTTCATTATTTTTTAATTAATGATGGGAAAAGTGTTATAATTGATATCTTGTAACATACAGGGGAAGTTTTTCCCGGGGGATGGGAATGGAAGGGATCCAAGTGCGGCCAAGGATCAGAACATCGCCCCCGCCCCGGATTCCCGCCTGGATAATCCTGGCCGCCCTGTGGGTATCGGTCTCGACGGGCGCGCTCGCCGATGCGCCCTCTGGATACTACGACTCGGTGAATTTTACCGATGCGGCCACCATTCGCGCCACCCTGCACGACATCATCGACGGGCACATCAAGATCCCCTACACCTCGTCCTCGACCGACACCTGGAACGTGCTCGAGCTGGCCGACGAGGACCCCAACGACTGCGAGCGTATCATCGACGTGTACCGGAACCGGACCTTTATCAAGCACGGCGCCGGCAACAACGAGTACAACCGCGAGCATACCTGGCCCAAGAGCTACGGTTTTCCCGATGACAGGTCGTCGAACAAACCCTATTCGGACTGCCACATGCTGATGCTCTGCGACGACGGTTACAACACCTCACGCAGCAACAACATTTTCGACAACTGCACCGCCGGCTGCTCCAGCTACCCGACGGATGACTACAACGGCCAGGTCGGGGTGAACCTGCGGACCAGTTCGATCTGGGAAACCTGGATCGGCAGGCGGGGCGACGTGGCCCGGGCCCAGTTCTACGCCGACATCCGTTACGAAGGGAATGAGGGCGCGGAGCCGGACCTCATCCTGACCGACAACCCCAGCCTGATCGTGGTGGTGTCGGACAACGCCGCCGTGGCCCATATGGGCCTGTTGCAGACGCTGATCCAGTGGCACTACGACGACCCCGTGGACGGCCGGGAACGCAATCGCAACGACGTGGTCCACTCCTATCAGGGCAACCGGAATCCGTTCATCGACCGTCCCGAATTCGTGGCCTATCTCTTCGAGGGTGTCGTGGCGGGTGTCGAAGACGGCCTGCCGGGGATTGGTCCGGTGGCCAGCATCGCCAACATCTATCCCAACCCCTTCAATCCGACCACCACCATCGATTTTTCCCTGACCCGCTCGGGGCCGGTGCGCGTGGAGATCTACGCGGTCGACGGGCAGCTGGTTCGCACGCTGCTGAGTGACGACCGCACCGCGGGCAGCCATCAGGTGCGGTGGGACGGAACGGGAAATACCGGTGGCCGGGTGCCCAGCGGGGCCTACTTCTGCCGGGTCTTGGGGGCGGGATCGGGTCAGGGCGACACGCGGCCGCTGCTGCTGCTTAAATAGTCTCCGGATTTTTCAAGAGATGGATGAAGGGCCCCCGGGGGCCCTTGTTCGTCAGCGCCAGTTCTCCAGTTGCAGCAGGTCGGCCATCTGGAGGGTCTGCCGGTTGAATATCGTGGAGACCACGAGGCTCTTGCCGTCCGGGGCAACGCCCAGGGATTCACTGGAATACAGCATGGAGAACCCGGCCACCTGTCGCCGGGTGGCGTGCGTGTTCTGGCCGGGGGTGAAATCCTGCACGTAGATGCCGCTTCTTCCAGCGGGGTCCTGCCCTATGTAGACAATGCCGCTGCCGTCGGGAGTCCAGCGGGCGCGACCATAGACCACATCCTGGTTGCGCTGGGTCAGTAACATTTCGATTTCAAAGGGCACGACTTCACCGGAGTGGATGTCCACCACCTTGATCACGTAATCGAGGCTGCGGATGACGGAAAACAGGACGTAGCGGCCGTCGGGCGAAACCTCGGGAATGAGGTCGGTTCCTTCGTGAAGATGAACCGCGTCGGTGCCGTCGGGCCGGATTTTCCACAGCCCGATTTTTTCGTCATTGGCGCTGGCATAGATGATCCACTGGCCGTCCGGAGTCATGGTCGGATTTTCTGCGTCCTCACCATCCTGGGTGACCTGCCTGGCGCCGCTGCCGTCAAGGTTGGAAATCCAGACTTCCATGTGGCCACCGCGGTTGGAACTCCACAGGATGTGTTCATTGTCCGGTGAAAAGGCGGGGTCCCAGTCATGAGCGGGGTCGTCGGTCAACTGGCGCAAATCTCCCGTGGCCCTTTCCACCAACCACAAGTCGATGTTGCCCGCCCGGTTCGAGGAAAACAGGACATGCTTCCCGTCCGGTGAATAGACCGGCTGCCGGTCGAAACCGATACTGGTGGTGAGGATTCGGGGTGTGGCGGTACCACCGGGGTCTTCGGTGCCGGGCCAGGGGAATTCCTGCAATATGGCGTTGCGCTTGAACCCCTCGACAACGACCTGGTGGTCGTTCAACACCGCAATGGTCGCGAATCCCCAGCCGCCCTGCGGGGTCCGGAAGTGGGACCAGAACAATGGCCGGGTTGTTTCCGTCTCGATGAAATACTCCATGATCAGACCGGGCCGGCCGATGATGTGCGACAGCAGTTCCTGGGTCTTGCCCACCAGGAATGATTTTCCATCGGGTGCCCAGTCGGCGGCGGTGAGCGAACCGGTCAGGTCGGTAATGGGCAGTTGCCGGATGTCCCCGGTTTCGACGTCCACCAGATCAAGCTGCCCGGCGGCAACCAGATTTCCGCTGAGGGCATTTTCGGTCATGAGTATCCAGCGTCCGTCCGGCGACCAGCGAACCCCGTAACACAACCGATTGTCCACGGTGAGCAGGATTCTTTCGGTACCTGTCTGGACATCGGCGATCCCCAAATTGAAGGCATTGGTGGCCGCCTGCTGGGACATCCTCAGGAAAGCGACCTCGGTTCCGTCAGGGGACCAGTCCGCTTCGGTAACGTTTTCCATGACCTTGCGCGGCTGGCCACCCAGAACGGGGGTGCGGTAGAGATGGCGGATGTTTTGTTCGTCGTGGACGAAAAGGATCTGGGAACCGTCAGGGGAGAAGCGTGCCTGGTCGTCCGACCCGTCGGTGAGCGGCACTTCGCTGCCGCTGGCCAACTGTTTCAACCAGATGCGGGGGATGCCATCGCGGTTCGAGGTAAAGGTCACCAGATCGCCGTCCGGCGAGGCGTCGGGGGACCAGTCCTGGCCGCTGAAGGTCAGGGTCGACAGCCGTACGGGAGACGGCTCTTCGGGGGATTCCGCCAGGAACAGCTTGGCCGTCAACCCGACGATGGCCAGCATGCCCAAGACGCCCACCCAAACGGGAAGACCACGATTGGACTTTTGGGTCCCGAGTGCCGTGGCGATCCCCGAATCGGTGCCGCTCATCACGTCATCCAGGACAATGCGCGCGTCGGCGATGTCATGCAGCCGCTGGCGCGGGTTCTTCTTCAGGCACCGGTGCAGCAGCATGGTGACGCTGGGGTGCAGATCGGCCGGCAGCAGTTTCCAGTCGGGGTCCGATTTGATGATGCCCGCCAGGATGTCCGAAACGGTATCGCCCGGGAAGGCCGGCCGGCCGGTGAGCATTTCGTACAGCACGCAGCCGAAGGCCCAGATGTCGGTGCGCTTGTCCAGGGACTTGCCTCGGGCCTGTTCGGGACTCATGTAGGCCGCCGTGCCGAGGATCACGCCTTCGCGGGTCATGTTCGAGGTCATGGTGGGCGAATCGCCCAGGGCCAGGGTGTCGGTCGTGGTTTCGTCGGCGACCATCTTGGCCAGCCCGAAATCCAGGATCTTCACCTGGTCCTCTTCGGTGACCTTGATGTTGGCTGGCTTCAGGTCGCGGTGAACGATGCCCTTCTCTTGGGCGGCTTCGAGGGCCAGGGCGATCTGGCTGGCGATCTGCAGGGCGGTTTTCGGCGTGATGGCACCCCTGGTCAACCGGTCGGACAGATCTTCGCCCTCGGCCAGTTCCATCACCAGGAAGTGCTGGCCGTCTTCTTCTTCGATGTTGTGGATGCCCGCCACGTGGGGGTGCGAAAAGGCGGCCAGGGCTTGGGCTTCCCGGTGGAAGCGGGTGTGGCGGTCGGGATCCCGGGTGAAGGCATCGGGCAAAAGTTTCAGGGCGACTTCGCGGTCGAGTTTGGTGTCGCGCGCCCGGTAGACTTCACCCATGCCTCCGACGCCGATCTTGGCGAGGATTTCGTAATGAGCCAGGGATTTGCCTGCGTCCATGTGTACTCCTGCACCGGGCAGTGTTGGAAAATCGTCCCTGTCGGGGGGGGAATCATATGGTTCCCCATGATACACAAAAATCACCTGGATTGCCCGGGCCAACCCGTTTCGAATGGGTTAGAATAGTATCCGGATCAAAATTCGACTGGCTGGAACGGGAAGGGAAGGCATGAAAGCCCAGCGTGGCATCCGTGAATCGATGGGGTGGGGCGTTGCATTTGCCTTTTGCCTGGGGTGTGGATCCGCACTGGCGGCAGATCCGATCGGTGAAAGTGTGGGCGAGGGAATTGTGCGATTTCACGCGTCGCCCGAAGCCCGGAACGGAGCGCTGCCGTCGCTCTGCCTGAAGGAGCCGCTGGAAGGGACGGGCCGTGTGCCGGAGGACTGGGACCTGACCCCCGAATTCACCAGGATCCAGGGGCGGACCTCGGTCTTCCTCGGTATCGCCAATGGCACCGACCTCTACGGCACCGGTGAGGTGCCCGGCCCGCTGCGCCGAAACGGCACTCGCACCGTGGCCTGGAATTTCGACGCCTACGGCTGGGGCGGCGACGCCGCCAACCTGTACCAATCCCATCCCTGGGTGCTGGCCGTCCGCGCCGACGGCTCCAGTTTCGGCGTGATCGCCGACACCCCCAACCGCTGCCTGATCGACTTGAGTCAGGGCATCCGCTTCGAGGCCGACGGTGCCGAATATCCGGTGATCATCATCGAAGGGAAGTCGCCGCAGGAGGTGGTCCGCGAGCTGGCCCGCCTGACCGGCACCATGCCCCTGCCGCCACGCTGGGCCCTGGGGTATCACCAATGCCGGTACTCCTACACTCCTGACGATCGTGTGCGCGAGATCGCCGCCGGCTTCCGTGAGCGGGACATTCCCTGCGACGTCATCTGGTACGACATCGACTACATGGATGAGTTTCGCAGCTTCACGGTCGACGACTGGAGTTTTTCCGACATGCGCGGGCTGAACGCCGAACTGCACGGTCAGGGTTTCCACACCGTGGCGATCATCGATCCGGGCATCAAGATGGAGATGGGCTATCACGTCTACGATTCGGGCGACGCCATCGACGCCTGGGTGCAGACCGCCGCCGGAGCGCCTTTCGTAGGCTCGGTGTGGCCGGGCCGCTGCGTGTTCCCCGATTTCACCATGAGCCAGGTGCGCCAATGGTGGGGCGGCCTCTACGGGCAGTTCCTTTCGCAGGGCATCGACGGCATCTGGAACGACATGAACGAACCGGCGGTCTTCAACGTCGACTCCAAGACGATGCCCCGGAACAACCGTCATCGCGCCGACCCCGAACTGGGTGGGCCGGGTCCCCACGCCCGCTATCACAACGTGTACGGGATGCTGATGGCCCGGGCGACCTGGGAAGGCGTGCAGCGTTCCCGTCCCCGGCAAAGGCCTTTTGTGTTATCGCGGGCCAACCACCTCGGCGGCCAGCGCTGGGCCGCCTGCTGGACCGGCGACAACACCGCCAGCTGGGCCCACGTGGATTACTCGGTGAGCATGGTGCTGAACCTGGGCCTGTCGGGGCAGCCGCTGTCGGGGCCGGACATCGGCGGTTTCGCGGGGGGTGGCACCGGGGAGATGTTCGCCCGCTGGATGGGCATCGGCGCCCTGCAGCCATTCGCGCGTGGCCACACTGGCAAGGGCAACATCGACAAGGAGCCGTGGTCGTTCGGCGGCGAGGTGGAAAAGACCTGTCGTCTGGCTCTGCAACGGCGGTACCGCCTGCTGCCGTATCTGTATTCATTGATGCGGGAAGCGGCCAAGACGGGTCTGCCGCCGGTGCGACCGCTGTTCTTCCTGGATCCGGCCGACCTCGCCCTGCGTACTGAAGATGATTCTTTCCTCTTGGGAAACGATCTCCTGGTCGCCTGCAACACCGGGCCGGGGGAAAAGCCCGTGCCAGTGCTGCCGGCAGGAAACTGGGTGAAGGTGAGTCTTGTCGAGGGAGACCTGGACGATTCCGACCTTCCTGATCTTTACCTGCGCGAAGGGGCGGTGCTACCATTGGGGCCGATCATGCAATGGTCGGACCAACGCCCGCTGGATGAGTTGGAACTGCTGGTCAATCCCGGGCGGGACGGCCGGGCCACAGGCTTTTTGTACGAAGACGACGGGGACGGTTACGGCTACCGCGAGGGCGACTTTCGCGTGACGGAGTTCGTGTTCGACGACGACCTGGAGATCAAGGTGGTCGAAGGTGATTGGGAACCCGGAACGTGGAAGATCGAAACCACGGTGGTGTCGGATCGGGACGGCAATCGAGGCCCAGAATGAAGGCGGATCCCATGTCGAAAAAAATTCTGTTGGCGGTTTTTCTGACCGGCTCCCTTTGCCTGGTTTCCGCCTGCAACGACGAGGACGAGTGTGTCAACTGCCCCGGTGACGAGGCGCCTGTCCCGACCATGGCCAACATCTGGCCCCATGCCGACGGCACCGCCTGGACCTTCGACCTGGAGTATCTGGATGTCGTACCGGCCCCGGATAATCCGGTCAAGGAAAACGAAATCCCCACCATGGAAGAGCTCCATGCGGCACTCCAGATCCCTATCCAGGGAGATGTTGCTGTAATGGGAGAGGGCCTTTACCGCATCGCCCTGGATGGAATGGTGACCACGCAATCGGGGGCCGAAGGGCAGAACGTCGTCCAGACATTTTACCTGGAGATGCCTGATGTTCCGGCGGCTCCCGTTCGCGTCACGCGGTCCGGTGTGGATCCGGCGCTGGCGATGATCGCCCGGGCCCGCCCCGACCTGCGACCGGCGCTTGAATCCCGCTACGGGCTGGAGGCCAAGTCCCTCGAGGATATCGGGCCACCTTTTTTCCTGGGCGGATACGCTTTCGCCTTTGAGGACTCGGGCTATTACGGATATGCGGACGTCGACACGAACCACAGCTGGGTCTATCTGGAAGGCGACCTGTCGGTAGGTTCGGAATTTTCGCTGCAACTGGTTCCGGCCCTGGCCGATGACATCTGGCTCCACGGGCGGATCTGGTCCGTGGGCGAGCGCTCGGTGGGGGGACGCACCTTCGAAAACGTGCTGGAATGCATGTACCTGATGGATTTCGGTGAGCAGGAGATTACGAACGAAGACGGGGATATTCTCGGCACCTTCTTCCCCTATAATTACGGCACCACGTTCTATGCTCCCGATTGGGGCCCGGTCTCCGCTATCGAACGCCACGTGGCCAGTCCGCCGGAGATTCAGGAGGGTCCCCGACCCATACTCATAGAATACGTCATGGACCTGGTGGGAGTGACTTTTCCTGAATGAAACCAGGCCGAATACCGGGACGGTTGGAAGGAATGATCCCGCCTCGAATCGAGAACGGATATCATTCTTGATATAGAATACTCAGTTGTTGATTCAAGCCCATAAAATTGGTAGGATTTAAAGACAAGGAGAATCCGTTCCTCCACCCACCCTGCAGGAGAAAACATGAACGAGACCAAGACCAAGACCAAGACCCAAAAACAGGACAAACTCTGCTTCAAGGATATCTGCCTCAAGGCCGGCGTCTGGAGCCTGTTGTTTCTGGGCTTCATGACCATCTGCGTGGCCCTGCCCATGGTGGCCCTGAACCTGTAACCGATTCTCCTGCCGGTTTTTTCCCCTCCCGGATCTTCCCGGTGTTGTGATCTGCCACCCCTGCCGTGTATTATTGTCGCGCGATCAATGCATTCCTCTATTCCTTCGGGGACACCGATTCATGAAATCCTTGAGCGCCTTTTTGGGTTGCGCTGTCCTGCTGGTCCTTGTGGCTGGACTGACTCGCGCCGAGGTCAACGTCACCTTCCGGGTGACCGTTCCTGAATCCACTCCCGATGATGCCGTGGTCTTCATTGCCGGCGACTTCCAGTCGTGGCAGCCGGGTGATCCGGATTTCCAGCTGGAAAAAAAGGGCGCCCATCTCTGGGAAATCGTACTTCCCCTGAACGAGGGCCAGTCTATCCAGTTCAAATTCACCCTGGGTGGCTGGGAACATGTCGAAAAAGGGCCCCAGGGCCAGGAGATCCAGAACCGCCTGCACCGGGTCGCCAGCCCGGAGGTCCTCGATCTGGCGGTGACCGGGTGGGCGCAGGGCGAGACTCGCCGGTCGACCCTGACGGGCGACATCACCCTGGTCGAGGTGCCTGATTTCCTGGACGGCCGCCGCGTCTGGGTTTATTTGCCGCCGGGATACGAAACCAACCCAGGTAAGCGCTATCCCGTGCTCTACATGATGGACGGCCAGAATGTCTTCGACGACGCCACCAGTTTCGCTGGCGAGTGGAAGGTCGACGAAACGCTGGAAGAACTGATACCCGCGCAGGTGGTCGCGCCCCTGATCGTTGTCGCGGTGGCCAACGGCGGGGATCGGCGCGGCCACGAATACACGCCCTGGTACAGTTCGAGCCGCGAGTCCGGCGGCGGCGGCGGGAAACATCTCCAGGCCTGGATCGATGTCCTGCTGCCCTATATCGATGAGAACTACCGTACCCTCACCGGCCCGGAAAACACGGGGCTCGCCGGATCGTCCTTCGGCGGCCTGATGACGCTGTATGGCGCCTACACCCATCCCGACGTGTTCGGCCGCTGTGGTTCCTTCTCCCCTTCGATCATGTATGCGGGCGGCCGGCTGCCGGATATGATCGCGGACCGCACCAAGACCGACATCATGCTCTACGTGGACATGGGCACCCGCGAGGGGGGCAACCTTAAGGACAAGGACACCAACGGAGTCGACGATAACATCGACAGCTTGCGCCGGTTGAAGGATACTCTGACCGAACAGGGTTTTGTCGGCGGTTGGGACCTGCTGGTGGTCGAAGGCGAAGGGCACCGCCACAACGAGTCCTTCTGGGCGCAACGGTTTCCCGAAGCGATACGATTTCTATTTCCCGGAGGCATCTGATGAATCGCGTCCTTCTGCTGGCTGTTCTTTCCCTCCTGGTCCTGGCTTCCGCGGCCTCGGCCCAGGATCTGGAACCACGGGCCTTTTCGCAGGCCCCGGTGGGGATGAACTTTGCAGCTCTGGCCTACGGATATTCCACCGGCGAAGTGCTTTTTGACCAGGCGACCACCATCACCGAAGCGCAGGGACGGGTGAGCAATGTGGTCGCGGCCTATGTCCGCACCCTGGGGATCTGGGGAGCGTCGGCCAAGCTGACCGCGGCCGTGCCCTACGCCTGGGGCCACTGGAACGGATTCCTCGACGGAGATTATGTCGATGCTACGCGCTCGGGATTTTCGGATCCGCAGGTTCAGCTGGCCGTCAATTTTTTTGGCGCGCCGGCTATCTCCATGAGCGAGATGAAGGCCTACACCAACAACACCGTGTTGGGGGCCAGTCTGAAGGCCGTGATTCCCCTGGGGCAGTACGATTCCCAATACTTGATTAACCTGGGGCAGAACCGCTGGGCGTTTCGGCCCCGAGTGGGGTTGGCCCAGAAGATGGGCCGCCTGACCATAGAAGGCATGGTCGACGCGTGGCTTTACACCAAAAACCCGGATTTTTTCGGAGGATCGATAGTCACCCAGGATCCGCTCTACAGCTTCCAGCTCAACTTCATCTATCAAGCCCGCCGCGGCTTCTGGTTCGGGCTGGGGGGTGGGCTCTCCCGGGGTGGGAAAACCACTTCGAACGGGGTGTACACCAACAGCTACAAGAAGAACACGCGCTGGGCGGCCATCGTTTCGTTGCCCCTGGCCACAAGATACAGCATGAACGTGCTTTACATCGATGGATTGGCCACACGTCTGGGTTCGGATTTCGATCAGATCAGTGTCAGCTTCCAGATGCGGTGGGGTGGGGAGAAATAGAGCCTGGCCGGGTGGGTATTTCCCGAGCTCAATGAAAGAAGCCGCCTTTATCGGCGGCTTCTTTCCATGGGGAGACAGGCTTGATCTATCGGTACAGGGCTTTCAGGGTACCCAGGGACATGACCTCAATGGCGGCGGCCTTGTCGTAATCACCGGTTCCGGGTTTGGCCGTGCCGGCGTTGAAGGAGTCGTCTTCCTCGCCGTTGGGATCCTCGCACCGTCGGTGATTGTACCGGACCAGCGACATCACCAGGGATATGGCGGACCTGCGGCCGGTCCGGCGGGGCCTGCTGCCGACCGGATGGGTGATCAGATAGGCGTTGGCCTCGGGAATGACGTCCAGGATGTTGTGGCTGTGGCCCGCGCCGCCGGCCAGGTTCAGCTTGGCAGAAATGAGGGCCTTGGCCAAAAGAACGGTCATGTCGCCACGCGAATAGCGAAACAGAATGTCGAGCAGGGCGGTCTGGTCCAGGTAATCCGCTCCCAGTTCCAGGCTGGTGACCGGCCAGTCGGCGGGATGGCTCCTCCAGAACCAGGCCCCGCGAGGACAGATTTTCGTCACGGTGGGAGTGTCGCCGCACTCGATTACGGCGGTGAAATCACCCTCGAATCTGTTTTCCGCGTCGGGGACGAGATCCAGCACCAGGACGTCGCAGGCCATGTCGTAGGCCCCGTCCGCAAGTTCGGTACTCCAGGATCCGCTATAGGAAAAAACGGCGACGGCGGCGGCGGGGACGTCGAGCCACTCATCGAATTCGTATCGTTCCAGTTCGTTCCCATTGGGTCCGTTCAGGGCCACGACGTAGCTCAGACGTACCATATCAGCTCCGGGACGGAAGGTGATTTCCACGTCCGTATTCCAGCCCGTGCAGTCTGCAGTTCCGCTCACGGCAATGGAGTCGACCGCCAGGGCCGCGGCCGGCCACACGAGCAGGAGACCCAGAATGATGTTTGGTATATGCTTCCTCATGAGTTCTTCTCCTGTGTTGCCGATTCCCCGCAGGGATTCGTGGGCGCTTCCTCTGCCTCAGGAGTTGCATCATTCGGGCCGGATTTTGAGGGCAAATCGGGGAACTTAGAGGAATGACCAGGGTTCTAATTCCCTGTTGCCGTTTCCGGAATTGTGCTAAATTGTCCCGGATTCGGCTGGCTCCTTTCACTTTGCAATCAGGGGTAGATCATGAAGCGCTCGATAATGTTGTTGATGATTCTGGCCATTTTGGCCTCGTATGGGATGGCCTTGGCCCAGAATCCCGTCGACGAAGTGGCTCCCAAGAAACAGACCATGCAGATGTACCACATAGTCATGGTGCAGAAGGGTCCCAACTGGAAATCCCAGAACTCCGAAGAGGGAATGGACGTGCGGATGCAGGTCATCGAGAACATCCGGAAAGCCGCCATGGAGGGACTGGTGATTTCCGCCGGCCTGGTCAACGATGAAACCAACGTGGAGTTCATCATCATCATGGATGTGGAGACCAAGACCGAGGCCTACAACATCATCATGGAAGCCAAGCGGGTGAAAGACGGGTTCTTCACTCCGATGATCTATTCGTATTTTGCGCCCAAAGGGCTGGCCTTCCAGAAGTAGCGCCAACCTGCGGCCTGGAGAATAGGCCGGCATACCCGAGGGGTGTGTCGCGGATATTACGCCAGCACCGACATTCCGAATTCGATTCGGAAGGTGCTGGCGATTTTTTGTGCCCGAACCAAGAGCGGTCGAATGAGCTCGGCGGTTATTTCCGGGAGAATCACACGGTCGAATTCCTGGTGGCGGGAAAGCCGCAAGGAACCCGTTCCTTTGCCCTGACCGATTGATGCTATTGTGGTAACCTGCCTTATGGAAGCAGGGGAATAGGCATGATCTGCAGGATATGCACCAACGGCAAGGGATTGAAATTCCTGCCCGCCGGCAGGGCTCAGTACATCAACTGTCCCATGTGTCGGTGTTTGTTTGTCCATCCCTACCCGATCCGGGAACTCAATTCGTGTTTCGAGGGAGCCGAGGTGGTGGATCGCCTGGAAAGACAGGACGACCAGCGCCGGGGATATTTCACCAAACGCCTCAAACGCCTGGAAAGGCGACTGGGGACCGGTCACCAGTGGGGCCGCCTGCTGGAGATCGGCTGCGGCCCGGGAATACTCCTGCAGGAGGCATGGCGCCGCGGCTGGCGGGCCGATGCCATCGAACTCTCGGGTGAACTTGCGGCCCGGGCCCGCAAGAACAATCCCACGGCCCGGATCATCACCGGGGACATCCAGACCCAGGAACCCACCGGAACGGCTTATGATGGAATCATGGCCCTGGATGTCCTCGAACACGTTCTGACACCGCTGACCGCGGTGGAAAACTGCCGCGAACTCCTGCGCCCCGGCGGTCTGCTGATG
Organism: uncultured bacterium; assembly: GCA_965363725.1. GTDB lineage: Bacteria > Krumholzibacteriota > Krumholzibacteriia > LZORAL124-64-63 > LZORAL124-64-63 > JAGLCY01. The sequence goes on along the minus strand of CBDTUS010000002.1, from coordinate 42,422 downwards.
CTGCAGACCCCGAACACGCGTTCCCTGCGGTGCCGGATCCAGGGAGCCAAGTGGGACATGCTGGATCCCGACCAGCACCTGAATATGTTTTCATCCGAAGCGCTCCGCGTCCTGTTGACCACGGTGGGTTTCGATATCCTGGAGATGACCACCGCCAGCGGCAGCGGAGTGGAAAAAGGCGCGGCGGGAATCGGCGCCCAAATAAAGGAAAGCCTGCTGGGAGTCATGAACCTGGGCAGCGCGTTGCTGGTGGTGGCGCGGCGGAGGCTGTGAGGGCCCGGCCCCAAGGAGTGGATTTGTTCACCAGTCGCCAATTTTTTCTATGGACCTGTATTTGGGGAAGTTTGTCGGTTTCCGTCGTTGGGGCCATGTCGCGAGGCGAGCCCACGGTGTTGATGAGGGAGGATTTCGATACCGACAATGAATCCGGCCTGGCCGTCGAACTGCTGGTTCAGGCGGAAGTCGATCTGGCCAAAAGGCAGGGGCCGGACGGTTCGGACGCGATCCGCGTGGCGTATATCGGATACGAACAGGGTAGCCATCGGGTCACCAAGGTTCATCATCTGCCCGCCACATGTACTTCCGCCACGCTATCGTACGATGTCCGGTTCGACGAAGCTTTCCAGTTCGTCAAAGGGGGCAAGCTGCACGGATTCGGGCCGCTGATTCCCGTCACCGGGGGCCAGAAAGCAAAGCCCGAGAACTGGAGCGCTCGCCTGGTCTTCAAGGAGGATGGGCGGCTGGCCTCCTATCTCTACGGTCAGGATCCCGGAAAAAAATACAGGCGGGTATATTCTTCGCCCAAGCACGTGTTCGTGCCGGGCCGTTGGCACCATGTGGTCTATCAGGTCCATCTCAATGATCCCGGCCAGGCGAACGGTTGGACTCGGGTTTTGGTCGACGGCAGGGAAATCCTCGAGACTTCCCAAAATTTTTTACGGGGGGTGGGCGGGGAGAGATCCGATATCCGGACGTTCCTGTTTTCGACCTTCCATGGAGGTGCCTCCGTGGACTGGGCCCCCGTGGACAGCGAGGGGAATCTCACCACGGTCTACGCCTATTTTGACAACTTCGTTGTCACTGAAGGCATCCACGATTCCAATCCCTGAGCGGGAGAGCTGGAATCAGGATCGCCCCAGCCATTTCCCGTACAATTCCGGCCGCCGATCCCTCATGAACAGCCGTCGTGCATGGGATATTTCAACCTCGGCCAGATCGATGTCGCAATACAGGATCTCGTCCCGCCCCTCGGCCGCGCGGGCCAGCACCCGGCCATCGGGGCCGCAGACGAAGCTTTCGCCCGCGAAGGTCAGATGTTCCTCCTCGCCCACCCGGTTGCACAGGGCGGTAAAATACCCATTCTGGAACGCCGCCACCTGCAATTCGGCTTCGTAGAGGCCTGCGGGCCATTCCCCGACCGACCCGGCCTGGGGTACGACCACGAGTTCGGCTCCGGCGACCGCCAGGGCCCGCATGTATTCGGGATAATGACGGTCGTAGCAGATGGCCACGCCGATTTTCCCGTAGCGGGTTTCATGAATGACAATTCCCTTGTCACCTGGAGTGTAGTAACCCTGCTCGTGGAAATATTCGTATTCGGTGATGTGGACCATTCGCGTGACGCCAAGGATGGTTCCGTCGGTATTGATCACTGGAGTTGAGTCAAACGTCTGTCCGCCATCAAGTTCAAAGAGATTTGGAATAATGACAATTTTCTTGTCAATTGCCAATTCCCGAAAGGCTTCGGTGGTGGGCCCGGGGATAGTTTCAGCCCGGGACAGCAATTCCGGTGTGGCCTGGACCTGGGGCAGAAAGCGGTCGAAGGCCAGTTCGGCGAAGCAGATGACCTGGGCTCCCTTGTCGGCGGCCTCTCTGGCTGCGACCAGGCCCCGGCGGAGGTTGGCCTGGCGGTCGGACGTGGCGTGCTGCTGAATGAGGGCGATTTTCACGAGTGCTCCTTTTTGGTTGTGCCTTCGAAATTGTGTCCGGCCAAGGAAGAGGCATCCCGTCCGCAGGATCAGTCCGCAAAAATAACAAAACCAACAAAAGCGGGTCCCCCGGGGGAGCCGTTTTTTGATGTCCGGGGCCATTTCAACCCCAGACACAATTTCCAAGGCACAACCTATAGTGTATATGATCGGTGGCGTTTGATCATTCGGAAAATACCAATTTCGATATCCTTGGGAGGAATCAATTAAAACTCTACGAGTCTCTGTAATTGTAACGCTGCTGGTGGGAGCGGCCCCGTTTTGGTTGATACTGATTCGTATACCAGCCTAGGGTTCCTCCCGGGAGCATGAATTCCCGTCTTGACAACAACATTGCCATAAGTAGGATGACAACCAAGATGTCAATCGTTGCCCGCCATATGCAGGAGGATTTTCCGTGAATGCCCCCTTGCCCGCCAAAGACGGCCGCCAGTCGATCCTGGAACTGAATCAACTCATCGCCCAGACCCGGGGCTTGTTCCACGACCTCGAAGGAGTGTCCGCAGCCATCCTGGCCCGCAAAGGCCTGACTCCCCAGGAGCGGCGCCTGTTGATGGCTCTCCGTCAGCTGCGTCAGTGCACGGCGCCCCAGCTGGCCCGCAAGCAGGGGGTGTCGCGCCAGTTTGTCCAGGTCACCATGAACACCCTGGCCGATCGAGGGCTGGTCATGTTCCGGGACAATCCCGGCCACAAGAGATCCCGCTTGTTGGGACTGACGGATGAGGGGGAAGAACGGATCCGCGGCATCATGGCCCAGGAGGGCGAGGCCATGCATCAGGTGGCGGCCGGCCTATCGCCGGAAGAGGTGCGCGAGGCGGTGGGGGTTCTGGTTCGGGCCCGGGGAAAACTGAAGGAAATGTTGGTCTGACCGGCAGCCCTACTTGGTCCATTCGATAGAAAGGACGACTCCCCGGTCAGACGTGGCCTTGGCCCCGGACGGCGGTTTCGAGTCGCGGCTTTCGTAGTATTCCAGCCTGATGAACAGATCCGAGATGATTTCCTGGCGGCCGGAAATGCTGCCTTCGAAGCGCCAGCGGTCCTTGACAGTGAAGTTGGGATAGGCATCCGCCTGAATGGTGATGTCCGATTTGGGGCTGTCGTAGTAGAAAAGCACAAATTGTGTGCCCAGGCGACCCTCCGCGTTGTTGGAGGCCTCGGAGTCGTCGGTGGCCCACTCACGGTTGATGCTGGCGCCCAACAGAGTCTGCCATTCCAGGTGGCTTGATCGCGTCAGGAAATAACCGAGGTTGAGGCCGCCGGACAGCCGTTGGCGCAGGCCCAACTCGTCATTCCGTTGAGATCCTCCGTCGACCGTGCCGTGCAGGCGTCCACTGATTTCCCGTCCCAGCCAGAGACCAAACTCGTTGCGGCGAGTGATCTCCCCTTCCCCGCGGTCGGTCACCATGGCGCTGAGGTCCACACCCCAGGAGTAGAGCGACCCCTTGTATTTGAGGCCGGCGTCCAGGTTGGACTGGAGCACCTGGCTGCCCTTGTTCCAGTTGAAGCCGAAGGCCGCGGACATGTCGAATCTGTCCCACAGGTCGTACCGGACAGGCTGGATCTCCACGATGGTGTTCATGGGAATGGTCATCGACCTGTTCTGAGAGTCGACCACCAGGCTGCCATCCTCGTTGGACTCGGACATCTGGCCATAGATCAGGGAGCCGTCCTTCAGGGACACCAAAAACCAGTAATTACTGACGATGTGGGCAATCTTGTCCCATTCGATGGAGACCGTGCCCATGTGATCGGTCTTGGCCCGTACCTTTCCCCGGACCATTTCCTTGATCTCGCAGGTGATGATGTCGCCGCTGATCAGCGTGATGACATCGGTCTTGGGAACAGCAAATGCGGGGACCTGCCACATCACAAGCAGCAGGAACACACCGGCCAGAAGAGCCCGTGGATTCCGAGCCGAAAAAAGGGGGCGATGTGGGTGGAGGTTGGCCATGGTGGAGCCAAGAATCATTCAGAAGTAAAACCCTGTCAAGCCGGCAGCTGGCCTTGGATGTCGGCCACGAACTCCCGGATTTCGTCCCGGACCCGGCGGTAATGGTCCAGGGCCTCCTGTTCGGTCCGCGCATTCCGGGCCAGCCGGGGCGGGTCCGCGAAGGAGTGATGGACCACGATGGCCTTCCCGGGAAAAACCGGGCAGCTTTCCCGGGCGTTGTCACACACGGTGACCACGAAGTCGAAGGGAATGTGCAGCAGATCGTCCACCAGCTGGGACTCGTGGCCGGAGATATCGATCCCGGCCTCGCCCATCACCCGGACCGCCCGTTCGTTCATGCCGTGGACTTCCACGCCCGCCGACCAGGCTTCGAGGGTGTCCGGCCAGAGGGCCCTGGCCCACCCTTCGGCCATCTGGCTGCGGCAGGAGTTGCCGGTGCACAAAAACAGGATCTTCAGTTTGGGTGGGTCGGCTGTCATGACAGGTCCTCGGGTCCGGGGTTCGAGGGATCGCCGGCCAGCCCCAGGCCGGCCAGATATCCGGTGGTCCAGCAGGATTGGAAATTGAAGCCGCCGGTCACTCCGTCGATGTCCAGCAGTTCCCCCGCCAGGTGCAGTCCCGGACAGAGTTTGCTCGCCATGGTTCGCAGGTCGACCTCTGGGAGAGGAATCCCGCCGCAGGTCACGAACTCTTCCTTGAACGTGTCCTGTCCCGTGACGGCCAGGCGGGTGTCGGTCAGCGCGGCGGCCAGTCGCAGGCGGGCCCGGCGGTCAAGGTCGGCCCATCTGGTGTCGGCGGCCACCCCGGCGTGCGCCGCCAGCGCAGCCCACAGGCGGCGGGGCAATTCTGCCAGTCCTACGGTGGAGATATGCTGCCGGCCGCTGGTGCGGGTCCGGTCCTGGAGTTCGGTGTCGAGGTCCTGCTCCGTGCGGCCCGGCAGCCAGTTGATCCCGATCTCGAACCGATAGGCCAGATCGTGCAGGCGGCGGGCGCCCCAGGCGGACAACTTGAGCACCGCCGGGCCGCTCAGGCCGTGATGGGTCACCAGGATGGGGCCGGATTGCCGCAAATGACGGTCGGATTTGGCGGCAGCTACGAGCCGGACCTCGGTTTCGGGAACCGACACGCCTGCCAGTCCCTCCAGCAGGGGGTCGCTTATGCGGAAGGTGAACAGCGAGGGGACCGGCGCCACGATGGTGTGGCCGAGTCCGCGGGCCAAGGCATAGCCGTCGGCGGTGGATCCTCCCCGGGAAGTTTTCCCGCCGGTCGCCAGAAGGACCTGACTGCCCGCCAGTTCTTCGCCACCGGTCAGCTGCACGGTGAAGCCGCTTCCCGAAGTTGCCGGCGTGATCTTTTCCACCGGGCAACTGGTCCGGATTTCCACCCCCAGCGAACGGGCGGTCTTCATCAGGCAGTCCACGATGGTCCCGGAATCATCGGTCACGGGAAACATGCGGCCGTCGTCTTCGGTCTTCAGCGGGACGCCGCGTGCGGAGAACCAAGCGACCGTTTCGGTGGGGCCCCATTTGTGGAAGGGCCCGATCAGTTCCTTTTGGCCGCGAGGGTAATGGGTGACGAGATCACGCGGATCGAAACAGGCGTGGGTCACGTTGCACCGTCCGCCTCCGCTGACCTTCACCTTGGCCAGGACCTGGGCGCTTTTTTCGAGCAGAACGACCGGCCGACCGGGATCGTTTTCCCGGGCGGTGATGGCCCCGAAAAACCCCGCCGGTCCGCCTCCGATGACGATGATCATGCTGGCATCAAATCCTGTTTCGTCGTCCGGGCGTTGGACGCCCGTCGCCGTTGGAAGTATCGTGTCGCTTCCGGTCATCATGCAGCCGAACGGGCCGATCCGGAAGCAGATTTATCGAGCCATGGTCGGACCATGGTCGGACCCAAGTCGAGCGAAAGGGATGAGCATGAAGAGAATCAAGTTTCTGCCGGCCGTCATTGTGGTCGTCATGGTTTCAGGATTGGCCGTCGGGCCTGCTGCCGCGGGTCTCGACGAGAACCTGAAGGAACTCGAACAATACGTGGGACGGACCTTCCAGGGAGAATTCACCGACGCGGCCAGCGGTCGGACCTCGGTGGATGTCCAGCGCTGGGAGGAAACGCTCGGCGGCAAGGCGATCCGGGTTACCCACTCGCTGAACGAGGGGGAGTACGGCGGGGAAACGATCATCTTCTGGGACGGCAAACTCGAGTCGGTGGCTTTCTACTACTTTACCACCGCCGGGTTTTTCACCCATGGGACGATGACCCTCCAGGACGGGATCTACACGGCTGCGGAAAAGGTGGAGGGTGGCACCGAAGGGATCACCGAAGTCCGTTCGACCAGCCGGGTGCTCGAGGACGGCCGCCTGCACATGGCCTCGGAATATCTCCAGAACGACCAATGGGTTCCCGGCCATGAGATATTCTATGTCGAGGCGCCTGACGCCAAGGTGGTGTTCAAGTAACGGCAACGATAGGGCAGGTCGCTTCCTCTGAAGGACGAAATACGGTATAATCAGGAGTAGGGAACATTGCTCAATTCAAGGGGGTGGCCATGCGTTTGATTCGCAAATTTTCGCTTTGCCTATTGGTCCTACTTCTGGTCGTGTCCATCGCCCAGGCCCAAATCGATCTGCCCGACCCGACCTTATCCATCTGTTGGACCGAGTACACCGGCGGCGGAACAATGGGGGTCAGGGTTCATCCGGATGGTTACGGCAGCCGCTTCGATCAAGCCCGCGTCATTTCCGAGGGGGTGGTCGATGCCACCATCCACGTCAGGCTTTTGAACGGCTGGGGGACCCCCTTTACGAATTTTCCGCGCGAGGACATGTGGCTGGAATCCCTGGATCCCCATTTTGTCCTCTGCCCGGGTGGGTCCATCGCCGACACCAGTACTGATCAGAACGGAGAGTCGACCTGGGTTCTTCCCTTGCGGGGAGGCGGTTTCAGCGAGGATCTTACCCAGGTGTACGTTATGGGGTGGGCTCTCGCCTCGACGTCGGGGTTGAACGTCCACTTCAACAGTCCGGACATCAACGGGGACCTGGATGTGGACCTTTCAGATGTAGTCCTGCTGGCGGAGGATTTGTACGGAGGGGTCTACCGTTTCCGGTCGGATTTGTGGTACGACAGTTACATCAACTTGTCGGATATCGCGACCTTCGTCGAGGGCTTCGGCGCCGAGTGCCCCTGATGAAGCGTGGCCGTTGGAGAGGCGGTTGAGTCATGTGCAGAAAAACCTGGGGAATGATGCTGGTTCTATGGGTGGTATGTGGGCTCGCTGGAAATGCGCTCGCCGAAACGGAGGATTGGCCGCCTGACCCTAATTTTTCCCATGCCTGGCTGGCCTATTCCGGACCTGAGACCCTCACCCTGATGATCCTGCCTTCAGGATCCGGACCGTATTTCACACAGGCACGGACTCCCGACGGGGCCCTCGCCGACGCCACGATCACCCTGGAATTGTTGGATCTGCTCTACCAGCCCATTGCGGACTTTCCCCGCGAGGATATCTGGCTCAAGGCGGAGGACGGTGGCATGTATTTTTGCATCCCATTCGGATTGTGGCCCGATTCCGATACCGATCAGGCCGGTTTGACAACCTGGTTCCAGCGGCCCAGGGGTGGGGGCCACAGCGAAGGCCCTTTCGTTGTCTTCGTCAACGGGAATCCCCTCACGACCCCGCCTTTGCCGCTGGCCATGAACAGCCCGGACATCAACGCCAGCGGGACCGTGAACCTGACCGACGTGCAATTTTTTACCATGGATATTTATGGAGACTACAATTTCCGCTCCGACCTGCATCGCGACGGAGTGGTCAACCTGTCGGACCTGGTACCGTTGGCCGACTCGATAGGGCACCATTGCAATTAGGGCCCGCTCAGGAAGCTCCGATGCCCAGATCCCCAATCGCCTTCAGCAACGAATCATGGACCGGGGTGTTGGTCGCGACCACGCCCCGATTTTTTTCCAGCTGATGACCCTGGCTGAAATCGAGGTCACCGCCGGCGATGTCAGTCACCCTGCCCCCTGCTTCGGTCACCACCAGCACGCCCGCCGCGTGGTCCCAGATCTTCTCGCGATAAACCTGGTCGCGGGGTAGCCGCAGGTAGGCCTCGGCTTCTCCGCGGGCCACCACGGCGTATTTTGCCTGGCTGTCCAGCCGGGCCGGGGCGGCTTGGATCTTCAACTCCGTGGCCAGGCGCGCCGCATCGCCGTGGGATGAATGGGCGGCTTCCACCGATTCACAAAATCGAATGAAGGCGCAGTCGGTCTGGCCGCTGACCTTCACGGGGACAGGTTCGCCTTCGCCCAGCAGGGGCAGCGACCAGGTCCCGTGACCTTTCAGGGCGACAAAAAGGGATCCATCGCCGCGGTCGGCGTCCAGGGTGGGGCCGAGGTTCGGGCAGCCCAGCACTGCGGCCGCGACCTGGCCGTCGAGAATCAGCGCCAGGGCGATGGCGTACTGGCCGCCGCGGAGGAATCCCTTGGTGCCGTCGATGGGATCCAGGGTCCAGAATCTGGAGGTATAGTCCTTGGCGCCGCCATAGTCGATCCATTCGCAAACCTGCTCCGAATCCACACCCGGCCGCAGCTTGGCCACGTGTTCGGTCACCCGGGCCAGCATGGGGGCCTGGTCGGGCCCGTGCAGAACAGCCGCGTCTTCTTCGCCGATGATGGGATCGTCGGGAAAGGCCTCCCGCAGGGTCCGGCAGATCAGGGCCTGGCTGCCGAAATCCGCCACGGTGACGGGACTGCGATCCTTCTTGGCCAGGGCGCCGGGGTCAATTTCGGCCTGCACGGCGCGGCAGAGTCGGCCGGCCTGCCGCACGGAGCCCAGCGCAAAACCCATTTCCGAGGCCAGGGGGTGATTTTGCCAATGAGTGATCAACTTTGTCTCCAGGTTCGAGTTGGACCAGTCGGATGGTGGTGGGCTGCAAAAAGTTATCAAACGAACGCACAGGGCGTCGAAAGAATATGGTGGAAAAATTCCAGATTGTCTGGATAAATTCGGGGGAATCGGGGAAAATTCCGCCGAACCCGAAAAACAGGATTCAAAAAAATGGAGTTAGCCATGAAACGGATCGTTATTATTTCCTTGGCGTTGGCTCTGGTGGCCGGCTCATCGGCGTTGGCCGTGGAAAACGATGGCCGTGTTGGGCTGGGAGCGGATTTCGGTATCCACAAGCTGCTGGGCGGCAACCATGACTATTCCAACGTGGACCAGTTCGGCGGCCTGCATTTCCGGTACGGCCTGTCCAACAACTGGTCCTTCAGCACGCAATTGAAGTACGGAACCGTGCGTCCTGGCTCCCATGTCGGTGAAGATGCCGGGTTCACCTTCTCGGCCGTCTATCCCTATTACACCACGATGTGGCAGGGCATGGCCGGCGCGCGCTACTATTTCTCCCCCGAAAGCAGCTTCAAGCCCTTCGCTTCGGCCCACGTGGGTGTCATCGACTGGAAGGTGCGCGATGAATCGGGTAACGACAGCTCCCCCGGTTTGTTTCCCAGCGGTCCCGTGGTGGACGGGTACACCAATTCCTGGGATCCCAAGAAACTCGAGAGCATGAACCTGACCTCGACGCTGGGCCTGGGTCTGGAATACTTCTTCAGCGAGACGGTGGCCCTCGAAGTGGCCGCCCGCTACACCTTCATCATTGACAACACCACGGACAACATCGGGTCGGGCACCATTTACGGTCAAGCTGAAGTCGATGCCAACCAGGCCATGTTCGACGCGTTCCTCGGCCTGACCTTCTACTTCGGCGGCAACAAGGACAAGGACGGCGACGGCTTCCTGAACAAGTACGACCGCTGCCCCGATGAAGCCGAGGACGTGGACGGGTACATGGACGAAGACGGTTGTCCCGATCCCGATAACGACGGCGACGGCATCCTCGACGCCCAGGACCAGTGCCCCGACGACGCCGAAGACATGGACGGGTACCAGGACGAGGACGGTTGCCCCGATCCGGATAACGACGGTGACGGCGTGATCGACGCCCAGGACCAGTGCCCCGAGGAAATGGAAGACATGGACGGGTACATGGACGAAGACGGCTGCCCCGATCCCGACAACGACGGCGACGGGGTCCTGGACGCCGACGACTTGTGTGACGGCACCCCCGCGGGTGTGGAGGTCGATGGTCAGGGCTGTCCGCTCATCGCGGAGATCACGCCGGATATGATCCTGGAGGGCGTCAACTTCACTCTCGGCAAGGCCGAGCTCACCTACGAGTCCCTGACGGTGCTGGACAATGTGGCCGCGTCGCTGCATGCCTGGCCCGATGCGACCATCGAGATCCAGGGTCACACCGACAGCTCCGGTTCGGCGGATCTGAACCGGGCCCTCTCGATGTTGCGGGCTGAAGCCGTGCGGGAATATCTCATAGGCAGGGGTATCAATCCGGCGCGGATGACCGCCGTCGGTTACGGCGAAGACCTGCCGATCGGCAACAATTCCACCCGGGAAGGCGCCGCCCGTAACCGACGGGTCGAGCTCATCCGGACCGACCGGATGCCGCCCGAGGAGTAGGCGCTCGATCTCATTCGACCAGGGAAAAACCCCGGGCCCGGCCCGGGGTTTTTTCATGGGTGGCCTGGATTTGCGGTGAAGGTGGCCTTTGCGGTATAATACAAGTGACATCCGGTTCGCAAATCCAAGGGGGCTCCCATGAAACAATCCACACTTGTCCTGTTGGCCACTGTTGCGCTCTGCGGCCTGGTCAGCGGACCGGCCCTGGCTTGCACGGGAGTTCCCGATCTCGATCTATCCATCGTCGCCCAGGCCTTCGAAGGCCTCGCCACCCTGCTGGTGATTCCCGACGGCTCGGGCCCGCCGTTGACCGAGGCCCGGACCGCCGACGGAACCACCGTCGACGCCACCATCCATCTGACCGTGATCACCTATTGCTTCGGCGAGGATCCCGTCCCGGGTTTTCCCCGGGAAGACATGTGGCTCGAGAGCATTGGCGGGGGATTGGCCAGTTGCCAGGGCGGGACGATCGCCGACGCCAACACCGACGAAGACGGGCACACCCAGTGGTCCCAGCCCCTGAAGGCCGGCGGCAATGACCAGGGCAACTGCCGGGTCATGGTCAACGGCATGCCCGTGGGAGACGCTGCGGGTCAGACCCTCAACTTCAACAGCCCGGACATGGACGGCGACGGAGCCATCAACCTCACCGACATCCACCGGTTCTCGGTGGACTATTTCGGGCCGTACGAATTCCGGGCGGATTTGATGAGGGACGGTTCCGTCAACCTGTCCGACCTGTCGGTCCTGGCGCGGGCCCTGGGGAAGTCCTGTCCCTGAGAATTGATGAAGGGATGAACACATGAATAGGCAATTGCCGAGGATGGTCTTCATTCTGGCCCTGGTGGTCCTTCCCGGTGGGCATGCCCTGGCTCAAGTGGTGGGCTGTCCCGATCTGGAACTCTCCACCATCGTCCAGGATATCCAGGCAGATACGGCCCTGTTGGTCATACCGGATGGATCAGGCCCACCGATGACCGAGGCGAGGCACCATTCGGGCACGACGGCCGACGCCACGATCTACCTGACCCTCTACAGCAGTTGTCCGCCCACAGGTCCGATGGTGGGCTATCCCGCCGAGGACATGTGGCTCGAGTCCGCGGGGGGAAGTCTGGTTTTTTGTTCGGGGGGGAGCATTGCCGACGCCCCCACGGATGATCAAGGGAGCACCACCTGGTCTCGGCCTCTGGCCGGTGGGGGGCAGGATTCGGGCACCAGCGTGATCCGGATAAGTGGAGGGGATTCGCCGAGCCTTTTCTATTTTCCACTCCTATTCAACAGCCCGGATCTAAATGCCGACCTGGTGGTGAACCTGACGGATGTCGTGGAGTTCGCCGAGGATTTCTTTGACGCGGATTACGAATTCCGGTCGGACCTATACTTTGATTGGGCGGTCAACCTGTCGGATCTGTCGGAGATGGCCGGCGCCATCGGCACGGCTTGTCATTAAAGCTTCGGAATCCAACTATTCCCACTCGATGGTTCCCGGCGGTTTGCTCGTCAGGTCGTAGGCCAGCCCGCTTATCCCCGGCAGCGCGGTGATCGATTGCCGCAATTCCTCCAGCAGTTCCACCGGCAGGCGTGCGGCCGTGGCGGTCATGGCCCGCTCGCTGTGGATGGGCCTCAGGATGCAGAGTTCCCGGCCCTGCCCGTCTATTTCCAGGGGAACCAGCACCGTCGGGCACTGCCAGATTTCCCCATAGAGGCCGTGGCGCCGCAGCCCATCCATCATCAGGTGATCGCATTCGCGCAGCAGATCGAGACGGTCGCGGGTCATGGTGGCGGCCAGGGGTCGGAATCCGGCCGGCATGTCCGCCGTCAGGTTCCACAGGGTGCGGTTGATCCCGGCGACGGTCTTGAAGATGGTGCCCGAAGCCTCGGCCAGGACGTCCCAGTCGGCCTGCCCGTGAATGAGAACCGGATGCTCGTAGGAGCGCAGGTCGGCCTTGACGCCGACCGACTTGATCGGCAGCGGGGCGCCGGCCAGACCGTACCGGCCCACCGCGTCGGTCACGGCCGGGGCGATGGTATCCAGGGCCGCGGCGTCTTCCATCCTTCCGTCCGAACACAGCAGCCGCACGCCCAGGCCCGGCCCGGGGAAGGGGTGCCGCCAGATCATGTGGTGGGGAATGCCCAGCATTTCCCCCAGTTCACGGACCTCGACCTTGTACAGATCGGCCAGCGGCTCGACGACCTTGCCGGCGGCGATCATCTCCTCGATGATCGGGACCCGGTTGTGATGGGTCTTGATGGTGTCGGCCCGCTTGGTGCCGCCGGTCTCGATGGTGTCGGGATAGATGGTGCCCTGTCCGAGCAGGTGGTCCTCGATGTCCAGCCGCTTGGCTTCGCTTTCGAACACGGAGATGAAGGTGTCGCCGATGGCACGGCGCTTATTTTCGGGTTCGATCTTGCCGGCGAGCGCCGCTAGGAACGTGTCCGTGGCGTCGATGAAGTGGAAGTTCTGGTCGAGCCCCAGTTCACGAAACATCTCGACCACGCCGGCCGACTCGTCCTTGCGCATCAGGCCGTTGTCCACGTGCAGCAGATTCAACCGGTCGGGCCCGAGGGCCTCGCCGAACAACCGCGCCGCCACGGTGGAGTCGACCCCGCCGCTGGCCAGCAGGAACACCGAATTGTCGCCGACCTGGGCGCGAATCTTCTCGACCTGCTCGGTCACGTAGCTGTCCATGGTCCAGGTGGGCCGGCAACCACAGATGTTCAGCACGAAGTTGGCGATCATCTCGTCGCCGTGCAGGGTGTCGTCCACCTCGGGATGAAACTGGAAACCGTAGCGGCGCAGCTTGTCGCTGCCGATGGCCGCGAAGCGGTGGGGCGGGCTGCCTTGGCCCAGAACGGTGTGACCCAGCTCCTCGAAATCCGGGCCCACGGCGGTGACGGAATCGAAGTGGCTCATCCAGACCTGCTCGACTTGGCCCAGTCCGGCGAACAGGGGATGCTCCCGGTTGATGTGCAGGTCCGCGTGCCCCCATTCCTGCTTGCCGTTGACCACGGTTCCCCCGTAGTGCTTGGCGATTTCCTGATGGCCGAAGCAGAATCCCAGGATGGGAAGGTCCAGGTCGTAGATTTCCTTGGTATAGCCGGAATCCTCGCCGAAGGACGACAGCGCCGGGCTGCCGGAAAGGATGATCCCCTGGTAATCGCCGAAAACCTCGATGGGGTCCTCGGGTTGGCGGATTTCCGCCAACACCTTACTGCGACGTACCTTGGTGGCGATGAGGTGGGCGTACTGGCCGCCGAAATCGATGACGGCGATGCGATCGTGCTGGATATTGTGGCTCATGGGACCGTCCCGTGGATTTTGGGGGCGCAATGGGGGTCGAAACGCGCTCCGGCGGTTTCCAGATGGGCAATAAGTAACAAATAGGGCGCGGAATCACAACCAGGATCCAGATATTTGGCCTCCGGGGCGCGGGCAGGGTCACACTTCGCCCTAGTTCTTCGTATGATCTCCAGTGAGGGGCACGAACCGGACCGGCAGCACGACGCGGCGGTCAATCTCGCCCTCGGCATCCTTGCCGACCAGGGTCAGCCACTGGGTTTCCCCCTGGTCGCCCACGGGCATCACCAGCCGGCCTCCGGGCTTGAGCTGCTCCAGCAGGGGGGCGGGAATCTCTTTAGCTGCGGCGGTGACCATGATCCCGTCGAAGGGGGCGTCTTCGGGCAGGCCCAGGTAGCCGTCTCCGGTATGGACGACTACATTCTGGTAGCCCAAGTCCGCCAGCCTTTTGCGGGCGGTGCGGGCCAGGGCGGACACGATCTCGATCGTGAACACCTTTCCTTCGGTGACCACTTCGCTGAGCACGGCGGCCTGGTACCCGGAACCGGTGCCCACTTCGAGGACGCGATCCTCGGGGCCGAGTTCGAGAATGTCGGTCATCAGGGCGACGATGGTGGGCTGGCTGATGGTCTGGCCGTGGCCGATGGGCAGGGGATGGTTGGCGTAGGCGTTTTCCCTGAGCTCCGGAGGCACGAATTCGTGGCGGGGCACCTTGGCCAGAGCCAGGGCGACGGATTGGGAAAGATGATCGCGCCCGAGGACCTGGGCGTTGCGGGCCACGTCCCTGTGGATGGCGCGCATCATGGCCTCATGGGGCCCGGACCAGTCCCGGTCGCCGGAACCAATGCTGTTTTCAGCCATTGAAGCCATCATCAGACCGACAACGAATTGCAGCAGAATGACCATATGGATTTCCTCGGTAAACGAGAGCATCCGGATTACCTGGAGCTTAGCCGAGGTTCAGCCGCGCCGCAAGGAGGTCGCCGTATGACCAGCCTGAAATCAACCATCCTCGCCATCGTGTTGTTGGCGGGAGTTTTTGGAAGGATAGACGCCATGGCCGCCGAGAATAACCGGGAAATCGCCACATTTGCCGGAGGATGCTTCTGGTGCCTGGAAGCCGTCTTCGAGGAGCTCAAGGGCGTGGACAAGGTCGAATCGGGATTTGCCGGAGGCGATTTCACGGCCTCCTACAAGGAAGTCTGCACCGGGATGACCGGGCATGCCGAGGTGGTGCAGATCACCTTCGATCCCTCGGTCATTTCCTACGCGGAACTGTTGACGGTGTTCTTCTCGGTGCACGATCCCACCACCCTGAACCGCCAGGGGGCCGATGTGGGGCCGCAGTACCGGTCGGCCGTGTTCTATCATGACAACCACCAGAAAGAGGCCGTCCAGCAGGCGATCAAGGTCCTGGACGCGGAAAAGATCTGGCCCCAACCGGTGGTGACCGAGGTGGCTCCCTTCGACAAGTTCTTCATCGCCGAGAGCCCCCACCAGGACTACTACCGGAACAACAAGAACCAGGGGTACTGCCAGGTGGTGATCAATCCCAAGCTGGAGAAATTCCGCAAGAAGTTCGCGGCCAGCCTGAAGGAATGATCCGTTAGATCTAGCCGAATGCCCCTCACGCAAAAGGGCCGCCAATCCTATGGCGGCCCTTTGGCATGTCTGAACCACCGAAGCCTAGGGAGCGACTTCTTCCTGGTAAGCGACCCGGAACCCGATGTGGAAGCCACGGGATTCGGGGACCCCCATCATCCGGCCGGCGGAACGGCACAGCGAAGAGGCCAGGAGCCACCTGCCGCTGCGAATGACCCGGTTTGCACCCATGTCAGGTCCAAAGGGATCCTCCATGGGGACCAGATCCTCGTCCTCGTAGAACAGGAGGGGGCGAGGATTGAACGGATCCGGACTGTCGGGATCATCGGGAATAGCGGGAATCTCGTACGCCGCGTAATTATCGTGGCACCATTCCCAGACGTTGCCGTGCATGTCGAAAAATTCCCAGGCATTGGCGGCTTTGGTCCCGACATCATGGGAGGATCCGCCGGCATTGCCGCAGAACCAGCCGGCAGCGTCCAGGGCGGGTTCGGCGCAGCTTCCGGTCTGGATCTCGCCACTCGAAAAGGCGGTCTGGGTTCCCGCGCGGCAGGCGTTTTCCCATTCCGCTTCAGTCGGCAGGCGGTAGTTGGGAGAAACCAGGTCCCAGGTACTGTGGTCGTAGGCCCGGTCGACGCCCTCCTGCAGGCTGAGCCAGTCGCAATAGGAGGCGGCTCCGTACCAGGTCACCTCGATCAGGGGACGGGAAGCGAACTCGGGTTTCTTGAGCCGGAGGGTTCCTTCCTGGATGTCGATCGGGGTATCGTCGAAGTCGAAGTTGATCAATTCCTCGGTGGAACCGTCCAGGGCGTCCAGCAGGGAGGATTCCGTCGCCGTGGCGTGGTCGTTGGCCAGGGCCCAGTTGCCGAGCTCGACGAATTCCTGGTTGGTGATCTCGGTCTTGCCCAGGAAGTGGGGGTAGCTGATCTGAACCCGGTGACGATCCTCGTCAGGCTCCCGGGTCAGTTCCGCGGGGTAGGTAAGGGTGTCGACGACCGTGGTGTCGATCGTGACCTCGCTTCCATCTACGATCCGGGTGATGGTGGTGTCACGTTCGAAGGCGTATCTACGGGATCCGTCATCGCTGCCCATGATGAAATCGGCCGACTCCAGCCTGACAAAATTGGACCCGGGGGCCTTGTCCTGGTAGGCGCCGCTCAGGATGAGAGTGCCGCCCTTGGCCAGGGTTTGCCGGGCGGGAAGGGGACCGGTCCAGTTCTTGACGGCCGTCCAGATGATGGTGTACTGGCCCGAAGGCATGTCCTCCAGGACCAGGTCGGTGTCGCCGTGATCGAAGGAATCGCCCGGTCCGTAGAGATGCCAGGTGGCGCCCGCGGTTTCGCTGGGCATCTGGATTTCGATGGTGCCGACCCCCGCCTCGGGAGGGGTAGACAGGTCTTCGCTGCCGCAGCCGAATAGGCAGACCAGCAGTATCAGCACCGCGCCGGCGGCGATAAGCGTGCTCAATGGACCCCTGTAAGGTGACATCAAAAAACTCCATCCGGTTGTACCTGACCGAAATAGCGTGCAACCCCAAAAAATTACCCTTTTGAGGGATTGGAGTCAAGTGGGGCGGGTCCGCCGCGGGCTGGACAAAGGCCGGCGGGGAAAAGAAAATCGGCAAAAAACCAGAACTTTCGCTTTTTTTTCGCTATCGGTTATGCTAGGGTATCCTGATTAACCCCGATGAGACGTTTTTCGAGGAGATTGGACCATGAACTGGACGGAATTGATCACTGCGCAGATAGAAGAGACCTACGCCGTTACCGACAACCTGATGGCCATGGTGAAGGACGACGATCTGGCCTGGAAACCCGCCACGGGCGACAACTGGATGACGACCGGCCAGCTGCTGATGCACCTGACCAACGCGTGCGGCATGTGCTGCAAGGGATTCGCCACCGGCGACTGGGGCCTGCCGGACGGCGTCAGTTTCGATGACATGCCCAAGGAGGATATGATGCCCCCGGCGGAAAAGCTGCCGACGGTCGATTCCGTGGCGCAGGCCCGCGAAGCCCTGGCGGCCGACAAGAAAACAGCCCTGGCCATGGTGGCCCAGTCAGGCGAAGAAGATCTGGATTCGCGGTCGGTGGAAGCGCCCTGGGAAAAAGGCGTCTCCAAGGTTCTGGGCAAGCACATGGTGGAAATGGTGAACCATCTGGGCATCCACAAGGCCCAGCTTTTCTACTACCTGAAGCTGATGGACCGGCCGGTTAATACGATGAGCCTGTGGGGAGTCTGACCTCGCTTCCTGCAGGGTCAATCCGGGATGTCGCGGGCCACGAAACCGTCGTCCGCGTCATCCCGATCTTTTTGCGCCAGGGTCTGCAGCAGGGCCTTCACGTCCCGCACGCCACCGATGGTGAACCACACGATCACCACCACCGCCACGGCCAGTTCGATCCAGATCTTGGTGTGCCAGAAACCGAGCCACCAGGAGTCGTAGCGTGACCAGTCGCCCTGTTCGATTTCGCGGGTGAGGAAAAAGACGGTCGCGGTCGCGAAAATCAGTACCCACCCGACGTTCCAGCCCCAGGTCAACAGGTAGAGGATCTTATCGCGCCGGCCGAACTCCGCCGTGACGCCCAGGGCTCGCCAACCGCGACTCGTGGTTCCAGTCCCGGTTTCGATTTCGCCCGGCAGTTCGTATTTCCCGCGATGCAGCAGGCGGTCCAGATCGAAGGCCGGGTAGCCCCTGGCTTTCTGCATGAGGGAAACGGCGATGTAGATCCCGCTGCAGGACCACATGGCCCAACCCCATACTTCCTGGCCGTTGGGCAGGTACTCGCTGACCCAGGCCGCGGCCCGGGCGGCGTTGTCCGGTCCCAGGAAATCGAACATGCCCCAGAAGGCCACCCCGGCGTTGTTCCAGGATCTTTGCGACTGTTCCAGGAACAGTCCGGTCAACGTGAGGGTGACCCCGGCGATACTCGCGGACCAAGCGGCCGCCGTGGTGCCCCAGCGCGTGTAGAGCCCGCCGATGACCACGGCGCCCGACCAGCCGGCGAAAATGGCGCCCGTCAGGGCGAAGAACAGCAGGATGGCCTGGCTCTGTTTGTAGAACAGGCTGAACAGGAAGATGAAGAGCGCCACGCACACCACACCGCCGCGCAACAGCCGCAGGTGGGTTTTCGGGGACAGGGGCGTGCGGCGGAAGGGCATCACCACGTCCTGGATGAAGATGCTGCTCCACGAATGCAGGTAGGTGTTATGGGTGCTGATGAAGGCGCCGACCATCAGGGCGGCGAAAGCGCCCAGCAGGCCGGCGGGCAACAGTGCGGCCAGCACCAGAGGGGCGCGCATCTGATTGCGCACCGCTTCATTGCCGATGGTGTCCAGATCGGTGTTGATTCGGGTGGCGAAGTCGAGCCAGTCGGGATGGCGCATGACGGTAAAAACCAGGATCGGCACCAGGGTCATGAAAACGTCCTGGGAGCGTCCGCGCCACAGGCCGAGCACGCCGCCCATCTTGCCCTCATGGGCGGTGCGGGCGGAGCTGTTGTAGGCCTGTGTTCCCTGCCAGGACATGGCGCCGTACATCAATCCGACCACGCCGATCAGGAAATAGGTGAAGTTGAAGTCCGCCACGTACCCGGTGTCGAAGGGGTTGATCTTGGAATGCCCGACCGGCGTTTGGGACAGGACCTCGCCCACATCGCTCCAGCCCACCAGAAGCAGCAGGTAGACCGCCAGGACCAGGAACACCAGATTGGCGAAGGCGCCCTGGATGAAGTCGGTGATCATCACCGAAACCTGGCCGCCGACGAACACGAAGTAGACCGCCGTGGTCAGAAGAACCGCCATCAGGGAGGGAAAGACCGGCAGGGCCAACGGGCCGAGGTGCCAGGTTTCCGGCAACCCCAGGTAGTGGATGAAGAACCGGGCGCCGACCGAGGGGAAGATGCCGAAGTTGATCAGTCCCGCGCCAAAGGCCACGGAACCGGCGAAGATGCGGAACCGGCGGCTGTAACGGCGCTCGAAGAACTCGGCCAGGGTCAGGGCGCGGGTGCGGCGGAAGCGGTAGTTCACCCAGCCGCTGATGGTCACGACCATCTGCACCAGGGCCATGCTCAGGCCCCACCAGCTCAAGGCGAAGCCCGCCTGGTAACCCATTTCGAGATTGGCCACGACGGTGATGGCGCCCAGTCCGGCGATGCCCGCCGAGATGGTCAGCAGGTACCGACCGGCCGAGCGGCCGGCAGCCAGGTAGTCGGCCACGCCGCGCATGTAGCGCTTGGTGAAGATTACCGAGCCCACGATGAGGGCGTACATGCCGAAGGTGATGGTCCAGTCCAGTGGTGTCATGATCGATCAAGAGAACGTCATGACCCCACCCAATTCAAGCAGTTTCGGGTCCTACTTGACCAGAAGCGACTTTTTCGTCATCACCCGGCCGTTGGTCTCCAGCTGATAGAAATAGGTCCCGCTGGCAACCTGGCGCCCTGAGTTGTCGGAGCCGTCCCAGGCGATCGAATGGGATCCGGCCGGAATGGGTTCATTCAGCAGGGTCCGGACCAGATTTCCCCGAACATCGAAAATCTTCATCACCGTCTTGCCCGCGGAGGCCAGGTGAAAGTCGATCGTGGTCGTGGGATTGAAGGGATTGGGATAGTTCTGGTCCATTTCTGATCTCTGCTGGGGTAGATCCTCAGGAGCGGACGTGGGCTGTTCGGTCACACAGATGATCGCCAATTGCCGCTCGTAGATCACCCCGGTGCTGATCAAGGACATCAGGCAGAAGATGCCGTCACCGTCCTCATCGACAAAAACGTCGAAGCCGAAGTTGTGTCCGGCCAACTGGTCGGGATTGTAACTCAGGTTGTACCCGGGCGGATAGACGTAGGACCACCCGTAGGGGTCGCTGTCGAATTCCACGGCGCCGGTGGAGGAATCGACGATCATTAGCCGCTGGTCGGAATAGACGAGAGCGATTTCTTCCGCGGGATCCCCGTCCATCTGGGCCGAGCCGAGGATTGCCGTGATGTTGGGCATGGGATCTATGATGGTCACCGGACTGACCTGGGCCAGGGCAGGGGTGAAGCTCAACAGGAAAACAAGAACCAGGGATTGGATGGAGCGTTTCATTGGGGCCTCCCTCGCACGGAGAATAGCCGCCGGGAATGAAGACCGGCAGACTCAATATATAAATCCTATCATAAAACTAGGAATTAAGCCATAAAGTCTTTTAACTAAAGATTTTGCAGTATATTAGAAAAGCCGAGGTGCCTCGATATGTTCAGCGTCGAGCGTATGTCCCTCTAGCCGCAGCAACCGGGCCTTGGTGGTGATGCCGCCGGCGAACCCCACCAGGGAGCCCCCCTTGCCGACCACGCGATGGCAGGGCACCAGAATGGGCAGGGGATTGTGCCCAGCCGCCTGACCCACGGCGCGGAAGGCGGTGGGCTTGCGCATCGAGCGGGCGACCTGGCCGTAGGAACGCAGCTTGCCGTAGGGGATCTTCAACAGCTGGGTCCAAACCTTGACCTGGAAATCGGACCCCACCAGATGCAGGTCGATGGTGAAGTCGCTGCGGCGCCCGACGAAGTATTCGGCCAGCTGGGTGTGAAGTTCCTCGAAGAAGCGGGGGACTTCCTTGATCTTCTTCTCTTCGGGGTAGAGTTCGCGGGAGATGGCGTGGGCGCGGATGTGGTACTCCCAGGCCTTGGGCAGGAACTCGAGGCGGGCCAGGCCGCCGGGGCCGGATACGGCCAGCATGGGGTCGAGCACGGTTCTGAGCAAGGTGTAGCGGACCATCGGTTATCCTCCGCGTTGTGGGGCAGAGATCATATCAGATATCCCCGTGTAAAACACCACCTGCTGCCCATCTCACCCAATTTCTCTTTTTCTCGCTCGCCTCCGAAACCGTGTGTTAAGTTGCAGCGTAGAAATGTTTGTCCATTTCCTTCTTCCCCTCGATGCCCGCGCGGTTTTTCCAGGAGGCCCTCCATGTCAGCTCCGAAAATCTGGACCCTTGGCACGATCCTTCTCCTTGCGGCCGGTTTCGCAACGGCCCAGGACGTTCCCGAAATCGCGTTCGAGAAGTACACTCTCGAAAACGGGCTGCAGGTCATCCTGCACGAGGATCACAACATTCCCATGGCTTCGGTCAACGTGTGGTACCACGTGGGCAGCAAGAATGAGAAACCGGGCCGCACGGGTTTCGCCCATCTGTTCGAACACATGATGTTCCAGGGCTCGGAGAACCACGATACCGACTACTTCCTGCCCCTGCAGAAAATCGGTGCCCAGGTCAACGGATCGACGAACAAGGACCGCACGAACTACTGGGAGAACGTGCCGTCGGACCAGTTGAAGATGGCGCTGTTTCTGGAGTCCGACCGCATGGGATATCTGGTTCCGGCTATGACCCAGGAGAAGCTCGACAACCAGCGCGACGTGGTGAAGAACGAAAAACGTCAGAGTGAGAACCGACCCTACGCCAAGGCCCGCCAGCTGCTGCTGGAGTTGATGTTCCCCGAAGGACATCCCTACCGCTGGACGGTGATCGGAAGCATGGACGACCTGTCGGCCGCCTCGAAGGAAGACGTGTCGGATTTCTTCAAGCTGTACTACGCGCCCAACAACGCCTCGCTGGTGGTGGCCGGCGACTTCGATTCCGCCGAGGTAAAGACATGGATCGAGGAGTACTTCGGCACCATTCCCCCAGGCCGGCCGGTGGATCGGTTGACGGGATGGATTCCCTCCCTGGACGGCGAGCGCCGCGCCCTGGCCGAAGACGAGGTGGAGCTTCCCCGCCTGTACATGCAGTGGCATACCCCGGGCTGGTATCAGCCGGGCGATGCGGAATTCGACCTGCTGTCCACCATCCTCGGGTCGGGCAAGACCTCCCGCCTGTACCAGACCCTGGTCTACGACCTGCAGATCGCCCAGGACGTACGGGTCAACCAGTCTTCGCGCGAGTTGAGCGGCGTGTTCAGCATCACCGCCACCGCCGCGCCCGGCCATGACCTGGCGGAACTGGAGGAAGTCATCGATCACGAGTTGAACTTGGTCCTGAAAAAGGGCGTGACCAGGAAGGAAGTGGATCTGGCCCGGACCAGCTATGAGGCGGGCTTCGTGCGCGCCCTGCAGCGGGTGGGAGGCTTCCGTGGCAAGGCCGACCGGTTGAACCGTTACAACGTCTACACCGGGAATCCCGGCTACCTGAAGCAGGACCTCGAGCGGTACCGGGTGGCCAACGAAAAATCGATCGACGACTACGCCCAGCGTTATCTCGATCTTGAACGCCGCGCGGTGCTGCACATCGTGCCCCAGGGTTCGCTGAAGGCAGCGGAGGTTGCCGTCGATCGTGGCGAATTGCCGGGCAGCACGGGGGAGATGAGCTTCACGCCGCCGGTCATCCAATCCGCCACCCTGGACAACGGGCTCCAAATTTATCTGGTCGAAAAGCATGAGCTGCCCCTGGTTGAAGTCCGGCTCAACGTCATGCGGGGCTGGGCCTCCGATCCGGCCGACAAGCCCGGGACGGCCGCTCTGACCGCGAATCTGCTCGACGAGGGGGCCGGGTCCCTGGACGCCCTGGAAATATCGGAAAAGGTCGACGCCATCGGCGCCCGGTTGACGACCGGCAGTTTCTTCGACGGGTCCTTGGTGTCCCTCAACGTCCTGAAAAGCCAGCTGGGTCCGGGCCTGGACCTGATGAGCACCGTCGCTTTGGAACCCACCTTCCCGGAGGCGGAGTTCGAACGCGTCCGGCAGAACTACCTGGGCCGCCAGCAGCAGGAATCGCGGCAGCCCCAGCAGCAGGCCATCAAGGAATTCCAGAAAAGGATCTTTGGAGAAGGCCATCCCTATGCCCAGCCGTTTTCGGGGTCGGGCACGAAGGAATCCCTGGCCGCCCTGACCCGGGACGACCTCGCGGATTTCCACGCCACCTATTTCCACCCCGGCAACGCCGCGGTGGTGGTGGTGGGCGACCTGGATCTGGACCAGGCAGTCACCGCGGTGAAGAAGGCGTTCGGGGGCTGGGCCGCGGGCACGTCGCCGGCTCCCGAGGTTCCGGACATCGGTGCCTACGAGGGGCCCCGCGTCGTCGTGATCGACAAACCGGGGGCCGAACAGAGCTATATCGTGGGCGGTTACGTCGGGCTGTCGCGCAAGGATCCGGCCTACCAGGCCTTCGTGGTAGCCAATACGGCCTTCGGCGGCCAGTTCGCCTCCCGGATCAACCTGAATCTACGCGAGGACAAGGGATACACCTACGGGGTGCGGTCCCAGATGGTCAGCTTCCGGGACGGGGGAATTTTCCTGATATCCGCGCCGGTGGAGACTCCCGCGACCAGGCCCTCCATCGAGGAACTGATCGGCGAGATGTCCGACATTCGCGGTGCGCGGCCCCTGTCCGACACGGAAATCATCGACAGCAGGAACCGCCTGATCATGGGTTTTCCCCAGGAGTTCCAGACCTTCGGGGGGGTGGCGGGCAGCCTGGGCGGCCTGCTGCTCAATGATCTGCCTTTGGATGATTGGGGGACCTTCGAGCAAAGGGTGACCGACCTGACCGGCGAGGCCCTGGCGGAAGTGATCGCGGGCACCATCGATCCGGACAAGGTGGTCTGGGTCATCGTCGGAGACTGGGCGGTGATTGGTGAGGATCTCAAGGCCCTGGACCTCGGGGAAATCGAGGTCGTGGCCGGCGGCCAGTCCTGATTCCGACGCGGTGACCGCAGTCACACTCGGGGGCCCGCCAAACTAGTAGAGTTGGGAGGTGAGCATGGGCGATTCCACGAAGCCGCGCCGCGATGACGGTGTGCCGGGTGGCTCTCTGCGACCTCGCCCCAGCTCGACCCTGAGCGCTGCGGTACTGGAAAAAGTCCGGCAGAGGGACCCTCAGGCCCTGGCCGCCCTATTCGACCATCACTTCAGCCAGATCTACAATCTGGCCTTCCGCCTGCTCGGCGAAAGAACCGCGGCCGAAGACGTCACCCAGGAGGTTTTTCTGCGGGTGCACCGGGCCGCCCACCAGCTCGACACCGCCCGGGATCCCGGCCCCTGGCTGATGACCATCACCGCGAACCTGTGCCGCGAAAAGTGGCGGTCGCGAGAAGGCCGTCAGGCCAAGCAGACCAGCTCGCTGGACGCCAAGCCTGAGATGGCCGCGGGTATGGCCAGCGGATCGGCCGATCCCGACAACCGGGTCCTGGAAGCGGACCGGGACCGATTGCTCGGTGAGGCGATCGACCAATTGCCCGAGGCGATGCGCCTGGTGGTCGTCCTGCATGACCTGCAGGGTCTGACCCACGAGGAGATCAGCGGCATCACCGGCGATGAAGCGCCCGCCATCCGCAAACGATATTCCCGGGCGTTGCTGAAACTGCGTGAACTGTTACCGGATGGATTGGTATGAGCGAGCGTAACGACATGAACCTGACACCGGAAGAGCGGCGGCTCCAGGAGGCTCTCCGTGGTCTCGATGAGGTGCGTCCCGATGACGCCTTCCGGGAGAGGCTGCGCTCGGAATTCATCTCCGGGGAAATGGCCGGTGAAATCGACGTCCGGGACGATGGCGGACCCCTCGACAACATCGTGCCGTTGGACCGGGGCGGAAACCGCCGCCGTCTGTGGGTCGCAGCAGTTCCCGTCCTGGCCGCCATTCTGGCCTTTCTGTTGCTGACCGGCGGCGATCCTTCCTGGGAACTCAAATCGGTGACGGGATCGGGGGCCATCCTGGTCAACGGCCAATCCGTGGATGCCGCGGACGTCGACCGTCTCGCCGAACTGATCGTTCCGGAAGCCCGCATCGTGGTGCCCGCCACTGCGGAACTGGAACTCGTCTTGGGCGACGTCATGGTCTTTGGGATCATCCGCGATTCGGACGTCACCCTGACCACGGGTCCGGACAGGAACCATGCGACGCTCACCTCCACCGTCACGAACGGGGAACTGCTGGTGAAGACCGGGCCCGACTTTGCGGGCGAGCATCTGCTGATCCTGACCAGCGAGGGGCGGATCGAACTGACCGGCACCACCATCGCGGTCAACAAGGGCGACGGCTTCACCTGCGTGTGCGTGCTGGAGGGAACGGCCAGGATCGGCAAGGATACGGCCGATCTCGAGGAGGTGTCGGCGGGTTACCGCAAGGTCATGTTCGCCGACGGCAGCCCGTCGATCATCGTGGATATAGAACCGGGCCACGAAAAGGATCTGACCGATTTCGAGGCCCGGAACGAAGGGGCGTTCGACTAGTTTTCTACTCCGACTTGCGCCGCAGCGCGAAGATCGCCACAGCGGTCACGAAAGCGGCGACTATCAGATACCAGAAATACTCTTCTGCCACGACCGCAGCCACGAACGTGGCGCCCAGGATCAACCCCACCACAGCCATGCGCCAGTTGAAATGCACACCCGCCAGGACGGCAGTAAAGGCCAGCAGGAGCAGAACAATAAGCCCGGGTGTTGAGGACACGCTAAAAAGCCCGGCGTAGTGCATCAAGAAGACCATCAGGATGGCCAGAACCAGCGCGCCCCAGTGGAGAGCCTGTTTTTTGACGCGGTGGCTCTGGTCGCCGGGCGTGTCCTGGTCGTGTTTCCAGGCCAGGCCGATGCTGACCCCGCCGAACAGGATCGCCATCACGATCCAGTACCAGAATCCGTAGACGTCGGAATACTCCATGATCGCCACCCCACCCACGGACAAGAGGACGAGAATCATGTAGATCCAGCCCTGGTTCTTGCGGGTCGAATTGCCTGAATCGGATTCCGTCGAACTCATGAGGCGGCTCCTCGGGTAAGGGGAAACGGGACAAGGTCCATTCAACCTCCGGAGCATAGCCGGGGCCCGGTCATCAGGCAACAATTTGGTCACGGGGTGGCGGGAGGCCGGGGCCCAACCTATCCTGATGGCCATGTTCTGGAACCGACTTATATACATGCTCATGCTGGCGGTCTTGTTGGTCGGGCCGTCCCTTTTTTGTGCCGGTTGTTCCGGTGGCCAAGAGGTCCCGACCGAAGAAAACCCGGTGGTGGTGACGGCCCAGATCGTTCCCGAGGCAGCGGAACCTGGCGAGTCGGTGACCCTGGTCTGGCGGTTCGCGTTGGCCGACGGCTGGCACCTCTACTGGTCCGGCCGCAACGACACAGGCTACCCTCCCGGCATCGACCTGGACCTGCCGGAAGGCTGGGTGGCCGGCGGGCTGCAGTGGCCTGCCCCGGAACGGTATGTTTCGGCCGGAGACATCCTGGATCATGTCTACCACGATGAACTGGTGCTGATCCAGAAGTTGGGGGCACCCTCCAACGCCACGGTCGGGCTGTCGGTTACGATCCAGGCCGATGTCCAATGGCTGGCCTGCAAGGACATGTGCGTTCCCGGCAGGACGTCCCTGTCGGTGGCCGTGCCGGTCAGCGACCGGATTCGGAACCGCGAGCCGAATATCGCCTCCGTGGCAGCCGATCGTCTACCGGCGCTTGTGCCCGACGGGATCTTGGAGACCGGTTGGGAAGGCGCGACCTTCCACTTGAGCCATCCCGGAGCCGCGAGTCTGACGTTCATGCCGACGGGGGATTGCGGCCCGCTGGTCGACCTGTTGAACGACGGCCGGGGCGAAAGCCTCACCCTTCGCTTCCGCCCCAAAAGAGATACCGTGGGCCCCGTGCGGGGGTTGATCTCGGTTGAAGAAGAAAGCGGGAATACCCGTGTTTACCGTGTCGATTTCCCGGCGGTTCCCTTCGCGGCCGCCACACCCTAGAAATAAAGGAAGATGCTGCCATGCTGCGCACGACTTTGACCATCCTGTCCCTTTCCTCCGTATTACTCATCGCCACCATGGCCGGGGCGGCATTGGCCCCCGGCGATGAAGCTCCGGGTTTCACGCTGAATGACACGGAAGGAAATGAGCATTCCCTGCAAGCCTACCTGGACGAGGGCTTCACCGTCGTCCTGGAATGGTTCAACCCGGACTGCCCCTTCATCAAGAAGCATCACGCCAACCACCAGACCATGAATGAAACCTTCGCCGCGGTGGAGGAAAAAGGCGTGGTTTGGCTGGCGATAAATTCCAATGCTCCGGGAAAGCAGGGGCACGGCTTGGATAGAAACGCGAAGGCGGTCAAGGAATACAAGATTCCCTTCCCGTTGCTGATCGATGAAGCCGGCGAAGTGGGCCGGGCCTATGGAGCTAAGACCACGCCCCACATGTTCATCATCACTCCGGACGGGACGATCGCCTACAACGGGGCCATCGACGACAACCGCTCGGCCGACAAGCTGGGGGATACGAACTACGTGGCCGTGGCTTTGGCAACCCTCGCAGAGGGCAAAACCATCAAAACAGCCGAAACACCTCCTTACGGTTGCAGCGTGAAGTACCTGCACTGAACCCGGTTACTTCTCTAATAAATTGAAATAAAATAACATACGGGAGGCCCGGGGCCTCCCGAAATCACATCAAAAAAGTAGAGATTGTTAAATAATTATGCAATCCTGTTTTATTATTGACAAAGATTGAAAACTTTCACATGTTCATGCTTATGAAAGTCCGGAACCTTGAAATCTTCGAAATCCACGCCGCCCATTGCCGAGTTCTAGCCAACCCCTTGAGGCTGGCCATCATGGCTTGTCTGGACAAGAGAGAATTGAGCGTTGGTGAACTGGCCGAAATCCTCGGCGCTCCCCTTTCCACGGTCAGCCGCCATTTGAGCGCCCTGAAAGGCAAGCATCTCGTATTGGCCCGCAAAGAGGGACACAAGGTCTTTTACCGTCCGGCGGACCGAAGAATCGTCGATGCCTGCGCCCTGATCCGGACGGTCCTGATCGACGGCATGAAGAAGCGAGGCGAAATCGCCATGGAGATCAAACCCGACGAGATCATCGTCGACGACTAGAGAGGCTTCTCATGGAACGAAGGGATTTCCTCAAGAACCTGTGCCTCGCCGGAGCTTCGGCCGTAGGCGTGGCGTCGGCAGGCAAAGCCGAGGCCGCTCTGGAAAGTAAAGAATTCGTTTCGGTCCTCGTCGATACGACGCGATGCATTGGCTGTCGTAATTGCGAGGTGGCCTGCGCCACCGAGAACGGGTTGCCCGTCCCCGACAACAAGGACAAATCGGTCTTTGACAGTAGGCGGGATATGACCCCTGACCAGTGGACGGTTGTCAACCGTTTCGATACCGACGCGGGCGAGATTTTTGTCAAGAAGCAGTGCATGCACTGCAATCAGGCGGCCTGTTCGACCGCCTGCCTGACCCAGGCGATGTGGAAGACGGAAGATGGCCCGGTCATCTGGCGTGCGTCCAAGTGCATGGGCTGCCGTTTCTGCATGGTGTCGTGTCCCTTCGTGGTGCCCAAGTTCGAATACCACAGCGCGAATCCCAAGATCCAGAAATGCATCCTGTGCCATGAACGTCTCGATGAGGGCGGCATTCCGGCCTGTGTCGAATCGTGCCCGGTCGACGCCCTCGAGTTCGGCACCCGCCGGGAAATGGTGCGGATCGCCCAGAACCGTGTCGCCGACCACCCCGACAGGTACGAGGATCACATCTACGGGCAGGACGAGGTGGGGGGTACGAGCTGGATCTATCTCTCCGCCGTGCCCTTCGACGAGATCGGATTCCGGAATGACCTGAGCCATGAACCAGTCCCCGCCCTGACTCAGGAATTCCTCTACGCGGTCCCGGTAGTGTTTCTCCTGTGGCCGGCGTTCCTGAACGGCATGCGCTACATCAAGACCGAAGAGGAAGAAGAAGATCAGATCGCGGAAATCGACAACCCTGGAGATGAATCATGAGTGAATCCCAGGCTTCCAGTGCTCCACGGGTCGTCCCTATCGAGGTCGAATCCATGGAGCCTGAGCCACCCCGCATCGGCAGCGTGGGGGATTTTCTGAGTTTCATGCTGGGCGAACTGAAGCCCAAGGGGAAGCTGCTCACTCCCTTCAACGTGATTTCATCGATCATCGTGGCGGTCGGATTGGTCCTGATCGCGATCCGCTTCATCTATGGTATCGGCGCCATCACCAACCTGGACCAGGATAACCCCTGGGGCATCTGGATCGGGTTCGATGTCGTCACCGGCGTGGCCTTGGCGGGTGGGGCCTACGTGATGACCTTCATCGTCTACATTCTCGGGCGCCAGCGCTATCACGTCATCGTCAGATCGGTGGTCCTGAACGGCTTCCTGGCCTACCTGTTTTACGCGGGGGCCCTGATGCTGGATCTGGGCCGCCCCTGGAACATCATCAATCCCATCATCGGCAACAACTTCGGGGTCAGTTCGGTGCTGTTCCTGGTGGCCTGGCACTTCATGCTCTACATGGCGGCGGAATTCATCGAGTTTTCACCCGCGGTGGCCGAATGGCTGGGCATGAAGAGGCTGCGGAAAATCGTCGGGGGCCTGACCATCGCTTCGGTGATATTCGGGATCACCCTGTCGACCCTGCACCAGTCGGGGCTGGGCGCCTTGTTCCTGATGGCGGAAAGCAAGATCCATCCCCTGTGGTATACCGAATTTATTCCGGTGCTTTTCCTGGTCTCCAGCGTATTTGCCGGGCTGTCCATGGTGATTGTCGAAGGTTCCATCAGCCACAAGGTCTTCGCCTCCCGGGTGGGCAAGGATCTGCACCATCGCCACGACGACATCACGATCGGGCTGGGCAAGATCTGCGCCGGGGCCATGTTCGTCTATTTCTTCCTGAAGGTGCTGGTAGTGATCCATGGCCAGCAGTGGGGTCTGCTGCTGACGGGGTGGGGCGCCTGGTTCCTGGTCGAAGTCATCGGTTTCGTGCTGGTGCCTCTCAATCTGTTCTATCGGGCGGTCCAAACGGAAAACGTGAAACTGGTCAAGGTGGCCGCCTCTTTGACCCTGGTCGGAGTCATCCTGAACCGGATCAATATCTCGGTCATCGCCTTCAACTGGTTCGCGGAAACCCCCTACATTCCCCACTGGGCGGAATACTGGGTCACCGCGACCATCATTTGCCTGGAGATCTGGGCCTTGCGCTGGATCGTCAACCGGATGCCAGTGCTGGGTGATCCTCCCGCCTGGGCGCGGGATATGGACCACTAGGATTTCGCAACGGAGGGGCCTGCGGACTGGGCCACTCCCACCGAAAGGTGAAGTCATGGATGAATATACATTCGTCGATATTTTTGCCACCAAAGGCCTGGAATACATGGTGGTCCTTCTCTACTTCGTGTTGTTCGTGATATTCACGAAAACCCTCGAATCCCCGAAAAAAGGTCACAAGAAGCCGCCCCGAAAGGATTAGACATGCGAATTTTCAGCAACCCGGAGCTTGTCCGTTCACCAAAACGGTGGGTCCTAGGCTTGATGATCGGGGTTGGCCTCTTGGCCTGCGGTTCGCCGACTCATGCCTACGAGGACTACGTCCCCACCTCCGGTGAGAATACGGTTTGTACTCTTTGCCACACCTGTGAATTTCCCACCAGGGATGATCTGTGCCTCAGCAAACAATTCTGCCAGCGGTCGCAGGGGGCGCTAGGCCACGGGGGGCTACCGGGCCAGAAGATCATGGTCATGGATGAAATGGAGAAGGTCTACGATCCCGTCTATTTCAATCACGAAATCCATGCCCAGATGAGCGCGATGTCCAAGGGATGTGTGGAATGCCACCACTTCATGCCCCCCTCGGCCGGCCACCCCGCCTGCAAGGAATGTCACCTTCCGGAAAGCATGCACGGCAAGGTCGAACCTGGCCTGAAGGCGGCTTATCATCGCCAATGCCTGAGCTGTCATACCGAATGGGACAACGAAACCCACTGCGAATTCTGCCACCGCAAGAAGGTGGGGGGGATGACCGACGCCGAGATGGCGAGCCTGCCCCATGCCGCCCATCAGCCGGCCCTGGCCGTCAAGGATTTGATCATTTTCGAAACCGATTACGACGACGGCGACAAGGTGCCGTTCCACCACAGCAATCACGTGAATCTCTACGACCGGGATTGCAGCGTCTGCCACCGGGACGAAACCTGCAGCAGTTGCCATGTCCACGGTATCGAGTCCCATCCGCTGGGGCTGATCAGCGATATCGATCTTCATGATACATGCTATCAGTGCCATGAGGAGGACCAGGGTTGCGAGCAGTGTCACGGCCGCAATTCCCGTGACCTGTTCGACCACGCCGAGGTCGGCTGGGAATTGCAGCCCTACCACAAGGTCCTGCAGTGCAACGACTGCCATCACACGCGCGGGAAATACACGGCCAACGACCCTCGTTGTGTGACCTGCCATTTCGAGGGCTGGGACGAAAAGCATTTCAACCACGGGGTCACCGGGGTGGTGCTCGACGAGGTCCATGCGGAGGGCGATTGCAGGGACTGCCATGTGGGGGGTGTGGGCTCGCATTCCACCTGCGACCAATGCCACGACGACGGGCGCACTTGGACCCGGCACGCCAGCTTCGGTCCGGGCATTTCCGACTAGCATAATATCCATCAGGAAAAAGGGGCGGCCGGTCGGCCGCCCCTTTCGCTTGGTCCCTACATCCTGGTCCCTGGCAATCTTTGGGGGGACAGGGGTTCATCGTGGCAGTCTTCACAGCCCGGTCGGTTGCTGAAATTCATATCCAGGTGACAGTCGCTGCAATCCAGATCCAGGTGATCTTCGCTAAGGGTCAGCCCAGTGACACTGTGATCGAAGGCACCGGCCGCCCAGTGGATGTGGCATGACGCGCATCTGTCAGAAGGGGTCCGGAAATCTTGGGGCGACCCGTGGCAGGTGTTGCAGGCGACATCGGTGTGGTAGGGTTTCAGGGACCATCCCGCGGTCCGGGTGTGCTCGAACTGGGGCTGGGCGAACGGGGAATGGCAGAAGTCGCAGTCCCGTTCCCCGTGGCAGGCGCAGCAGGTGGTGACGTGATCCAGCCTCTGCTGCTGAGCCTTGCCGGGATCATGGCAACGGCCGCAGCTGTCACCCCGGTGGCAGTCCACGCAATTGAGCCCGAACATGTCCACGTGCTGGTCGTGATGGAAGGTGACCATGGCCCCCTGGTCATAGCTCGTCTCGTAGGTGTAGGATGGAACCGCCTCGATCTTGGGATGGGGAATCCCCACGATGTCGGTGGTGTCGGCCACCGCCGAACCCATGCCTTCGTGAACCTGTTCATGACAGAACCCACAGGCACTTTCGTGACTCCAGTCCATGTGACAGTTCATGCATTGCCGGTGATAGGCACCCTTGAGGGCCGGCTGGTTCAGGCTGACCGGACCCTTGGTCTCGTCGTGACACTCGCGGCAGGGGGGAATGGTCCCGGACTGCTCCGAGTAATGATGACAGTTCTCGCACCCCCCGCTCATGTAGGACATGTCCGCATGGAGGCGGTGGGCAAAAACCACCGGGCGGTAGAGGTCCGCCAGCTGGTCGATGATGACGATCTCGGGCCCTTCGTCCGCCTGGTGCTCGCCATAGAAATGGCCACCGTGGCGGGGACAATCCACCAGACATGGGTTGTCGGAAGTAGGAGTCTGGCAGGTGTGGCAGCTCCCGCAAGCTTTGACCCGGTCGGGTTTGTGGGTGTCCCTGTGGTCCTCCGGGTGAGTGGGGTCCACGATCTGGGCGAGGCCTCCGGTGGCGATGGCCGTCATGAGCAGTCCGAGAGCCATCATCGGAATTAATGATACGTTACGCATGTTCGACCTCCTCCTCGGCGGGAAGGACGGGGAAGACAAACACCCAGATCCGGTAGAGCAGCACCATGAGCGAGATCATGCCCACGGTGAGCATGACCTCCGTCCAGGCGGGAAAGTACCTCTCGGTGGCGTAAGGCGGGGTGTAGCCGGTGACGAAGACATTGAACCGGTTGAGCACCACCCCGAATACGACCATGGCTGCCGAGGCGAACAGCCAACCGGGCCGTCTTCGAAGGCGATGGCTGAGGAACAGGAAGGTCGGGAGAATCACGCCCACGCCCAACTCGATCCAGAACATGACCGCGCGCACGTTGGCCTGGAACAGCAGCGGCCAGGCGTCGCGGTTGATCAGGTCGATGACCTTGGCCGCGAAATAGAGGACCAGTAGCAGGGGGATCATCCGTGCAAGCGGACTGAGCACGTGCATTTCGATCGGCCGCTTGAAGGACCGCGAGGCGAGAATCGATTCGAATATGGCCATGGACAGCCCCACCGAAAAGGCCGAAAGCAGAAACAGGAGCGGCAGCACCGGGGTGTGCCACAGGGGGTACAGTTTGCTGGGAGCGATGGCCATCAGGGAACCCAGCGAGGACTGGTGGGCGCAGGACAACACCACGCCGGTGATGATAAAGAAGCTCATGAACCTGCCCAGGGTCCGGTCCAGGAATCGCAGCAGGCCGTCGATGAAGCCGTTCAGTTTGCCGAGCACGCCCGGCAGGTTCACCCGGCCGATGAACCGCTCGCACACGATGGGCAGAAACTCGATATAAAGCACCGTCAGATAGATCATGACGCACATGCCGACCTCGAACAGGACGCTGTTGCCCTGCCACATCGAGGGCATCATCACGTGCCAGATGCTGTAGTAACGGCCCAGGTCGATGGCCACCCCGAGTCCGACGAACGTGTAGCCGATGGCCGCGGTGAGCAGGGCCGGCCGGACCAGGACGTGGTATCGTTCGTTGTTCAGGACGTGGGCGATGAAGGCCATGGTGAAACCGCCGGCGGCCAGGGCCACGCCGGAGGCCACATCGATACCGATCCAGATCCCCCAGGGGAACTGGTCGTCGAAGTTGGTCACCGCCTCGAGCCCGAAGACGAGCCGGGCGGCGAGAACTGCCAGCCCGCAGGCGGCCAGGACCGCCACGACTACCACCCCGGGAGTCCAGAAGGGAACTGCCGACCGACCTGCCAGGGGCAAGGCTTCATGATGATCATGGCCACCGTTTTTACCCGCGTCGGCCGTTGCCGGGGGTGTGGTATCGGTCGGCCCGTTGAGGACGGCGGCGCCGCCTCGGTGCAGGGATTCAGACATCGTCTTCCTCCTTTTCCTTGCGCCTGTCGCTGGACGATTTCATCAGGATGCCCAGCACCCCGAACAGCATCAGGGGACCGGAAAAACCCTTGAAGATCCCATGCTGGATGGTTTCGGTGATGACGGCCGGGCTTTCGTCCGGCAGGTCGGGGATGCCGATCTCGGTGGGCGGGCGGTCCGAGAGCATCAGCCACGAGGTGCCGCCGGCAATGTGCTCACCGATGACTTCGGGGTGATAGCGTCCGGGGTTTTCCGCCATCCGGTTGTGTGCTAGTTCCAACAGTTCGGACCGGCGGCCGAAAACCAGGGCTTCGGGGGGGCACATCTCCACGCAGGCCGGGGGACGGCCCTCCTCCAGGGTCCGCTCGGCGCACATCGTGCACTTCATGACCTTGGGCGTCAGCGGATCATCGTATTCATAGGCCGGAATCTGGAATGGGCAGGCGATCATGCAGTACCGGCAGCCGATGCATTTCCAGGGATCGTAGATCACCGGGCCCTGGGGCGATTTTTCCAGCGCGGCCACGATGCAGGCCGAAACGCAGGCCGGGTGCTCGCAGTGCAGGCACTGCACCTTGACGTCCAGGGGCTTGTCCGAACCCGCGGGTGGCGAGTACCGGTTCACCACGGTGTAGGCGTCGCGGTGGGGACGGCGCATTTCCTCGAACACGCTGGTGTCGCCAAAGGAATCCAAGCTGCCGTGGGGAAGGTCGTTCTGCTCGGCGCAGGCCCATTCACAGCGGCGGCAGCCGATGCACAGGGTGGTGTCCGTCAATACCCCGAACCTGTCCGGATCGAGATCGTGCGGCGGTCCCGAGGCCTCGGCCCCGACCGCGGTCAGGGCCGCGGTGCCCGCGGCCGTTCCGGTGATTTTGAAAAAATCCCGACGGCTGACCATGATGTTGTCCTCCTAGGATCTCCTTGTCCGGACCCGTGTGTCCGAACACCCATGTTTCGCCCCGGCGGATTGGCCTGGGGCTATTTTTTATCCTGCAGGGCGCACAGGCCGCTGCAGGATTCGATCACGCAGTTGTCCCCGCAGTTGCCTCCGCACTGCAGGCAGATCAGGTCCATGTCCTGTTCCTCGGCGACGGTGTAGTTGATGACCTTCTGCACCAGGGAGAGCAGGGCCTCCTTTTCCTGGTGGGAGAGCCTGTCCATCACGTGTTTCTGTTTTTCGGCGAGGATCCGGTCGAATTCCCGGACGATGTTCCGCCCGTTCTTGAGCAGAACGATATCCAGGCTGCGGCGATCCTCGGGTTTCGCTTTACGGGAAACCAACCCGAGTTTCACCAGTCGGGTGATGTTCTTGCTGATGGCGGCGCTGCTGATGTCCAGCAGCCGGGCCAGGTCGCCGGTCTGATATTCGCCCTCGCAGGCCAGGACTCTCAGGATCGTGAACTGGTTGGCGGTCAGGTGGATGGGGCTGGCCATTTTACGGGTGTTGCGCTGGCAGATGTCAGCGACGACCTGGGCCATGATCCTGATGTTTTCGCTGAGGGTTTTGTCCAATTGATCCATATTTAACCTCGTTGAATGTTAACTAAGTTAATTTTCGTCCAGGGTAGGGAAAACGCAAGGGAAAAACGAAAAAAACTATAGATAACCTTATTGTTTGCAACTAATTGCTACTAATTAACTATGAGTTTTCAAAACCTACAGCAGGGATGGGATTTGTTGCAAATGGGGGAACTTCACCCCGAAACAGAGGGGTATCAGTCGGATGCGGGAACAGGAACGGGTTTGCCGGCGGTATCCACATTGACGTAGGTGACTTCGGCCTGGGTCACGGCGACCACTTCACCGTCGGTCCGCCGGGTGGCTTCCACGGTGACCAGCACCTCGAGCGAGGTACGGCCCACCTTGACGACGTCGGCGTAGAAGCTGACCAGGTCGCCCACCTGCACAGGCTGGTGAAAGACGACCTGGTCCATGGCCACGGTGACCACCTGGCGGCAGCCGCGTCGGATTGCACCCACCGCTCCGGCCTGATCGATATAGCTGAGGATCACGCCCCCGAAAATGGTGCCGTGATGGTTGGTGTCCCGGGGCATCATCAGGACCCGGATGGCGGCGTTGCGAAGATCCCCAGGCATGGCGGCCTTTCCGTGTTGCCGGCTAGAAAGAGATCCAGAAAGCGATTTCGGGATAGATCACGTAGTCGTCCCCGAATCCGGTGTAGTCGTTGAACTTCTCGTACACGGCGCCCACGGCGAGGTAGCTGCCGCCCTTGCGGTAGGCGATGCCGGCGCGGCCGCCCCAGGAGGTGTAGTCCTCGATGCCGCTACTGACCAGTGTCTTACGCCAGAATGCGCCCACATAGGGCCGGACGGGGTTCATCTGCCACACCACGTAGCGGACCTGGGGGGTCAGTTTCCAGAAGGTCGGGGACTGCAGGAGCCAACCTTCGGCATCGAATCCGACTTCGAACCCGTTCATCAGGAAATAGCCGATGCCACCGCCAAGAATCAGATAGGTCTGGCCCCAGGTGTTACCCGCACCGCCAAAAAAACCGACCCTGACCTTGCCTTTGGCGAAGGGGCCGGCATCTTGTTTGGGTTTGGCTTGAGGCGGCGGCGGGGGAGGCGTCGTTTGGGCCACCTCCTGCTGGTCGTTGTCCTCGACCTGGGGAGCGTTCTGGGGGTCGGTCTGGGCCAGCCCGGCCGAAGCCGACAGGGCAAGGACCAGGGCGGCGACAAGCAGGGTTCCTCCCCAAACGCGGTGCCGATTAAATTCGGTCATGAGTTTCCTCCATTAAAGTCAGGTAGACCGGGGTCACTGAGGCCTTCAGGCTATCATGATTCGGATTTTTTTCCCCGGTTTTTTTGGAGGAGTCACTCGGGCGCCTTGACCGGAAAGGAAATTCCGGTTTTCATGTCTAATAGTGAAATCGAGTCATTCCGAACCCGTTCAACCCGATGGAGCTGTCATGACTATCAATCGGTCCCTTCGCTTTTCAGTTCCCGGTTGGGTGCTAATTGCTCTTCTTCTGGTTTTGTGTCCCGTCCAGGCCATGGCAGAAATCCCCGACACCTTCACCAATCTGAAAGTCTTCCCCCAGGACATCGGTAAGCGCCAGCTGTTGGGAACCATGCGTGATTTCTCCACGTCCCTGGGAGTAAGATGCACGTTCTGCCACATCCAGAGGGAGCCCGGAGAATTCGACAGCATCGATTGGGCCAGTGACGAGCTCGATCACAAGGAGGCTGCCCGGGGAATGATGGCGATGACCCGCACCATCAACAGCGAACTGCTGCCGGCGGCGGTCGGCGAGGGCGGCGGCCGGGTGCGTTGCATCACCTGCCATCGGGGGCTGGAAGACCCCCGGACCCTGAACGACGTCCTGCTCGACACCATCGAGGAGAACGGCGTGGAAATCGGCATCGCCCGGTACCGCGAGCTGCGCGAGCAATATTACGGTTCCGGTTCCTATGATTTCAGTCCGATGGTATTGACCAGTTTGGCCGAAGCCCTGGCCCAGGGGCAAGGCGACATGGATGGCGCCGTCCAGGTCCTGGACCTGGGCGTGGAGATGGATCCCGAAGACGTGACCACCCACATCATGAAAAGCAAGGTCTTGATCTTCAAGGGGGACAAGGATGGGGCCATCGCCAGTGCGAAGAAAGCCTTGGAACTGGATCCGGAAAGCGAACAGGCGCGGGAGATCCTCGCACAATTCGACAAATAGCTGGCAGGGTAGTCTTGGATCTTTTCTCGAACCGCAGGTTTCTGATCGGCGCCGCCGTCCTGGCGGCGCTGTTCCTGCTGATCCAACTGGTTCCCGTTCACCGAACCAACCCCGAGGTGGAGGCCGATCTGGTGGCGCCCGCAGCGGTCAAGGATATCCTGAAGCGGGCCTGCTACGACTGTCATTCCCACGAAACGAATTGGCCCTGGTATAGCCGCGTCGCCCCGATTTCCTGGTGGCTGGTGCGGCACGTGGACACCGGACGTGCCGACCTGAACTTTTCCCAGTGGCCTTTGTTCGACCTGGAGACCCGCGGGTTGTATCTGCGCGACATCGAAAAGCAGCTGACAGACCGGACCATGCCCCTGCGCAGCTACGTGTGGGGGCATCCGGAGGCGGATCTGGCGGATGAGGACCGGAGCCTGCTGGTGGCGTGGGCGCGATCGGGATATTGAAGAGCGGGGCGGCCGATCGATCAGGTGTCCTGTTCCTTGCCCTTCTCCTGGGTCTCGTTGATGTCGGCGACGAGTTTTTCTTTCCTGGCTTCGAGTTCGGCCACCTGTTGGTCCGCCTGCTGTTTCTCCTCCTCCTCCTTGGCATCCTTGCCGGCCTGACGGGCTTCCTTCAGCAGTCCGTCCACTTCCTCCCGCTCCTTTTTGAGGGCGGTCAGGGATTCGGCGACCTCGGCCTTGTCGAACACCACGTCGACCGGGGCGGCATCAGTCGTCTTTTCCTTCGGGGTGCGGACCGGTGCCGGAATGAAGGCTTTTTGGGGTTCGAATTGGCGGATATTCCGGAAATGGGGGGATACGATTTCCACGCCGCCCTGGTGCATGGTTTCCAGGATGGCCGACCGCAGGCGGGACCGGAAGGCCAGGAGCTTTTTGGGTTCCTGCAGGAGGCCGGCCACCCGGTACAGGACGGAAAAATCCCCTAGCTCCAGCACCTGGACGAAGGGGTCCTGCAGTTCGATGCTCTCGGCGGCCTGGAGCAGCAGCTTCTTGATCGTGGTCTGGGGAAGGTCGTAACCCAACGAGACGGTGGCGCTGACTATGGTTCCGGACGAACGGATCACTGTCACGGGATTAGAGGCCAGGTAAATGTTGGGCAGGGTGACGAGGTCGCGGTCCGGGGTCTGGATCTCGGTGTGGAAAAGGCCGCGTTCGGTGACGCGCCCGAAATAATCCTCGACGGTCACGAAATCCCCCGAATGGAAATTCCGCACGGTTTTGAGCATGATGCCGGCCATGGCGTTGCTCAGGATGGTGGACGAACTCAAGGAGATGCCTATGGAGAGGATGATCCCGATCAGGGTCAGCAACTGGCCGCGGGTGGTTGTCTCGATGGGCAGTCCCAGAATAATGGTGAGCAGTCCGATGAAAAGGGCGCCGGTCATGATCAGCTGGTTGCGGAAGCGGCGCCCGGTCATCTCCGCCGAGTTGCGTTGCAGGTAGCGGTTCAGGATTCCCAGGATCACGATGACCCCGACGACCAGGGCCGCGGTCCATATCGCGGTTTTCAAGCTGGCCAAAATATTCAGTACCTGATCCATAACTCACTCCGTAATAGTGGGTTATCCAGATTTTGTAAAACTGGACTTTCCCCGCCCGCTGTCCGACACTTGCCATGTGGAGGATATGCCTTATCGGGTTCGAATGAAAGGATCGATGTCATGGCTTTCAGGGATCAGGACGCGCTGGATTATCACCGCAAAGGCCGCCCGGGAAAGACGGAAGTCGTCCCCACCAAACCCTGCCTGACCGCACGTGACCTTTCGCTGGCCTACTCGCCCGGGGTGGCCATTCCCTGCAAGGCCATCGAAGCCAATCCATCCGACGCCTACCTCTATACCAACAAGGGCAACCTGGTGGCGGTGGTCTCCAACGGCAGCGCCGTTCTCGGTCTGGGCAACATCGGTGCCCTGGCCGGCAAACCGGTCATGGAAGGCAAAGGCGTCCTGTTCAAACGCTTCGGCCACGTGGATGTGTTCGACATCGAGATAGACACCGAAGAGGTCGATGAGATCGTCAAGTTCTGCCAGCTGCTGGAGCCGACCGTGGGCGGCATCAACCTCGAGGACATCAAGGCCCCCGAGTGCTTCGAGGTCGAGCGGCGGCTGCGGGAGACCATGAACATCCCGGTGTTCCACGACGACCAGCACGGTACGGCCATCATCGCAGCGGCCGGCCTGATCAACGCGGCCCAGCTGCAGGGCAAGGAACTGGCCAAGATGAAGGTGGTGGTCTCGGGCGCGGGGGCGGCTGCCATCGCCTGTGCCAAGCTCATCGAGTCGATGGGGGTGCCCCGGGAAAATTTCCTGCTCGCCGACAGCAAGGGGGTCTGTTACCGGGGACGCACCGAGGGAATGAACGAGTACAAGGAGTACTTCGCCAACGACACCCACAAGCGCACTCTGGCCGAGGCCATGGAGGGCGCCGACCTGTTCCTGGGGTGCTCGGTGGCCGGTCTGGTGAGCAAGGACATGGTCCGGTCGATGGCCGACAAGCCCATCGTTTTCGCCATGGCCAATCCCGATCCGGAAATCACCTACGAGGACGCCCGGGAAGCCCGCCCCGACGTCATCATGGCCACCGGCCGCAGCGACTTCCCCAACCAGGTCAACAATGTGCTGGGGTTCCCGTTCATCTTCCGCGGCGCTCTGGACATCAAGGCCCGGGCCATCAACGAGGAGATGAAGATCGCCGCGGCCGACGCCTTGGCCGAACTGACTCGTCGTTCGGTGCCCGCCGAGGTCGCTGCCGCCTATGGCGGGGAACATTTCGAGTTCGGGCCGGAGTACATCATTCCCAAACCCTTCGACAGCCGGGTGCTGGCCGTGGTGGCGTCGGCGGTGGCCAAGGCCGGATGTGATACCGGGGTAGCGCGGGATCCGATCACCGACTGGGATGCCTACCGGGAATCTCTCGAGCAGAAGCACAACAAGAGCCTGATGGTCATGCACACCATCCGCTCCAAGGCCAAGGCCCAGCCACGGAAAATCGTTTTTGCCGAAGGGGAGAACGATCGCGTGCTGGAAGCCTGCCGCATCGCCATGGACGAAGGCTACTGCCGGCCCATTCTGCTGGGTGACCAGGAGAAAATCCGGGCCAAGGCGGAGGAGATCGGGTTCAACCTCAAAGGGGTGACCCTCAAGAATCCCGCCAGCTGCCCCAACCTGGAATCGATGGCGCAGATGCTTTTCCAGGAGCGGGCGCGCAAGGGATACAACTACCGCAAGGCCTGGCGCATGGTGCAGCGTCCCATCCATCACGGCGTGATGATGCTGCGATCGGGCGAAGCCGAAGGCATGGTCTGCGGCGCGAATCGGTCGTACGTGGACTCGCTGCGCTGGATTCTGACCCTGGCCGAGATGCGCCTGGGCGTCAGCCGGGTAGTCGGCATGCACGTGCTGCTGGTGGAAGACAAGGTCTACATCTTCGCCGACACCACGGTGAACTTCAATCCCGACAGCCGGCTGCTGGCCGAGATCGCCCTGATGGCGGCATCCGTCGCCCGCCATTTCAATCTCGATCCGGTGGTGGGCATGCTGTCGTTTTCCAACTTCGGGGACAACGACCGTCCCGAAAGCCGGAAGGTCCGCGAGGCCGTCCGCATCCTCAACGCGGAGCATCCCGACCTGAAGGTGGACGGGGAAATGCACGCCGACGTGGCCATCCTGCCGGGCGAATGTGAAAAGTCCGTACCGGACTGCCAAGTCAAAGGGCAGGCGAATGTCCTGGTCTTTCCGGACATGCAGAGCGGCAACATCGCTTACAAGCTGGTGGGTTACCTGGGCCAGCGGGAAGTCATCGGGCCCCTGCTGATCGGACTGAAGCAACCGATCAACGTGGTGTCGACCCAGTCGACGGTAACGGAGATCGTCAACATGGCGGCGCTGTCGGCCTACGCGGTGGGCCGGGCTTAGCCTCGGCGGTTTTTCGGGCGCCCCAGATGTTGCGAAATCAGGTGCTTGCGGTTATGAATCAACCGAACCATCAATCCGGGGAGATTCGTCCATGCCGCAAACGATTCTGGTGACCGGGGGAGCCGGTTACATCGGCAGCCATACCTGCCTCGAGCTGTTGAACGCCGGTTTCGAGGTGGTGGTCGTCGACAACCTGGACAATTCCTGTGAAGAAAGCCTTCAGAGGGTGCAGGAACTGGCGGGACGGGAACTCACCTTTCACGAGGTCGACATCTGCGACGGTCCGGCCCTGGACCAGGTCTTCGCCGCGGGCCGCTTCGATGCCGTGATCCACTTCGCGGGGCTCAAGGCCGTGGGTGAAAGCGGCGAGATTCCCCTGCGCTACTACGAGAACAACATCGTCGGCACGGTCGAGCTGTTGAAGGCGATGCAGAAGCACGGGTGCTTCAACCTGGTGTTCAGTTCCTCGGCCACGGTTTATGGCGATCCGGCCACCGTGCCGATCACCGAGGATTT
>CBDTUS010000001.1:0-78052 GCA_965363725.1 uncultured bacterium | reverse complement strand
TGATGGCGGACTTGTTGAAGTCCGTCCCGTAACCGACCTCGGGGATGTTGGCGTTGACGGTGAAGGTGTCGGTGACGGCGAACATCAGCCCGGCGTTCTCGGCGGCTTCGGACATGGACCGACCCATCTGGATCTCGCCCACCGCGGGGCTCAACTTGCCCCGGGCGGCGTCCCGCTGGCGGTCCTTCTTGACGGCCAGACTGACCCGGCTGGTCACTTCCTCGAG
Organism: uncultured bacterium; assembly: GCA_965363725.1. GTDB lineage: Bacteria > Krumholzibacteriota > Krumholzibacteriia > LZORAL124-64-63 > LZORAL124-64-63 > JAGLCY01. The sequence continues at coordinate 77,826 of CBDTUS010000001.1, read as the reverse complement.
GGGGGCGACACCGGCGGGTGTGACCTCTCCGGCCAGGATAACATAGATGTTGTCCCGGTTTTCGAACAGGTGACTCACCTGGCCGGGCTCGGCGGCGAAAACCCAGTTGGATCCGGCCAACGACAGGGCCAAACCGGGGATGTCGCGGCCCTGGTTGAACACCTGAGGGGTGACCAGGTCCATGGCTTCGGCTTCGGCGGTGGTCACGAAGGAGGAGCCGTCGACCCGGCTGCGGAAGTCATCCGCCGCGTCGCGCAGCAGGTCCAGGGTGTCCGGACCGGGGGTGACCCTCAGCAGGATGTGTCGGGCGTTGATCTCGTAGACCTCGCCGGTGTCCTCGTCGATGGACTGGCTCAGGACCTCGATCAGGTGGAAGCCGAACTTGGTCCTGACCGGCTGGCTGACCTCGCCGACGGGCAGGTTGAAAGCGGCCTCGGTAAATTCGGCGACCATGCGGTTGCGGTCGAAGACTCCCAGGTCTCCGCTCTGGACCGCACTGGACTGGTCGTCGCTGTATTCGAGGGCCGCGGCGCCGAATTCCTTTTGCCCGGACACGATTTCTTCGCGGATCTCCAGGAGGAATTCACGGATTTCCTCGAAATCCTGGTCGCTTGGTTCCTTAGCGAACTTGATCAGCTGGCAGTTGCCTTTGGCCGGTCCCTGGAAGTCCTCGGTGTGGGACAGGTACCAGGCGCTGATCTCTTCCCCGGTGGGCTCGTAGTCGGCCTCGAGGTCGGCAAACGGAACCCCGAGGTATTCGGCCATGGCCCGGCCGCTCTGGCGGATGAACTCCTCGCGGATTTCCTCGTCGGTGACCACCGCGCCGGCGGAAATGGTTTCCGTCAGTTTCTGCATGGGCAAAACGGCGCGGATGTAGGCCTCCTGCTGTGACCAGTCGACGGCCGGGTTCTGCAGGTCGGCGTAGTAGCGCTCGATGTCCACGTTCCCGGCTTCGTCACGATACTGGGCGAGCAGCACCGGGGGCGGGGAATTTTCGAAAACTGCCAGCACCTCTTCATCGGAAACGGTGATCCCCATTTCATCGATGGCCTGCTGGAAAATGGTGGCCTGGACGAGTGAGTCCCAGGCCTGCTGCACGATGGCCGCTTCCTGGTTGGCGTTCAGGTCCCGGTTCTGGGCCTGCTGCCGCGCCTGGGCACGCTGCTGGCGGATGGCATAGTCGTACTGCTGGACGGAGATCTTGTCTCCGTTGACGGTCCCGATCACACCCGCTTCGAATTGTTTGCTGCCGGGAGCCTGGCAGCCTCTGCCGGTCATGCCGCCGAGGAATAGAAACAGGATGAAGGTGGCCGCGATCACCCAATAGAAGATCTTGGCCTGGGAACGCAAAAACTTGAACATTGTCGACTTCCTCCGAATGGTGGACAGACATGGCAAACAGACCTCACGGGAGCCGGACGTTTTCCGGATCACCCCAAGAACCAAATAAAATGGTAGAAGAGACCGGAATTGACAAGTTGCACGTTGAACGGGTTGCGATTTCTGCTAAAGTGGAGCCCCTACCGGCCGGTTTGGCCGCGATTTCCAGCCTTGGTACCCACCCGGACAAGGAAAGGTCCGCCGCCGATGATCCATCCCGGAATCCTGGCCCTGATCAGCGGCCTCGTCGCCCAGGCGGCCAAGGTGGTCATCGAACTGGTGTCCCAGAGGCGCTTCCGGCCGTCCCTGCTGTTTGACAACGGCGGCATGCCCAGTTCCCACACCTCGACGGTGACCACCCTGACGCTGGCCATCGGACGCGCCGAGGGGTTTGATTCCTCCATTTTCAGTCTGGTGTTGATCTTCAGCCTGTTCGTCATTTTCGAAGCGACCGGATTGCGGCAGGAGATCGGCAAACAGGCCGAAGTGCTCAACGACCTCATGGACAGCGCGCTGGCCGGTAAAAAAGTCCCTGGTGAACGACTGCGCGAACTCATGGGACACACCTGGGGGGAAGTGGCCGGGGGTGTGGTCGTGGGGGTCGGGGTCTTTCTGTGGCTGGGAGGGCCGGTTTCCGCCTGAACCCCACCTGGATTCCCTTTAAACCTGTTGACAGGCCTTGTGAGGCGGGTATGGTGACAGGAGCGGACTGCGGACCGGAGGACCCGTTCGTGTTCGCTGGTAGGAAAACACAGGGAGCTCCGGGAGGACCCGGAGTCATCCGGCACAAACCCGGACCGGCATTCCGGGAGGTTGCGCTCTACGATTCATAATCGAAAGGATTCGATATGAGAGTCGTTGCCTTGGCCAACCAGAAAGGCGGATGCGGTAAGACCACCACCGCCACCAACCTTGCCTCAGCACTGGCCCAGCTCGAAAAAAAAGTCCTTCTCATCGACAACGATCCCCAGGGTCACGCCACCCTTGCCTGCGGAATCCAGGAACAGGATTTCACCCTCGGCACCCGCGATCTCTACCTGACCAGTGACATTCTCGTCGAAGATGCCTGCCTGGAAGTAAGCGGCGACCTGCACGTGGTCCCCGCCGGTATCGAACTGAGTGCCGTGGAAATGACCCTGGCCCGGGAACCGGAAAAGGAATTGCGCCTGCGCCACAACCTGCGACGCAGTTCACTGCCCTACGACTACGTTCTGATTGACTGTCCGCCCGCCGTGAGCCTGCTGACCTTCAACGCCCTGCTGGCCTGCGGCGAGGTCATCATCCCGGTGGACCCCAGCAGCTACAGCCTGCAGGCGGTGGGCAAGTTGCGGGAAACCCTGGCCATTCTACGGGAAACGAAGGGGCACGACGTGGTGACGCACGTGCTGATGTCGAATTTCGACACCCGGCCCCTTTTTGTCCGCGGTCTCATGGAGGAATTGGAGGATCTGTACAGAGAGGAACTCCTCGAGACCGTCGTGCACCACACGGTGCGGGTGAAGGAGGCCGCCGCCGCCGGGATGCCGGTCGCGGCGCTGGATCCGGACAGCCGGGGCGCCTTTGATTTTCACCACCTGGCGCGGGAAATCCTCGACCAGGAGGTCGAACTGGAAGTCGTGGCCCTGGACCACTGGTCGTCCCTGTTGCACGGCCCCGCCGTATCGCAGACCGGGGTGAGATTCGAAGCCGACTTCCCGCAGGCACGGACGGTTCGTGTCACCGGGACGTTCTGCGACTGGTCGACCAAGGGACTGCCCCTGAACCAGCGGGAAGACGGACTGTGGGAATGTCATCTCGATCTGAGCCGTGGGGAGCACCAGTACCGTTTCATCGTCGACGGCGCGTGGCTGCCGGATCCCCATAACAACCAGACCGTCGCCAACGAGTTCGGCGGAGCCAACAGCCTGGTGGTCGTCGCCTGATCGACCGGCCGCCCCGGCGAAAGCAAGTGGAATATGACACAGCCCGAACCCGGGGCCGTCACGCGACGGCCCCACCATATTTCCTCGATCGCCCACCTGTTCCTTCAGGATGCCGATCCGGCCACCGGCCGCCCTCCCGTCACAGTGCAGGAATTTGCGGTGGCGACGCCAGGCAACGCGCCGGTTTCCGCCTTTGCGGCAGCCGGATTGGCCATGGCCCATGACGGCCCGGCGGAATTGGCGGAAGATTCCCGACTCCTCTGGTCGGCCCGTTCCTATCTGGGGGCTCCGGATGAAAATTCCCGTCTCCGGAATGTTCATCATCAGATCGGCCGCACAGTCTGGGAAATGGCCGCCGACTCCGACGGCCTGCCTGCCCCCGTCGAGGTCCGCTGGCGTCATCTGGGCTGCCTGGTAGCGGCGGATCTGGTCCATCTGGAATCCTGGGCCGCGGTCAGGAGCTTCTTGCCCCACTCGGGGATCGCGCAAGGTGGGCTGGTCTGGTGCCTGTTGTCTTCCCAGGTCAGCCAGCTGGACACGAGCTATTTCCTGGGGCGCTTGGTGGACATTCTGCATCCCGGCCGCCTGGCCATCCTGGTTTTTCCCGAGGCCTGGTCACGGGCCCTGCGTCCCGGGGTGGGGGATGCTCCGATCCCGGATGAGGCCCCAGCCGACGTGGACCTGGATCGATGCGCGGACCTGGCCCGACGGGTCTGCGGCGAGCTGCCGGTCCGAATCCATCTGGTGAACGGCGACGACAATCGGCCGGGCAGTTTTTTGGCGGGAGGTATGGGCGGGTCTTTGTGGAAACGGGTGGGGTCGGAATTGACCGGCGAGGGCCCGATGTGAGATCACCGGCACATTGCTCCCAGGCCGGGAGGAGATTCCTGCGAGGGATAAGCCTTCTGGCCTGCGCGATTTTTATGATGGACGGCTTGGTAGGGAATCCGGCGCTGGCTGATGGATCACCTGCCCAGATTCTGGATCAGCCGGGGTACCTGGTGATAGAAGCCGCCTGGGACTCCATGGAGGTATTTGTGCGCGGCCGGGACCCATCCTCCCATCGCCAAACGCTGGAATGGCCGGAGGGCCGCTTGAGCCTGCCCGATACTCTTGAGCCGGAACGGTTCGCCCGACAGGATCTGGGGGTGCCGACACTTACGGGGTTGGCTGGTTTGGGGACCAGTGGCCGCCTGGTCCTGATCGATGGTATCTACCCTGTGTCCGAGTCCATCGTTCTGACGGACGGTCGATTGGAACTGGAAATTTCGGCGGGCGAACTTGAAATCAGAGGTGCCATGATCCGGTACCGGCGCCAGGCGACGGATTCCGCTGTCGCCAACGATGATTTCAAGTCGGGGTTGCTCCTGCTGGCGGGCATGACCCTGCTGGTGATCGTTCTGCTCCGGCGAGTGCGGATGAAAACGGGTGAAAGGTCCGGCCCCTGATGTTGCTGCGCTGCGCGACCATTTTCTACGGCCTGGCCTTGGTGACTTTGCCCTGGGTGGGCGTGGGATTGCTGAGATTGGCCACGGGCCGAGACTGGGGTGGGGGACTTCAGCCTTCCTGGTTTTTCCTTGCGGCGGCCCTGGTTTGCGCGGGGCTCGACAGAGCGCAACGGCGGCAATGGAGTTTCGGAAGTGGCTGGCCAGCGGGGCTGAGAACCTGGCAGTTGGTGGGAACGGCCGCCATCGCCCTGGCTATCCTGGTTTCCGTGGGAGGGCTCTGGCTGGCCCCGGTGGGCGAAACCCTGGCCACAACCCTGGGGCGATACCTTAAACAGGTTGTTCAACTTGTCGTCATGATTTGTTTTACGATCTGGGTGGTTCTGTGGACCAAAGGGCCCCAGCGATGGTCCTGGACCCTGAAATTGCTTCTGGTCGGGGGACTGATACAGGTGGCTTACGGCCTGGTTCAGGCAGTGGCCTACTACCATCCCACGGCCGCCTTCACCTGGCTGGATGGGGTCTTCACTTCGAACCCTTCCATCATGTCCGGATCCGGGGAATTGTACCTGGCCGACTCCTTCCGACAGGTCCCGCGCCTGCGGGGGACGGTTTGCGAACCCCTGTACCTCGGAAATTTCCTGCTCTTTCTGCTTCCGCTGACCCTGATTCCCGTCTGGACGTCGCGCCGCCGCGGGTGGATTGCCGCCGCCTTTCTGCTACTGCTTTTGGCCACCTGGTCACGGGGCGCCTGGCTGGGTCTGCTGGGCCAGGGGTTGCTTCTGGGGGCGCTGGTACTCGTCCTGGGACCGGCGGGGACCCGTGGGATTCTGGGCATCGAGATGAGGATGGTTCGCAGGATTGTCCTGGCTGCTGCGGCTCTGGCGGTGGTGGTTCCATTGGTGGGGGTACTTACCGGATGGGACGGTTTGCTCTACCCATTCCGCCGACTGGTCCAGACCTTCAGCGGCCAGGACTGGTCGAACCTGACCCGCCTGTACAGCATGCAGGCGGGCTGGCGGGCCTGGCTGCTCAGCCCCGTGGTCGGCATCGGCTGGGGGCAGTTCGGTTGGCATTTCCCTCTGCTGGTGGATCCCCTGGGGCTCCAGAGCCAATTCACCTGGCCTGTGGTCAACAATTTTCCCCTGCTGATCCTGTGCGAAACGGGGCTGGTCGGATTTGTCGTGCTGGTGGGATGGGGTGTGGGTCTGGGACGCGCCGTGATGGGACGCTGGCTCCGGTGGCGGCGAGCCACCCAGGTGGAACCCGGTGAAGCCCGGATCGCCCTTTGCTTGCTCGCCTCCGTCCTGTCGGTGGCCGGAGTCTGGCTCCAGCTGCTGACCTTTTCCCAGTACAACCTGCCCCACATCTGGGTGGGTTTGGGATTGCTGCTGGCTGCCCTGGCCGAAGTCGATTCCGGTGGTACCGAAACATGACCACTCGTCCCCATGTGATCATCGAGGCCCTCCAGGTCCGGTCCAATCCCGCGGGGACGGGGCGGAGCATCCTGGATCTCTGCGCTTCGCTGGCGGGCCGGGACCGGGGGTTCGATTTTACTGTTCTGGCAGCCGAACCTTCCCTGTTCGGCGACCTGGACGCCCGCTGCGGCTGGAAGATTCACGAGTGCCCCAAAGCTGGGCGGGGGGTTCTGGGCAAGGCCCTGTTCACCCAGATGAAACTACCTGACCTGGTGAGGCGACTGGGCGGGGACCTCCTTCACTGCCAGCAATTTCTCGTTCCCCTGCGCTGCCCCTGCCCGGTGGTGGCCACCGTGCACGATCTTGCCTGGCGGCGTTATCCCGACACCATTGAAAAATCCCGCCTACTCTACTACCGCTGGCTGGTACCGCGAAGTCTGGATCGGGCAGACGCTCTCTGCGCCAATAGCCGGGCGACCGCCCGGGACATCCAGGTGTTTTACCCGCGTGCCCGGGAAAAGACCCAGGTAACACCTTTCGGAACGCCCCTGTGGGCGGTCCGGCGAATGGAGGGTGACGAACCGCCGCGCGACCAGTCCGGTCAGCGATACTTCCTGTTCGTGGGCACCCTGGAACCTCGCAAGAACCTGCCCCGGCTTCTGGACGCCTACGAGGCCTTTCTGGCTTCGGAGCCGGTCCGTCAGGCGGCCCCTGAATCGGTCCCGAAACTGATTCTGGCGGGGGGGCGGGGATGGAAGGAATCTCGGCTCCGGCCAAGGATGGCCGGTCTGCAGAAACAGGGCCGCCTGGAGGTGCTGGACTATTGTGGGCCGGAAAGACTTTGGGATCTGTATAGGGGCGCGGTGGCCCTGGTTTTCCCTTCCCTGCATGAAGGATTCGGATTTCCGGTCCTCGAAGCGATGGCCTCGTCCTTGCCTGTCCTGACGTCCGTTAGCGGAGCCACGGCGGAAGTCGGCGGCGATGCAGCTCTCCTGGTGGATCCCGAAAACACCCGGGAAATTGCCGCTGGCCTGGTCCAACTGGCCTTCGACAGCGACCTGAGAACGCGTCTTGCAGAGGAGGGCCCACCGCGGGCCCGCGAATGGACCTGGGAAACGACGGCGGACCTCACCTGCGCCGTTTACCGCCGCCTGCTCGATTCACCACCGGGCAAAAAAGCATTGCCCCCCAAGACCTGATGCTGTAATTTGCCTCTACTCTACAAATTGTAAGTATTTGGATACAGGGCGTCTTCAAGGAGGAATCGTGGACCTGGGGATTGTTGCTACACTTGGATTCACGGCGGCATTTCTGATGTCGTGGCTGGTCCAACCCCATTTCAGGAATCTGGGTTTTCTGACGGAAATCGTCGATCACCCCGGATACCGGCGTCCCCACCGCGAGCCCGTGCCCCGGACCGGCGGCATGGCGATCTTCATTTCCTTCTTCTGTGCCCTGTTCTTTCTCGAAAACGTCATCCTGCGAACATCGCTCCCCTGGTCCTGGCTGGGCATCCTGATCGGGGCCGGTGTGGCCATCCTGGCCCTGGGGGTCGGGGATGACCGGTTTGGTATCCACGCCGAGAAAAAGCTCTATGGGCAACTCATCGTCATCGTGGGGCTGATGCTTTTCGGGCAGCGCCTTGACGTGGTGACCTTGCCGCTCTTGGGCACCATCGAACTGGGCGGCTGGGCCTGGCCCTTCACCCTCTTCTGGTACCTGGGGTTCATCAATTCCATGAACCTGATCGATGGGCTCGACGGCCTCGCCAGCGGCATCAGCATCGTGGCGGCCATCGCCCTGATGGTCATTTCCCTGGCCGTGGGGGACATGTTCTCCACCCTGTTCGCCGCGACCTTGTGCGGCGCGACGGTGGCTTTCTTCTACTGGAACATCAGCAAGCGCAAAATTTTCCTGGGGGATTCGGGCAGCATGTGGATGGGGCTGGTCCTGGCCAGCCTGTTGCTGAACCTGAGCCAGAAGACGCCTATCAGCCTGCCGGTGATGATCGCGCCCATGATCGTGCCCATCTGGGACACCGGGACCACCATCGTCCGGCGCTATCGCCGCCGGTCGTCCATTTTCCTGGCCGACGATTTCCATCTGCACCATCGCCTGCTGCGCCTGGGTTTTTCGCCCGCCGGTGCGGTGTTCTGCCTCATGCTGGTGACCATCGGGACCACCCTTTTCGCCCTGAGTGATTTCCTGGGTCTGGCCTGGCTGGGTCTGCCGGCCATGGGGGTCTGGATGTGGGCCGGCCAACTGGGGGCCCTGCGTCATCTGCAGAACCGCAAGCACGGTCTGGATCTTTTCACCGAACTGTTCTACGCCCTGGGGTTCGACGACCGCCTCGACAAGCTCGCCAGCCAGGTCGGCCAGGATGTGGCCGATATCATCGACCTTCAGGCCGAAAGGCAGAAGGTGGCCCGCGCCAAGGGTATCCTGCTGGAGGGCACTTCCGGCAGCGAGACGGTGGTGGAGGAAGATCCGGATGTCATTCACTCCCCTACCGACGATATTCACTGATTCCCTTCTTTGCCTGGAACCTTCGGCCGGCCGGGTCCTCGAACTGGGCTGTGGCGACGGCTATTTTCGTGCAGTGGTGGCCGGCCTGGGTGTGACCTGGTGGGGGTTGGATCACGTGCCACCGGACCGGGGAACCGTGGCCGACTTGGTGGGTGACGCCCTGTCTCCCCCGGTGGCACCGCGGTCGCTGGACCTGCTGGTGGCGGCCAATCTTCTGCGGCACCTGCTGCCCCGGTGCCGCAGCCTCGATTTCCTGATCCGTTGGCATGAGTTGTTGAAACCGGGGGGCTCCCTGTTCATATTCGAGGATGAACCGGTCGGCCAGCCGGCGGCCGCAGCCCACTACCGGGATCTGCAGGGATTCCTGTTGCACTTGGCGCCTGGTTCGCGGGGACCGTTGCTGGCATTGAAAAAATTCCAGGCCCTGTGCGCCGCGTCCGGATTCGATATCCCCTGGGAATGGGGCACGGCCCGCAACCGGTATCGCCTGGACCCCGCTGCCGTGCTGGATTTTCTGGGGCAGGGGGGGCATCCCGACGGTGAACCCGGACGTTTGATGGCCAACATTGCCCGTGACGGCCTGGATCCCGGCAGATACTGGTGGGCCCGGTCCCTGGTCCCAGCGGAAGGATCTTCCACCTGATGCGCATACAAACCGTTCCCTTGCTGATCGTCCTGGTTGGCGGCGGCCTGCTGGCCGCGGCCTTCCTCTTCGGTGGGCCCCGAAGCGCGGTGGACTGGGAGCCTTTGCGGGCGGTGGCCATCGAAAGCGATGACTGGGGACTTCCCGGTTTCGTGCCCGGCCCCGAGGCCTGGGACGGCCTGGACCGAACCCGGTTGGACACGGGCCGCTTCCCCGAAGTGTACTGGCTGTCGACGCTTGAAGACGGGGCCATGGTGAAGGGGCTGTTCGAGGTGCTGGCCCGCCATCGCGGCCGGGACGGGCATCCCGCCGTGGTGCAGCCGAATTATGTGGTGTCATCCCTGGACTATTCCGAGGGAAACTGGGCCCGTTTCGACCTGCCTGACCTGCCGCCCGCCTATGCCCGACCGGATCTCTGGGCAGCTGTCGGTGAAGGAATCCGCAGCGGTGTGTGGTATCCGGAATTCCATGCCGCCTGGCACTACGATCCCGATCTAAGAAAACGCGACGCGTTGTCCGACGACCTGGCGCGCCAAGTCACCGGCCGTGGCATCATGCTATTTCCCGGCAGCGAGCGCGCCAAGGAGCTGGGGGCCTGGCGCTCGCCGCAGGATCTGCAGCGGGAACTGGACCATTCTTTGGCCGTTTTTCAAAATCTCTTCGGCCGTACCGTGGGGTCGGTGATGGCCCCGGACTATCATTGGGACGCTGGGATCGAAGACATGTGGGCCGGGCGGAAACTGACCGTGATTCAGGGAAAAAGGGAACAGATCAATCCGTCGTGGGGGACGGGCAAGGTGGGGCGCCTCGTCAAATATGTGGTGCGCCACTGGGACCGCCTGCGGCATCCGGGCCGGACCTATCTGGAACGGAATTGCCGGCTGGAACCCGTGCAGGCGGTTGACCCGGCAGCCGTGGTCGCCGATTGTGTCGCGGCCACCAGGCGGGCCTGGGCTGCGGGGGAACCCGCGATCGTGGAAAGCCACCGGGTGAATTTCGCCCATGCCGATCGGCGGGTCGTCGCCTCGGGGCAGTCGGCCCTCGATCGATATCTCGAGGAAATCGTCGGGAACTTCAAACCTGCTCCTCTGTTTGTGACGGATCACGAAATTGCCCAGTTGTCACGGGGGGGGACCAGTTGGGTTGTCCGGGGAGGGGTCGTGGTGGTCCGCAACGCCACAAGGTCCCGGAAGGTGGTGCCGGTTCCGGCCGAGGCCGTGGCTCTGGCGGCTGCCCAGAAAGGAACGGAGCCCCTTGCGAATGGAACGGTTCTGGTTGCCGTGCCCGGTCAATCGTCCATCGATCTCTTTCCTTAGCAAGCACTTGTCTACCAGTTGATCAAATTCTGGCCGGACTGGGGCTTGTCCAGATCGGCACAAATTGGATGGATCAAGTCATTTTGTGGGAAATGAAGAGGCCATTTGTGCCATTGACCCAACGGGGGCTTTGTGGTATTGTAATTCTTGGAATCCGGTCGCAACCTGTTCAGAACCTGTCGTTCCGAACTTGGTTGGGTCGTGCGTTTCATGTTTTGGTTCCATGCCAGGGTCACAAAGTTAGTTTTTGGGAGGTCTCTCCGACAGCCAGGCTATCGCACAACATTTCCGGTCGGTCCAGCTTCTCTGCCGCCGGGACGATATGACAACTTTGACATTGACCCTGAGGTTCCGAAAGTTCCGAAAATTCAGAGCTGTTCAGATCCTCGCCACCGTTTCTTAATTGCGCCGGCTGCGACGGGATTCGCCCTCGCCGCGTTTGCCGACCGATCTGGAGGCCCCCCATGTCTGATATCGGAGTTCGCCACCTGCGTCCGACTGTTTGCCCTTTCCCCCTTGTCCTGCAAGTCATGATCCTGGCCGCTCTGGTGGCCAATGTCATGATCGTGGCGCCCGTTGTGGCGGCCACTTCCGGCAGGGTGATCCTGGAAAGCGCCTTCCAGGCTGGGGACCTCGCCTGGGAAGCCGATGCCGAGGGTGCTCTCTTCCCGGTGCTTCCCGATACCCGCGTCCTGGCCCAGCCGGGATTGGCCAAGCTTCCCGCCCGGGACCTGCTTTTGCTGGTTCCACTGGGGACCCGCGTTGAAGATGTCTGGATCGAACCGCTGGAAACCCACAAGGAGTTCCCTAGCGGCCCGGTGGCTCTGGCGTCACCCCTGTACACCGATGGCGGTGAAATGGTGACCGCCACCAGTATGTCCCGCACCGGCGAGACCTTTCCCGTGGCCTGGGGAGAGTATACCGGCAGTCACGTCTGGCGTGGCTATCGTCTCATTACCGTGAGCGTCTATCCCGTCCGGGAGACCCGGACGGACCAGGGCACTGAGCTGGAATTCCTCGACCGTTTTGCGGTGAGGTTGGAAGAGGGATCTTCGGCCAACGTGTCGGTGGCCGTGCGCCAGCGTCTGGTGCCCGGTGAAGCCGAAATGAACGAGCAGATCCTGGCCTCGTTGGTGGCCAATCCCGGAGAGATATCCGGTTACAACCGCGAGCACGGCCAGGTCGTCGAGGCCAAGTCCGCCGCCTTCGTGCCGACCGTGAACCCGAGCCTCAAAGGCAGCGGGGTGACCTTCCTGATCATCACCAACGAAGCCATGAAGGATGAATTCCAGATCCTGGCGGACTTCAAGACGGCCCAGGGCCTCCCCAGTGTGGTGGCCACCCGGGAATACATCGCGGCCAACTACCGCAACGGTGCGGACATTCAGGAAACACTGCGGATGTATATCCTGGACGCCTACCAGAAGTGGGGGATCGACTACGTCCTGATGGGCGGCGATTCCGACATCCTGCCCCCCCGATACATCGACAACTCCTTCTACCCGACCAACGGCTACACCTCCATCCCGGCGGATCTGTATTTCGCCTGTCTGGACGGCAACTGGAACGCGGACGGCGACGCCAACTTCGGTCAACCCGCGGTCAACCCCGATCCGGGGGATCTAGTAGATTTTGCCGAAGAGGTCTACATCGGAAGGGCCGCCGTCAGTGATCCCGATGCCGCGGCGGTGTTCGTCGGCAAGGTCATGACCTACGAGGAAGCGGATGTCACCGCCGACTGGGCCAATCGCGCCCTCTTCGCGGCCGAGGTTCTGTTTCCCTCCGACTATCCCGCGGGCGATTACATCATCCTGGACGGCGCCCAGTACGCCGACCAGCAGGTGAACGACAACATCATTCCCTGCACGGACATGGAATTCACGAGGATGTACCAGACGGACACCCTCTTTCCCTGGGATACCCAACTGAGCAGGGCGGCGTTGATCGACACCCTCAACACGGGACGCTACGGCATCTTCAACCAGATCGGCCACGGGTATTATTTCAACATGTCTGTGGCCGACGCCAACTTCTTCACCACCGACGCCGACCAGCTCACCAACGGCGACAACCTTTTCATGATCTATGCCCTGAACTGCGCCTCCGGGGCCTTCGACAACTCCTGCCTGTTGGAGCGCTTTGTCCAGAATCCCAACGGGGGTTCCATCTGTTCGGTGGGCTCGGCCCGCGCGGCCTTCCCCAACAACTCGAACAACTACCAGCAGGAATTCTTCCGACTGCTCTACTGCACCAACGAGATGAGGGTCGGCAGGTTGATTGCTCTTAGCCGATTGCCCTACATCGCCCTGACCAATGCCAACTACGTGGACCGCTGGACGTTCCTCAACTACACCCTGTTGGGCGATCCCACGCTGCCCCTCTGGACCGGATCGCCCCGGCCCGTCGGCCTGGCCGGCCCCACCGGCTTGGAACTGGGTCCCCAGACCCTGGATTTCACCGTGACGGTGGGCGGCTCCCCGGTTGATGAAGCCCTGGTCTGCCTCGCCAAGGACGGCGAGAGTCATGTCTTCGGCCAGACCGACGCCCTCGGAAAGGTGAGTCTTGATTTCCTGCCCACCACCACCGGTGACGCTACCCTGATCGTCACGGGTAAGAACCTGCACAAGTATGAAGCTTCTATTCCGATCACCTCGGAGCAGGCTTTTGTTGCGGCCCGTTCCATGGTCGTCAATGACGACGGTACGGCCGGAAGCATCGGCAACGGCAACTTCACCGTGGAAGCGGGCGAGGTCGTCGCATTGACGGCCGAGCTCCTGGAGACTGGCGGCGACGGCACCGGCAGCCTGACCGCCGTATTGGCGTGCAGTGACACCACGGTCACCATTCTGACTGACACCGCCACCATCGGGGCCATGTCCGCCGGGAGCACCGCTACGGCGAACAGCCCCTACCTTGTCTATTTCAGTCCGGGAATCTCCGACGCCAAGGAAATCACGTTCCAGGTGGATGTTGCCGACGGGCCGGACCACTACGTCTCGCAGTGGTCGGTCGTGGTGCAGGCTCCGAAATTTGAAGTGGTCACCATGGATTGGGAAGATCAGACCTACGGGGACGGGGACGGTATCCTCGAGAACGGGGAGAGGATCCGCATCACCGCCCGGGTGAAAAACTACGGAGCCGGTTTGGCCGACGGAGTTACGGGTTATCTGAGGACCGACGAACCCAATGTGGTCCTGGTCGACACCGTGACCACCTGGTCCAACATCGCGCTCATGGATGAGGCTCCGGGCAGCGTGACGCTGTCCCTTTCGCTTTCCAACGTGGTTGGTTTCGGGGACTGCCACTTCGACCTGGTGGACAATTACGGCCGGTCCATCCGGCATGAGTTCTCGCCCTGGCGCCCGGTTCCGCCGGAGAACATCATTACCGACACCTCGCTGGGGGCCGATGTCATCGCCCTGTCCTGGGACCCCTCCGCCAGCGCGGATCGTTACGGCTACAACGTGTTTCGCAGCCTGGATATGGGCGGGCCGTTCGTCCAGGTCAACCAGGATGTAATCGCCGGGACTTCGTATTACCGGGATGACAATCTCGACCAGCTCACACGGTACTACTACAAGATCGCGGCGGTCGATTCGGCGCGTGTCCCCAGCGATTTTTCTGCGGTGGTCACCCAGTCGACGGCTCCCGCCGAGCTCCTCAATTTCCCGGTCCCGTTTGCCAATGAGACCAGCAGTCACCTGGCCGTGGGGGATATCGACGGCGACGGGGATCATGAAATCGTTCTGGCCAGTTCGCAGGTTTACGTCTTCCATCACGATGGACTCGAGCTCATGGACGGCGACGGTGATTCCCAGACCCTGGGGGTCATGACCAATTTCCCGTCCGGGACCAACCTCCAGCCGGCCGGGGTAACCCTGGCCGATCTGGATGGGGTTGCGGGTGCGGAGATGATCGTCTCGGAACGGGCCCCGTCCATTCAGATCCACGCTTTCACCAAGGAGGGGACGGAAGTCCCCGGCTGGCCCCAGGTTCCGTCCACCACCCAGCAGGGAACCAACTGGAACTGGTCGCCGCCCGCGGTGGGCGACATCGATGGTGACGGCGACCCGGAAGTGGTCGTGCTCACCCTCAACGGTGTCATCTATGCCTGGAATGCCGACGGCACCGAGGTCAGGGACGGAGACGACAACCCCGCAACCAACGGTGTGCTCTATCAGCGCCTCGGCGCCCAGTGGGAATGGTCCCGTTCCGGTCCGGCCCTGTATGACCTCGACGGCAACGGCAGCAAGGACATCATTTTCGGCACCATCAGCGATGGTACAGGCGTCAAACGCCTGATGGCCATCGATTTCAACGGGGTCGATATCGACGGTTTCCCCTATATCGCCAACGGGCCCATCAGCGTGAACCCCTGCCTGGGTGATCTGGACAACAACGGGCAGATGGAAATCGTGTTCTCCGACGGCAACCAATACCTCTATGCCGTGCAGGAGGACGGGACCGACTATCCGGGTTTTCCGGTCTTCCTGCCCTATACCTCGGTGGAAGGCTGGGTGAGCAGCCCCGGCCTCGGTGACCTGGACGGCGACGGCATGCTGGAGATCGTCTATACGCCGATCCAGTCCGGGCTGGTCGGCCGGATCGTGGTGGTGGATACAGACTATGTCGGCGGCACGTCCGGGCAGGTGCTACCCGGCTGGCCGGTGGTCGTGCCGGGCAGCAGTGAAGGCAGCCCGGTCATCGGTGACATCGACGGCGATCATTCACCGGACATCATCCACGGCATCGGCGGCGGGGACGAAAGCGCGCCCTACAACCTGTATGCCTACCATGCTGACGGGACCCTGGTGGACGGATTTCCCATCACGCTGACCGGCCCCTTGATGCCTTCGGCGGTGATCACCGACATCGACCAGGACTGGGACGTGGACATCGTCTTCGGCGGTTGGGATTTCCTCATCCACGTCTGGGACATGCCGTTTGCCTACGACAAACGCGACGTGCCCTGGCCCACCTATGCGGGCAACATCCTTCGGGATGGAGTACTGGTCCCCGGCTTCACCAACGCCGTGGATGATCCGGAGGATGTGCCCTTGGCCAACTTCACGGTCGAGTCGGTGTATCCCAATCCGTTCAACCCTTCGACCACGGTCCGGCTCTACATTCCCCAGGCTTCGGATCTGGAGCTGGGCGTCTACGATGTCATGGGCCGGATGGTGCGGCGTCTGCACACCGGTGGCATTTCTTCGGGCTGGCATGACTTGGTCTGGGACGGCAAGGATGATGGCGGTCGGGCACAGGCCAGCGGGATGTATTTCATGCGGGCCCGGAACGCCGGTGAAACGACGGTTCAGAAAATGACCCTGGTCAAGTAGCGTCATTGACGCCCTTCGACGGCCTCGGTATGTTTAGGCGCAGCTCCTGCGGGGGCTGCGCCTTGGCTTTCCGGTTCATGATTTTTCTTCGTTCCGGCCATCCCTGGGATCCCCGTCGAGGAGACCATAGGTGAAAGTTTTCGCAAAGCGGGAGAGGGCTCACTTCGCGAAAGTAGGAGTGGCCCTGGTGCTTGTCGTCTGCGTTTGGGTGGCCGGTTGTACGGACGAGCCTCCCGGAACCGATCAGGGCGCCGCCGCTCAGGGAACCGGGCCGGTGCCCGGTGGCACGGCCGTGATTGCCCTTTCTTCTGATCCGGGTGTCCTCAATCCGCTTCTCTACACCTCTGCCAACGCCGGCATGGTGTACGCGGAGATCCATGACGGTCTGGCGGAAATGGGGGATGACCTCTCCTACCATCCCCGGATTGCCTCACGCTGGGAAATCGCGCCCGATGGTCTGTCGGTGACCTATCATTTGCACCCGTGGCGGTGGTCCGATGGACAACCTTTGTCCGCGGATGATGTGGTTCGTTCCTTCCATCTTTTCAAGAATCCTGCCGTGGCCAGCCCACGCCGGGGCTTTTTCCGGGACGTGGTGAGCGCGGTGGCCCTGGACTCGGCGACCGTGCGCTATGATCTGGTTCGTCCACAGCCCGACCCTATTCAACGCACCTGGCATCACATTTTGCCCGGCCACCTGACGCGGGATCTCGATCCGGCCGAGGTACGCAGCTGGGACCTGAATCACCGGCCCCTCTCCTCCGGGGAGTTCCAGCTGGAGGAATGGAACTACAACCGGTCCCTGTCCCTGGTGCGGAATCCCATGTATTCCGGCCCGCCCGCCTGGTTGGACCGGGTTGTTTTTCGGATCCTGCCAGAAGAGAGCGCGCGGCTCGTGGCCCTGGAAACGGGGGAGGTGGATCTCGTGGACCATGTGCCACCGGATGCGGCCCGTCGGTTGGAAAAAAACGGCCAGGTCCGCATTGCCTCCACCGGGGGGCGCCAGTTCTATTACCTTCAATGGAATTTTCGGAACCCGCTGTTTGCCGCAGCAGAGGTGAGACTTGCCCTGTCGCTGGCCATCGACCGCCGGCGGATGGTATCCACCCTTCTGCTGGGATACGGGACGCCGGCCAAGGGGCCCGTGCCTCCCGCTCTCTGGAACCATCACCCGTCCCTGGAACCCGATCCCTTCGATTCGGACGAGGCCCGCAGGTTGCTGGCGTCCGCCGGGTGGGCCGACACCGATGGTGACGGGATTCTCGACCGGGAGGGGGTGCCTTTCCGGTTCGAAATCCTGACCAAACAGGGGGACCCCGTCCGGGAGAACGGGTCAGTGATCCTGAGGGAAAACCTCAAGGATGTCGGGATCGACGTCACCATCCTGGCCATGGAACTGGCGGCGGGTCTTGACCGGTTGCGGGCCGGGCGGTTCGATTCCTACTTTGGACGCCTCAACGCCAATCTCCACGGGGATCCTTCCGGGTACGTCAGATCGACGGCGATCGATGAGTTCAACTACGGGCATTACGCCCATGTGGGAGTGGACTCCCTGTTGTCTGTGGCACTGGGGATCAGCGACCGTGCCCGGGCCCTCCCGATCTGGTTGGAAATCCAGGAACTGTTGGCGGACGATCCACCGGCGGCCTACCTCTTTTACCCGGAAAACCTGGTGGGCATCCGGTCGAGGCTGCGGGACGTAAGGCCCCATCTCCTGTCACCCGTCAACAATCTGGCCGAATGGTGGATCGCGCCGGAGGACCGGAAATACAAATCAGGACCCTGACCACCGAATCAACCCTGTCCCGGGTGTTGTCCTTATCCCCATTGTTTCGTAAATTGAGGGAACATGAATCCTGACCAGAAACCCATTCCCACCCGACAGGTCCGGACCGGCTTCAGCTTCTTGCTGACGGTATGGTGTGCCGTCGTGGGCCTGGCCCTGATGCAGGCGGGGTGCTCCAGCAGCACCGATCCCGGCGGGGAGACCGATCCGCCCCTGACCATCACCTTTTCCCCGCTTGGACAGGGGCAGTCGATCCGACTCAGTCAGACCATGGATTTCTCGGTGGGGAGCTCATCGGCCGCCACCCTGGACGTGACCTGGTACCGGCAAGGTGCTGTGGTCGGCCGCGAAACGACCTTCAACTTCGTCCCGGCGGCCGTGGGGCCCGATACCCTCAAGGTGGGCGCTTTCGCCGGCGCCGTGCGGGACACCTACTACTGGGTCATCGACGTGCTGGAAGATGTCTCGGTGCTACCCCCCGAGGTGCCCCTGGTTAGTGCGGAGGCCGGGGAACAGGTTGCGGATGTCAAGGTGAGTTGGGGCCGGGTCAACAACGCCACCTTCCCGCTCCTCGAATACCAGGTGGCCGTGAGCTACGACGGCGGAATCAACCAGGCCAACTGGGGCCAGGCGACCATTCTGGCCAACGTCACGCATGTACCCAGCAGCCTAACCTACGAAGAGGTCTTCACGGAGGCGGAACACGGGATGCGCCCCGGGGTGCGGGCCTGGTTCGCCGTGCGGGTACGGGATGACCGGCAGCAATTGTCGCCCTTGACCTCCAGCACGCATCACGACATCACCTACCCCTGGTACCTCGGCGGACTTGTCCGCGACGACATGGGCCAACCGCTGCTGGGGATCATCGTGAATACAAGCGGACCGGTCCGTTCGGCCAACACCGACGGCAGCGGTTCCTTCCTCTTCGACCAGCCCTTCCGTAGCATCGACGTGGTCCGGGTGGGGACCTCATCGCCGTCCTGGTACGATTTCGTGACGGACCCTGTCTCCATCGCTGACGATACCACCAACATCGACATCACCCTGATCACTCAGCATGGCCTGGGGTATCCCTGCTGGGGAGGGTCTTTTCTGGAGTACCTGCGCGACATGACCCGGAACAAGGAAGTGGAGGGCGCGCCTGACAAATCACGTCTGTATTCATGGGCCGAGTTTCCCGTCTCGGTGTTCATTCCCCCCGGGTTGAACGACGCGGGAACCGACCTTGAAGCGAACTGTCTGGCCGCCATGGAATTCTGGAACAATCGCATGAGCATGGATGCGTCGCTGTTGGGGATCAGCGAGACCGACTATTTCGTCAGGACTGTCGATGAGGAGGCCGCCAATATCGTGTTCCTGTTTGAATGGAGGTCCCAGAATTACGGCCTGGTTTCCCAGCTGTTACCCAACGGTCCCGGTGACGATCTGGGGGAGGTCATTCCCGAAAAGATGCAGGTCTGGATCAATACCGATGCGGCGCTGGATCTGCCCGAGGAGATCCAGGGGGTCGCTCTGCATGAGCTTGGACACACCCTGGGCCTGCTGGCCCATGCGGAGTGTGCCAACTCCGAGTACCTCATGCTGGTTGCCGGTGGTGTTGGAGCCATGAATCGCCTTGAGCCCATCCATCTGGATGAACGCCGGGCCGTGCGCGCCATTCGTAACATTCTCCAGGGTGCCAACCTTTCGGACTATACATCCGGAAGGGTAGATTTTTCTCCATCGCCGTTCAGGTAGCCGGGGTCAAGTATTTCGGAATCAGGGCGTGCGTGCGTTGACCAGGTGGTCCGGCTGATGATGGACGATTGGCAATGGACTCGGCTGTGGCCGGGTTTTTTTTATCCTGCTGGAAAGTCAACCCGGGGGCCAGCCGAGGGCGCGGCCCCCCAGGATATGCAGGTGCAGATGCCCCACCGACTGGCCGCCGTCATTGCCGTCATTGATGACAAATCGGTATCCCCCTTCGGCCAACCCCTCGTCGGCTGCGATTTTCGTCGCGGTCATGATCAGGCCGCCGGCCATGACCTCGTCCCTTTCGGTCAAGGCCGCAAGGCCGGTGACATGACGGCGGGGGATGACCAGGATATGGGTGGGGGCCTTGGGGTCGATGTCCCGGAAGGCCAGGAAGTTTTCGTCGTTGTGGACTTCGGTGCATGGTATGTTGCCCGCGGCTATGTCGCAGAAAAGACAGGTGCCCATCTCGTCCTCTTCCGGTGGGGGCGAAGCGCCCGGGGTTTCTTCAGCTCGAGTCACCCTATCATGGTGCCATCCAGACGGACAAGGAGGGTTTCGTGGTCACCGATGCTGCTTCTACGGTACCTCGCATTCTGGTCGTGGGCTACAATGCTTTCGACGTGATCGTGCCGGTGGACGGGTACCCGGTCCCGGACGAAAAGGTTGCCGCCGGCCCGATCGTCATGGGCGGAGGCGGGCCCGCTGCGACGGCCGCCGTGGCGCTCTCGCGGCTGGGTGCCGAGGTGTGCCTGATGACCCCCTTGACCGACGATCTGCCTGGCCGGCTTCAGCGTGGCGAACTCGAAGAAGCCGGGGTGGATCTTTCCCTTTGTCCGACCCTGGTGGGGCATGAGAGTCCCAAGGCCGTCTCACTGGTGGATGAAGCCCTGGCCCAGCGCACCATTTTCTGGTCTCGCGGTGACGTGCCTCATCTGGATGCCAAGCTGGCCGAACCACGGGTGCTGGATGGAATCGATCTGCTCTACACCGACGGCCATGAGATCGAGCTATCGTTACGCCTGGCCCGGTACGCACGCGAGCGGGGTCTGCCGGTGGTGATGGACGCCGGATCCGTCCGAAGTGGATCCCACGAATTGGCGGCAGTCTGCACCGATGTGGTCAGTTCCCGGAATTTCGCTCCTGAACTGACAGGCTGCGAGTCTCCCCTGGAGGCGCTGCGTGCCCTGAGGGACCTGGGCCCCCTTCGGGTGGCCATGACCTTCGGCGGAGAAGGAGTCCTCGGCCTGCAGGATGACCAACCGTTGCCGGTGGCGGCCTTCGACGTTCCGGTCCAGGACACCACCGGCGCGGGAGATGCCTTCCACGCCGGATACGCCTTCGCCCTGGCCGGTGGGCTCGGTTTCGCCTCCTGCCTGGAATGGGGATGCGCCGTGGCGGGACTCAAGTGCCGTGACTGGGGCGGTCGACGGGGTCTGCCCAATCATTCGGAAGTGGTGCGCCTGCTGGCTGCCGGATCCAGGGTCCCCGAAGCTGCCGTTATGGCCAGGGCTGGTCGGGCCAAAAAATGATCCGCCGATGCTCCCTCCTCATGGGCCCCGTTTTTCCTTAATTTTCGCTGGACTTTCGCTAATTTTTCGTCTAATGTGTGGTCAAACGGTTGTCGACACTGAAATGGTTGTCCGACACTGAAACGGTTGTCGACACTGAAACGGTTGTCGACACTTGACCGGCCCGCCGTGGTCACTTTCGCAGGAGGCGATAAATGGGACTGACTCCGAGACAGGCGGAAATTCTCGCCTACATTTCCGAGTACACCGACAACCGGGGGTATGCCCCTACCCTGCAGGAGATCGGGGGAAAATTCGGGCTCTCTTCCGTGGCCACCGTCCATAAACACATCAGCAATCTGGTGGACAAGGGTTATCTGGAAAGAGGCCGCCGGAACGCCAGCCGGGACCTGGAGGTCGTTGGGAGGGGCGATGGCCCGCGAGGCATGGCGCGGATTCCCCTGCTGGGGACCGTCGCGGCGGGCCTGCCTATCGAAGCCCTGGACGACCAGGAGGATATCAACCTGCCCGAGGAATGGCTGGGCAAGGGCCGGACCTTTGCCTTGCGAGTGCGGGGCGATTCCATGATCGAGGAACAGATCCGTGACGGGGATACCGTGGTTGTCGAGGCCCGTGAAACGGCCCGCAACGGGGAAACCATCATCGCCCTGGTGGACGGGGATTCCGTCACCGTCAAACAGTATTTCCGGGAAGGCGCCCAGGTGCGGTTGCAACCCGCCAATCCCGCCGTGCCGGTTCTTATGCTCCCGGAAGACCGGGTGCAGGTCCAGGGTGTGGTCATCGGGGTCCTGCGCCGGTTTTCCTGATTGTCCGAGGAAAGCACAGATGGCCCGGCCCTATATCCTGCACCTGCGGGTGGACTGCGAACCAGGCCGGGAGAGTGCCTCGGAACCGGGCCAGGCTCTGGCCGATTTTTGCCGCCGCACCACGCCTTCCTGGGAACTGGCTTCATCGGGCGCCTTCCTGGACCTGAGCGGGACGGACCGACTGTACGGACCTGGATTGGATGGGGCCGCCCGGATCGGTTCCCTGGCCAGGGGCGCCGCTGGAATACTGGGTGGCGGAGCGGCTCCCACGCGATTGGCGGCTCGGCTGGCCTCCCTGACGGCGGCCCGGGCCGGGGGCGGAATTCTGGGCGTCGTGCCCGACCAAGTATCCGTTTTCCTCTCTCCTTTCCCCATAAAATTCCTACCTGGGCAGAGCTCGTTCGTCCATCGGCTCATCCACCTGGGGGTACGGACGCTGGGTGATCTCCAGGTGGTGCCGCCGGCTCTGTTGCGGTCGGTATTCGGCGTCGGTGCCACCCGCCTGGCCGACGAAGCCTGGGGACGCCAGGGAGTTTCGCACCTGGATTGGGAAAAGGGAACAGGGCCGAATCGCGGGTCCCTTGTCCTGGTGGTCGGCCTTCGCCTGGCGCGCCCGGCCTTGTCCGAATCGGTGACAGCCGCCATGCTCCGAGGCTTGGCCGTGCGGGCACTGACCATTTGTCCGGGTGGCCCCGTCGGCGGCGGGAGGTGGCGCCTGACGGCTTTCCGACCCGAGGGACGGCCCGATGAGGCTTACCTGCGGGGTCGCGATCACGCCGGTTGGAAATCCTGGCTCGGTCTGATCGACACCCTCTGGTCCCGGCTGCCTGTCCGGCGCAAGGGTGTGTTGGGACTGGAGCTGGGCGCCGAAACCCCGACGGCGACGGCCCCGCCGCAGGGGCATCTTTTTTGGGCGGACGAGGCCGACAGGCGTCTGGCGGAGGCCATGAGACGCTGCCGTGGGCCTTCCGGTCATGGTCTGGGTCTGGCCAGCGAGGATCTGCTCAGCGGATTGGGTGCCCAATGGTACGGTCCCGGCGAGGGGCGGTCCCCGTCGGAGAAGGGGTTTGGTTGACGGTCACGGTCCTGCGCAGTAGCATAGCCCCCATTCAAGTATTACCGTTCAGGCCATCGATAGAGGCGAAAATGAGTAGACGGGACAAGACAGGCGACCTGGAGGAGATCTTCGAGATCCTGGTGACCTCCTACGCCCAGAAGGGCGGGGTCATTCCCGGGGAAAACGAGATGTGCTGGCGGCCCGCCATGGACGCCTACGAGACCGACGGCGAATTTATCGTCCAGGTCGACCTGGCGGGGATGGACCCGGCCCAGATCGAAGTCCTGGCCGACGAGAAGAGCCTGGTCATCCGGGGAATCCGCCGGGAATCCGCGGTGCCGGGCAAGAAGCATTTCCACAACATGGAAATCAACGTCGGGCCTTTTGTCCGGCGCGTGGCGATCACGGTTCCGGTCGACCCTGCCAGCGCCGCAGCCAAGTACATGAACGGATTTCTCTACGTGACGTTCGCCAAGGGGACCGGCGGGTCGGGGGACAGACGGCAAATTGCCATCAATCGTTGAGATATCCGGAACGCGTTGAGATATCCGGAACGCGTTGAGATATCCGGAACGCTCTGAGAGAACAGGAACGGCGCCCGCGGCGCCCTCATCAGACGAAGGAGCTGGAGCTACATGGCGGACAACGACCAGGATCTCATGGAGCTGGATCATACGGGGGAAATCCTGCTGCCTCAGGAAATGCCCATTCTGCCCATCAGCGAGGCCGTGATTTTTCCGGCCATGATGGTGCCCCTGGTTCTGAGTGACGCCAATCTGGTCAAGCTGGCCGACGACTGCCTGGCTGGCCACAAGATCCTGGGTGCTTTCTCCCAGCGCGACATCGACGAAGATGAAGCGGAGGACATCGACGATCCCGACCTCATCTACCGGGTCGGCACGGCGGTCAAGATCCAGAAGATGCTGCGCTTCCCCGACGGCAGCATGAGGCTGCTGGGGCAGGGGATCGCCCGCTGCCGGATCAAGAAGTTCCTGGAAACCGATCCCTACATGCTGGCCAGCGTCGAACTGATCGAGGAGGACATCCAGGACGATTCCCGCACCCTGGCCTACATGCGGGGCGTGGCCAATAACTTCATGAAGATCATCGACGCCAGCGAAACCCTCAGCGAAGAGCTCAAGGTCGTGGTGATGAACATCGACGACCCCGGGCGGTTGGCCGATCTCATCGCCACCAACCTGGACGTGGAAGTCGGTGAGAAGCAGAAGATGCTGGAGGAGAAGTCTCCCCGCAAACGGCTGCAGCTGCTCTCCAAGACGGTGATGCGCGAACTGGATGTTCTCGAACTGGGGCAGAAGCTCCAGACCCATGTGCGCAAGTCCATCGACAAGGACCAGCGCGAATACTACCTGCGCCAGCAACTCAAGGCCATTCAGCGCGAGCTGGGCGAGGTCGACGAAGGATCCGTCGAACTCGACGAGCTGCGGGAAAGAATCGCCGAGGCGGATTTTCCCGAGAAGGTGCAGATGGCGGCCGACCGCGAACTGGACCGGCTCGCCCGGATGTCTCCCGGCGCCAGCGAGTACACCGTCAGCAAGACCTACCTCGACTGGCTGCTGGACCTGCCCTGGAACATCAGCAGCGACGACAAGCTGAACCTCAAACGCGCCGAGGAGATTCTCGAGCGCGATCACTACGGCCTGGAGGACGTCAAGGAACGGATCATCCAGTACCTGGCGGTGCGCAAGCTGAAGGATAATCACCGCGGGCCGATCCTCTGTCTGTCCGGACCTCCGGGCGTTGGCAAGACCTCCCTGGGCCGGAGCATCGCCGAAGCGGTGGGGCGCAAATTCTTCCGCTTCTCCCTGGGCGGCATGCGGGACGAGGCGGAGATCCGTGGCCACCGGCGCACCTACGTGGGTTCGATGCCCGGCCGGATCATCACCGGCATCAAGGAATGCGGCACCAACAATCCCGTGTTCATGCTGGACGAGATCGACAAGCTGGGACAGGACTTCCGCGGCGACCCCGCCAGCGCCCTGCTCGAGGTTCTCGACCCGGAGCAGAACAGCAATTTCACCGACCACTACCTGACCCTGCCCTTCGATCTGTCCAACGTCATGTTCATCACCACGGCGAACATGCTCGACACCATTCCCCGGCCCCTGCTGGACAGGATGGAAGTCATCCAGCTTCCGGGTTACACCAACCTTGAAAAACTACAGATCGCCAAGCGGTACCTGATGCCCCGGCAGATAGAGGAAAACGGCCTGTCCGGGAAGTACATCCGTTTCACCGACGCCGGCTTGATGCGGATCGTGGAGGACCACACCCGGGAGGCCGGGGTGCGGAACCTGGAGCGGGAGATCGGCTCCGTCTGCCGCAGGGTCGCCACCGATGTGGCCAAGGGAAAGAAGAAACGGCAGACCGTCGGGGCCAACAACCTCGAGGAATACCTCGGCGCGCCGAGCTATACGGGCGACCGGCTTCGCCGACACCTCAAGGTGGGGGTGGTCACGGGGCTGGCCTGGACCCAGGTCGGCGGGCGTATCCTCTACATCGAAGGCCTGTCCATGCCGGGCGGACGCGGCCAGCTGAAGCTGACCGGACAGGTGGGCAGCGTGATGCAGGAATCGGCCATGGCCGCCTACAGCTACCTTCGCAATCGCTTCGGCGCCCGGGAGGAATATCGGGAATTCTTCACTGAGAGAGATGTCCATATCCATCTGCCGGCCGGGGCCGTGCCCAAGGACGGACCCAGCGCCGGCATTGCCATGGCGACCGTGCTGCTGTCCCTGCTGGTGAACAAGTCCGTGGACCGGCGGACGGCCATGACCGGGGAGATCACCCTGACCGGCGCCGTGCTGGCCATCGGCGGTCTGCTCGAAAAAGTCCTGGCGGCCCATCGTCTGGGTATCCGCCGGATCATCCTCCCGCTGGACAACGAACCGGATCTGGAAACGATTCCCGAAGAAGTGCGGGAAGAGATCGAGTTCGTCCCCGTGGCCCATGTGGACGATGTTTGGCAGGCCCTTTTCCCGGACATCATGAGCTGACCGCCGGGGTGCGGGAATTATTCGGTCCGGATCCGAACACGGCTTGAAAGGCGTTTTTTGGCGGAGCACAAGATCATCAGTACCCTGATGCGCCCCTTCTTCAACAAGGGGAAGGCGGCTTCGTTTATCCTGCCGGGAGCCTTGACCGATACCTCAAGGATCCTTTGCATCGATTGCGGTGACCTGAGTGATTTTCTGTTTCACGTGCCCCTGCTGGCCGCCATCCGCCACCGGTTTCCCGGTTCCAAGATGGATTTTCTGGTTCCGGAAAAGCATGCTCCCCTGGTGATTCCCAGCGGCCTGGCGCGGCAATGCATCATGTACAAGGAGGGGCAGCTCAATCCCTGGCGGCCCGCCTTCAGCACCTTGTTGCGGAAACTGGGCGCAGGCCAATATGACATGGCGGTGATCATGTCGTTTTCTCCCCAGCCGCGGCTGGAACTCGCCGCCCTGGCCAGCGGTGCGTCCCTGCGATTCGGCCCGTCCCACAAGGACGCCTGGCCCGGGGTGAACTTCGAACTGCGACCCGGGATCGATGACGACGGCTATCTGGGTGACCGCATGAAAGCGGCCGCGCCGTTTCTCAACTTCGATCCGGGGGAACTCCAGTCCCGCTGGCCGCTGCCCCTGGACAAACTGCGGCAGATGGCCCAACAGGTTCACTTCCACAAGCCCAATCCAGACCAGATGCTGATCGGCGTCGATCCCGGACTCGGCAAGACCGGGCACGCTTTCGCCCTGAAAAACATCCAGTTCCTGATCCGCCAGTTGTCCAGCCAGCTGGTTTGCAAGGTCCTGCCGCTGGGGAATCCCGATGGCGATGACCGGCTGCGAAAATTCGAGGCCAGCCTTTCCGAGATCCCGGTCGGCCTTCAACGGGACACCATCCTGGAGATGGCCCTGCTGCTGGCCCAGTGCGATCTGTTCGTGTCCGGCAATACCGATTTTTTCCATTTCGCGGTCGCCCAAGGCGTGCCTGCCATCGGGCTTTTCTCCAAGGATGACGGTCCCCAGTGGGTGCCTCGCGGCCGGCCTCGCGCCCAGGTCATCCGCGTGACCAAAGGGGAAAAGGTAGATATCGAAACCCTCATGGAGGCCGTGGAAACCGTGACCCAAGGCCGCACCAGCACCGCCTCGACGGTGATCACTACCCCGCTTCCCGGTTCCGACGGCAGGGCCGTGGGCGGCACCCATCCCCTGCCCGGTGATGCTCCCGATCACGATGCGTAATCCTGGCCCGTCTTCTGTTCGACTCCTGGTATTGGCGCCCAACTGGCTGGGCGATGTGGTCATGCATTCCCCCCTGCTGTCGCTGCTGGACGCCTCCCGAAACGCCGTGGATCGTGCAACGGGCGAAAATCTTGTGGTCCATCTGGGAATCCGGCCCGAGTGGGCCGATCTGTTCCGGGACGATCCCCGCCTCGATGAACTGGTTGTCCTGGATCGGAAACGGCTTAATCGGGGTCCGGCCGGCCCCGTCCGCCTGGCGGGCAGGTTGAAGGCAGGTGCCTATGACGCCATCATTCTATGCCCTCCTTCCTTCCGGGCGGGACTGGCTTCTTGGCTGGCACGTATTCCCGTAAGGGTAGGTTATCGCACCGACGGCCGTTCCATGTTCCTTTCCCGGGGACTGCCAGTTTCACCGCGGGGTGACCAGCATTATTCCCTGGAAATGATCCAGCTGGGCAAGGCCTGGCTGGCCTCGCTGGGGATCGAGGAACCGGTGGTTGGAGATACGCCCGTCCTGCTGCCCGGGTGTGATGAGGTGCCCCCTGCCGACCTGGGATCCGGCCGGCCGGTCTGGGCGGTAGCGCCGGGGACCACCTACGGGGAAGCCAAAACCTGGCCCGCCGACAGGCTGGGAGAGTTCATCAGACTGGCTCTGGAAAGGAGCAAGGTTCGGGTGGCCCTGCTGGGGGACGCTGCCGCCAGGTCCTTCACCGCCCAACTGCGGGATCATGTGCCGGCGACCTGGGGTGAGGATTTCTCCAGCGGTGCGGAGGTGGTGGACCTGACCGGGTCCACCAATTTGAAGGAGGCTGTTGGTGTTCTCAAATCGGCGGCCGCTTTTGTCGGCAACGACAGCGGGCTGATGCATGTGGCCGGGGCCCTCGGTTTGCCGACGGTGGGGATCTTCGGTTCCTCGAACCCGGATTGGACCTCGCCTCTGGGACCACGCACGCGTGCTCTCACCGCCTCGGGTTTCGACTGCCGACCCTGTTATCTCAAGACCTGCAACCAGCCTCGGTTCTGTCTGGAAACCGTGTCCGCGGATTCGGTACTGTCGGCGGTGCAACTCCTCGACGGTGAGATTCCTGCCGGACGGGAGGGCCTCTGATGGCTGTCTGGAAACCCTGCCTGCCTGAAGACAGCGGCCGCGCCGTGCCGGTTCTTTTCCTGGACCGTGACGGGGTTGTCATTGCGAATCAGGACTACCTGAGCGATCCGGACCTGGTGGCCCTGGTGCCCGGGGCGGCCGAGGCCATGAAAGCCGCCGCCTGCGACGGCTATCTGCTGGTCGGGGTGTCGAACCAGTCCGGCCTGGGCCGGGGGTTTTTTTCCGAGAAGGACCTGGCTCGGGTGATGACCCGCCTTGATGAGTTACTGGCCGCCGAGGGAGCGCGTTTTGACGGCTTCTATTATTGCCCGCACGCGCCGCAGGAGGATTGCCGATGCCGGAAACCCGGACCGGGTTTGCTGGAAGAGGTCGCGCAGTCTCTTACCTTCGACCCCGGTCGAAGCTGGGTCGTGGGAGACAAGGCCAGCGATGTGGCGTTGGGCCGGGACCACGGTATGGGGGCGGTGCTGGTGTTGACGGGGCACGGCCCGAACCAGGTGGAGGAAGTCCGCCGCCGATGGGATGGTGACCCCCGTGTTCAGGTGGCCGATGACCTGGGGTCCGCTTATGCCCTCATCCAAAACGCCGACCGGTCGGGGGAGACAAGTTGAGCTGGGCATTGGGCAGTCAACCCATCGGGTCGGTCCTTCTGACCCGGCTCCGCTACCTGGGAGACATCGTGATGTCCACGGTGCTGATAGACGTTCTCAAACGAGGTGCTCCCGACCTGGTGGTAGGGTACCTGTGCGAGGATGACTACGCCGACGTATTGCAGGGCCGCCAGGGGTTGGACCATCTCCACCGTTTGGGGGCCGGCCGCCACGGCGATGACGCCAAAGCGCGGGCCACCCAGGGCGGCGGCTTTGGCGGAGCCCGGGGAACCTTGGGCACCATCGTGGATCTGAGACGCACCTCCTATGACCTGGCGGTCGATCTGTTTTTCAATCCCCGCAGCGCCTGGTTGTTGAAGCTGGCCGGCATACCG
The DNA here is from genome assembly GCA_965363725.1 of uncultured bacterium. Lineage (GTDB taxonomy): Bacteria > Krumholzibacteriota > Krumholzibacteriia > LZORAL124-64-63 > LZORAL124-64-63 > JAGLCY01. The sequence continues at coordinate 48,585 of CBDTUS010000001.1, read as the reverse complement.
CGGCGGATTGGCGGCACCACCAGGTGGCGCGGACGTTTGTACACCGACCGGGTTTTGCGGTCCGACGTGGAAGCCCGTCATCCGGGATTCGATCTTCTGGCTCCAGGCGGACTGGGGGAACACCTCTGCCGTCTGGCGCCGCTGACCCAGGTGGAAACAGGTTTGGATTTTCCGACCTGGCTTCAGGAAACATATACCAGTGGTGAACTGATGCCGTGGCTGGACCGGCCGGCCGTCGACCCGCAGGCAGACCCCTCTTCTCAGGGTGTATTGGACCCGCTGGCGGGACTGGGTCTCCACGCGGACAATCCCTATATCCTGCTGGCTCCCTGCGCCACCTGGCCGAGCAAGGAATGGCCTCTCGAACAGTGGGCTGCGCTGACGGCCCTGCTGGTGGAACAGAGCGATCTTCCGCTGGTGGTCCTGGTCGCCCCCGGCAGGGATGATCACTGGAGCGGTTTGTCCGGGCTGATCCCGCCGGGACGAGGCGGCCTCCTGCCTGTCCTGCCCCTGGACAAGGCCCTGGCCCTGACTGCCGGCGCCCGGGCCCTGATCACCGTGGACGGAGGCATCATGCATGCCGCGGTGGGGTATCGCGTTCCCACGGTGGCTCTCTTCGGCCCGACCGATCCGGGCATCTGGTTTCCCTACCAAGGGGGAGGACCTTTCCGGGTCCTGGCCAGGGCTCCTCATTGCCATCCTTGTGATCTGCATGTCTGTCCCCAATTCATTTGTCTGCCGGAACTCGAACCCGCAGATGTCTTGAGGACCTTGTCTGGGTTGCTCGGCTCAGTTGATCCTGCCGGAAGGGGACGATCATGATGTCGACCCGTTCCTTCCGCAGAATCCTTTTGATCAGACGAAAGGCGCTGGGAGACGCTCTGGTGACCATGCGGGCGGTCCTGGAGGTGGCACGTGCCTGGCCGGAGGCGGACATCGACCTGGTCATTGACCGCCCTTTTGCGCCCCTGATAACTGACCTGACGGGTTTGGCCGCCGACTTCGGCCGTCTGAGGGTTCTTTCCTGGCCGCCCCCTGCGGGGCAATCGTGGCTGGGCCTCCTGCGCCGGGAGCACTACGATCTGGTCATCGACTGGCTCGGCAGTCCGCGGACCGCCACCTGGACGATGTTGACCGGCGCCTCGGTGCGCGTCGGTTATGACCTGCCCCGCCGACGGTGGGCCTACAACGTCAAAGTTCCCCGCAACAAGTCCGGGCAGAGGAACCTGCGAGGGTTTGCCGGGGAAGCTTTCCTGGATCCCCTGCGGGCCCTGGGCGTCGCTCCAGTTCCCTGGCGGGACGGATTTGCCGCCGTTGGAGGAACTCCTGCTGCCGATGAAGAATTCAGTGCGGCATTTCGCCAATGGTTTCCCGTCTGGACGGGGAGTCCCGGTAAATCGGTGGTGATGATGATGAGCGCCACCTGGAGTGCCAAGGGCTGGCCAGCCACCCACGCAGCGGAGCTGTTTACCGCCCTGCGGAAGGACGGCCGCAACCCGGTCCTGGTGACCGGGCCACAGGACGGGGCGTTGGAAGCCGAACTCCGCGTCCTACTTCCTGCCGACGCCTTTGCTCCGCCGACCACCCTCCGGGAATTGGCGCAACTCATGGAGGAAGCTGATATTTTTGTGGGCACGGACTGCGGTCCCCGCCATTTGGCGGCCAGTCTGGGGGTGCCGACGGTCACTCTGTTCGGCGCCACCGACCCGGTGGGATGGAACCCCGCCACCCCGGATCATGTATCAGTGAGAACCGGTATCACCTGTTCTCCCTGCGATCTGGTGGAATGTCCCCTGGAGGGTCATCCCTGCATGAATGAACTGTCGCCCGGTCTGGTTTTGAAGGCCGTGGACCGTGTTCTGGGCCGTCACCCTGACGGAAAGGGCTTGTCGTGAATATTCTGTTTGATTTGCAGATAAGGCGCCCCGGATTTATCCCGGTTTCGTTTGGCCTTGGGATGTGTCTGGGTCTCCTGCTCATGGTGACCCCAGGCAAGTCACCTGCGGCGGACGACCCCGGCTACGATCCCGCCCCTTCGGTATATGGCCCCGGGGAACGCATGGTGTTCAACATCGGGTACGGGCCCATCAATGCGGGCGAAGGAATTCTGGAGGTGGTCGGGCTGACCGAATACAAGGGCCACACCTGCTATCACATCCAGAGCAAGGCCAACAGCAATCGCTTCTTCTCCTCGATCTACAAGGTGCGGGACAGGATCATCAGTTACATCGATGTCGAGACCCTTTATAGCCGCTACTTCTACAAGCGTCTGCGGGAAGGGGACTACCGGAAGACCGTTGAGGTGGACTTCGACCATCTGGCTGAGGAAGCGCGCTACGGCAACGGGGAAACCTACCCCATCACCACCGGGGTACAGGACGTGCTCTCGGCGTTTTTCTACGTCCGAAACCTGGACCTCAAGGTGGGGGACGTCTATGATCTTCCCGCCCACAGCTCCCGTCGCACCTATGACCTGCAGGTTTTTATCCACGGTCGGGAAAGGGTCAAGGTGGAGGCCGGCACTTGGGACTGTTTCGTGGTGGAACCTGTCCTGGTGGGCGAAGGCCTCTTCAAGCACGAAGGCAAGATGACCTTGTACATCACCGACGATGCCTATCGGATCCCGATCCTGATAAAGACCAAGATTCCGGTAGGGTCCATCGATGTGGAATTGAAGGAATATCATCCAGGCGTTCCGATCCGGGCCAAGGGGGATTCATCCGAGTGATGCGCCAAAACACATGTCGTTAAACCCGACCAGCACTTCCGGGTCCCTGGTGCCGCCCGCCGGTTGGGCGGGACCCCTGGACCACGAGTCGGCGCCGATTTCTCCAGCCTACCTGTTGCTGGTGACGGTGTTGGGTGCCGCCCTGCGGTTGTATGGTTTGACCGCCCAGTCCCTCTGGGTAGACGAGATTTTGAGTTGGCACATGATCCGGCCCGGGGTTCCCGTCGGTTACCTCGAGCAGGTCCTTGATTCGATCCAGGGGCCCCTTTACACGGCCGTGGCCTGGCCGCTGGTTGGTCTGCGTGAATCGGCCCTCATGTTGCGTCTGCCCGCCGCCGTGGCCGGCATCGTGACCATTCCCCTTTTCGGAATCCTGGCGAATCGTCTGGCCGGTGGCAAGGTGGCGCGGCTGGCCGTTCTGCTGTTGGCCCTGAACCCGTTTCATGTCTGGTACAGCCAGGAGGGGCGAGGGTATGCCTTCCTGATGCTCTTTTCGGTTCTGATGGGGCTGGCCTATCTTCGGCTGAACGGGAAAGATTATCGCTATTCCTCCGCCTTGCTGTTCGCTTTGTCCGCTGCCGGGGCCGCCTGGAGCAACCTGAGCGGGATGTTCCTGTGGGCGGCCATGGGGATGAGTATCCTGATGTTCGATTTTCCCCGCAGCAGGCGTGGTTGGATGGTGGTGGCCGGGGCATTCGGCGTCGCCTTGCTGCTGGTGTCGCCTTGGCTGCTGAAGGCCTCGGGCATCTGGGCCGTGGACAGGATGGTGCCCGGCAGCGTCACCGGCGAGGCCCTGCGCGGTGAGACGACGTTTTCTCCGTTAGCCTGGCCCTATACGATTCAGACCTTCTTTTACGGCTACAGTTTCGGGCCGTGTCTTCGGGAACTGCATCAACCGGATCTGCCGACCGTCCTGCGCGGCTTTTGGCCCCTGCTCCTGATGGGTTTTTTGCCGCTGGCCGCGGGATTTGGCGGAAGTTTGTTCCATTTCGACCGGCGACGGGCCCGATTGCTGGTGTGGACCCTTGTTCCGGTCCTGGTGGTGACCTTTCTGGCTGTGCGAAACGTCAAACCCTGGAATCCCCGCTATGTCTCCATGGTTTTTCCCTGGGTCCTGATCCTGGTCGCCTGGGGGCTCGGGAACCTGCCTCGACGATGGGGGCTGGCCGCGTTTCTGCTGCTGATCGGATTGACCCTGTGGTCGCTGGGGGGGTACTATGGGGACGGGCGGTATGCCAAGGCCGATGTCAGGGCTGCGGCTGCTCATCTGGAGGGGGTCAATGCTGACGGTGACGTCATGATCGTTCCGGTGGTCACCTCCGTTTTCAAGTTCTACTACCAGGGGCCCGGGGACATCGTGAATACCTCCGAGCTGCCGGTCCTGAAGAGTTCCCAAGAAGCGGCGGACTTCCTGGGCGCCGCGCTGGCAGGTCGTGATCACGCCTGGGTGGTGCTGGCCCGGGAGTGGTATCTTGATCCCGATGGCCACCTGCCCGTGGCGTTGGCGCGCAGCGGGCATCTGCGATTGGCCATGACCGGGCCCGGAGTCCGTGTCATGGAATGGACCCGCAAGGAAAGCGACGTCGACCAGCCATGAGCACCGGTAACTTCTACGGCAGTGAAGACGGGTTCGAGGATTTTATCCGGGACGTTCGTGCCGAATGTCCGGGACGACGGACTCCTTTCTACATGGTGGTCAAGCGGTTGTTCGACCTGGCCGGCTCCCTGTTCGGGCTGCTGCTGATCCTGCCGCTTCTGCCTTTCATCGTCATGCTGATCAAGCTGGAAACACCCGGCCCCATTTTTTTCAAGCAGCTCCGCGTGGGCTACCGGGGCCGCAGGTTCCATTGTTACAAATTCCGTTCCATGGCCCTGGATGCCGAGGACCAGAAGGAACAGATGCAGCATCTGAACGAGGCCACCGGGGCCGCCTTCAAAATCAAGGATGACCCGCGGATCACCGGGGTGGGAAGATTTTTGCGCCGCAGCAGCCTCGATGAATTTCCCCAGTTGATCAATGTATTCGTCGGCGACATGAGCATCGTGGGCCCCCGTCCCCAGATCCCCTCGGAGGTGCAGGACTACACGCCCGAGCAGGCCTGTCGTTTGCTGGTTCCGCCGGGATTGACCTGCCTGTGGCAGGTGTCGGGCCGCAGCCATCTCGATTTCACCGAATGGATGGAGCTCGACCGGGACTACGTCCGCCAGGTGGGGTTCAAGATGGATTTCTACGTCCTGACCCGGACGCTGCCCGCGGTCATCGAACGGAAGGGCGCCTATTGAGCGTGGTGGGAATCGGCACTGATCTTGTGTCCGTCACCCGCATGGAAGCCATGCTCGATCGTCACGGGGATCGATTTCTCGCCCGGTGCTTTCGCCAGGATGAAATCCCTGTTCCGGAACCTGGACATTCGCCGGGGCCCCAATCCGAAGCGGTGGCCTTGCACTGGGCGGCCAAGGAAGCCTTCCTGAAAGCCCTGGGAGCAGATGTGCGCGGCATCCCCTACCGGGATATCGAAGTTGTTCCGACAGCGACCGGACCGGCGGATATCGTCCTGCATGGGAGGGCCCGAACAGCGATGGAACGGTCAGGCGGCCGTCGCCTTCACCTGTCCACCAGCCAGGCCCGGGGTTTTGCGGTGGCCTGGGTGCTGATCGAAACCTGATCCGACGAGGCCTACGGCGGCAAACGACCCCAAACCCCTTGGCCCCGGCTGATCCTTGTGCTAGATTTTGCATCCGGCACGGGGAGCCTGACGGTTCCCGGTTTTGAAGGTATTCGGATCAACCCCGGCGCGAGGTGCCCTGCGGGACCATGGAACTTGATTTCCTCCTCATCGATGTGTTCACCGACCGCCCCTTCGGAGGCAGTCCCCTGTACCTGTTTCCCGACGGCACGGGGGTTCCGACCGAGGTGATGCAGAACCTGGCCAAGGAAATGGGGTCGGGGGAAACTGCGTTCATCATTCCGTCAGCCGAAAACGGGCGGTCGCGGTTGAGGGTTTTCACCCCTTCAGCGGAAATTCCCTTCGGGGGCCATTCCCTGTTGGGGGCCACCTTCGCCCTCGACCACATGGGGCTGCGGGAATCCGCGGGCGGTCCGGAGATTTTTACCTGGGATCTGGAAGCCGGTCATTTCGAAGTAGTGACCAGCCAGGAGGACGGCCTGTCCCTCTACAGCCTGCGTCTGGACAGCCCGGTCTTCATGGGCCAGTATTTTCACCGGGGCAAGGTCGCGCGCACTTTGGGGCTGCCCGAGGACGACATCGCGATCACGGGGCTGCCCTGCGAAGTCATTTCCACGGGGCTGCCTTTTCACATCGTGCCGTTGGCTTCCCTGGAAGCCATGGGCCGGATCATCCTGCGGAACCGAGACGCCGACGCCATCGCCCGTGATCTGGGCTTCGGCGACCTGTTCGTGTTCACCTGTGAGACCGTCGCGTCCGATGCCGCGGTCCACTGCCGCATGTTCGCCCCGTATTTCGGCATTCCCGAGGATGCCGCCAGCGGGGCGGCCACCGGTGCGCTCGTGGCCTACCTCGTGAAGCACCGCCTGATCAAGTTCAGTTCCCGGGTGCGCATCATCAGCGAGCAGGGTCTCGAGATGGGCCGCCCCAGTCGCCTCATTGCCGAAGCCGGAATCTCCGGAGGACAGGCCACCGACATCCAGGTCGGGGGCCATTGCGTCCTGGTCGGGTCCGGCAGCATCAACATTCCCTGAGCCCGCATCCGTTTCCTGGGTGTCGAGTCGAAAGCGAGGATGGGTCCATGAATGTCCCGGCCGGTCTGTCCACCGAAATGTGCGATATGGTCATTCAGACATTACGGCAGGTCGTCGGCCGCGAACTTCCCGATGCCAAGATCATGGAGCTGGACGAGAAGGATCAGTTTCCCGAAGACATCATCAGGAAACTCCTGTCACCCGACGTGGGCTTGCACCTGATTTTCCTGCCCGAGGAACACGGAGGCCTGGGCGGGGGTGCCCGGGACATCTGCCGGGTCAGCGAAGAGATGGCCACCAGCGATCTGGGCGTGGCCACGGCATTTCTGGCCATCTGCCTGGGCACGGACCCCATCCTCGTCGGCGGCACACCCGATCAGAAGAACAACTGGGTGAACCGGATTGCGAGTGAGGGCCTCATCGTGGCCTACGGTGTGACCGAGCCGGAAGCGGGCAGCAACGTGGCGGCGCTCAAGACCACCGCCGATCGGATCCTCGACGCCGAAGGCAACGTCACCGGGTACCGGCTCAACGGGGCCAAGCAGTTCATCACCAACGGCGGGGTGGCCGAACTCTACACCATCCTGGCCAAGACGCCCGATGGACCCAGCTTCTTTGCGGTGGAACGCGGGACAGCGGGCCTGTCGGTCGGTAAGCACGAGGACAAGCACGGAATCCGCGCCTCCAATACCACCGGAGTCCTTCTGGAGGATGTGGACGTTCCTGCGGATAACCTTATCGGCCTTACCGAGGGGCAGGGTCTCAAGCAGGCCAACGCCGTTTTCGGTTACACCCGCTTGATGGTGGGCGCCTTCGGCCTGGGCGGTGGACAAGGACCGCTGAGCCGGGCCCTGGCCTACGGCAAGGCGCGGGAGCAGTTCGGGTCGCCCCTGGTGGAGAAGCAGGGATTCCTGTTGAAGCTTATCGTAGACCACTGGATCGACCTGGAGGCGGGCCGGGCGCACATGGAACATGTGGCGATGCTGATCGACGAGGGCAACAAGGACATGGGCACCGAGGGGTCTATCGCCAAGTACTGGAGCACCGAGGCCGGCAACCGTGCCGCCGACGCGTCCATCCAGGCCCTGGGCGGGTACGGCTACGCCCGCGAATACGTGGTGGAGAAAATGCGCCGCGATGTCCGGATCACTTCGATCTACGAGGGGACCAGCGAGATCCAGCAGAGCATCATCGCCATGTACCGCTGGAAGGAAACCGTCCGTTCCAAGGGAGAGTTCTACGCGAAACGGGCTGCCGGGATGGATGAGCTGCATGAAGCGAGCCCCACCGTGGGCGCCGACCTGGTGGCGGGAGCATTCCGCGGCCTGAACGAGGTGGTCCTGCACCTCCACCAGTTGCGCATGACCAGGAACCAGATTGTCATGTTCACCTTCGCCGACATGATGACCGTCTGCGAGGTTGCCGAGGCCTTCTGCGGGAAGGCCGCGCGGATGATGGAAAACAACGATGCCGACAGTGAAGTGTTCGCCGCCATGAGCAGGGCCTTCGCCCGTAAGGCCGTCCGGGTGGTCACCGAGGGCGCCGACCTGTGTGCCGGCGGTTTTCTCGACGGGACCGACCAGGCCGCCGTGGCCGCGGCCGAGGGTCTGCTGGCACAGGTGGCGGGCCGATTCTTGCCGGCCAGGACCGCCGGACTATGGCGGGACATGGAAACCGTGGGGGAATACCTCAAGGGCCTGGATTGAGATCGGGTTTACGGTATGGATCTGGAACAGAAAATCGAAATCTTCTCCCGGCGTCTTTCGCAGGACCCGCACGCCCGGGTGTTTGCGCCTTTGGCCGACCTGCTGCGCCAGTCCGGTCGCCTTGAAGATGCTCTCGAGTTGCTGGATGAAGGCCTGGGCCGGCATCCCGATTACGTTTCCGCGCTGGTGATCAAGGGCCGCACCCTGATGGATTCCGGACGCGTCGAGGATGCCCGCCATGTTCTGGGCCGGGTTCTGGAACTGGACGCGGAAAACTTTGTGGTCCTGCGGCTCATGACCGAGGAAGCCCGCAGTCGCCAGGCCTGGAACGAGGCCATCCCCCTGCTCGAAAAACTGGTTGTGCTGGACCCCGACGATTCACGATGGGCCGGGGCCCTGGAGGAATCCCGCAGATTGGCAGTGCCTCCGAAAATTTCCCGCGAGGCGGAGGATTCCTCTCCTGTGGGCCATGATTCCTCCTTCGCAACCATGACCCTGGTGGACATCTATCTGGCCCAGGGATACCGGGACAAGGCACTCGATGCCCTGCGCCAGATGGCCGCCCGGGAACCCGATCGCCAGGATGTCCTGGACCGGATGGCGGAAATCCAGGCCGCCGGTCCCGCCGTGCCGCCGGCGCCCTCGGGACCCGCCATCCCGCCCCTGACGGGCCCCGACGATTCCGGCTCCCTGAACCGTCATGTCGCCAAGCGGTCTCATGAAAAGAAGAAGTTCGAGGATTGGATCGACAGGATCCGGCAGGATGGGGGCGCGTCTTCGTGACAAAAAAAGTGTTCATCATTGGTGGGCCCAACCTCGGCCGTCTGGGCCAAAGGGAACCCGACATCTATGGGGACACCACCTGGGCCCAGCTGGAGACCCTGTGCGGGCAATGGTCCGCCGAGCTGGGTTTCACCACGGAATTCCTGCAGACGGACATGGAGGGTGAGCTGGTCGGCATGATCCACCAGGCTTCCGATACCGCCGACGGGATCATTCTCAACGCCGCCGCTTACACCCACACCTCGGTGGCTATCAGGGACGCCGTGGCCGCCGCGGACATCCCGGTCGTGGAACTTCATCTGACCAATCCCGACGCCCGGGAGCCATTTCGACGCAACAACCTCCTGGCTGACGTGGTCACCGCCGGTATCCGGGGTTTCGGGATTTCCGGTTATAGGCTCGCCCTGGAGGGTTTGGCGCAGCTGATGGAGGATCGTCAGAGCCCCGACTAACATTCATTGCCAGGATCGGAACTGCGTGTTATCAATTAGCAAATTTTCAGGGACGTTCTGATCGTCTCAACCAGGGAAGCGAGGAAGAGTTGGCCGATACAAGTGATTTTCGCACCGGATTTACGATGCGGCGCAAGAATGGTTTGTGGTCCATCGCCGAGTTCCAGCACGTCAAACCGGGCAAGGGGCCTGCGTTCGTCCGCACCAAGTTGAAAAACGTCGAAAACGGCAAGGTGGTCGAACACACCTTCCGGGCCGGCGAAAAGGTCGATGAAGTCCGGCTGGAAAGACGGGAATTTCAATTCCTGTATCCTGACGGCGAATTTCTTGTTTTCATGAACACGGAAACCTACGAGCAGCTCCAGCTGCACAAGGAGACCCTGGGTGATGTACCGAAGTACATCAAGGTAAGCGACATGTGCAGCCTGCTGCTGCTGGAGGGGAAGCCCCTGACGGTGGAAGCTCCCCTGACGGTTGAATTGCAGGTGGCCCAAACGGATCCGGGCTTGCGCGGGGACACCGCCCAGGGCGGGTCCAAGCCGGCCACCATGGAAACGGGTCTCGTGATTCAGGTTCCTCTCTTCATCGAAGAGGGTGAGGTCCTGAAGATCGATTCCCGCACCGGAAAATACCTGGGTAGGGTCTGACATGAAACCCGAACCACGCACCGGAGGACCTGAAATGGATATCGAAAAGGTTCGCGAACTGGTCAAGCTGGTGGAAGACAGCGGCATCGAGGAACTGGAGATCAGTCAGGACGACACGACCATACGGATCCAGAAATCCGCTCCTCTGAACATGGCCGCAGCTTCGCTTGCCCCGGCGGTGCCCCTGGCCGCCCCTTCGGCCGCCGCTGCCCCGGCCGCTCCTGTGGTACCGGAAGCGCCCACCGCCGCCGCGTCGGACCCGGGCCGCGCCAAGTGGAAGGATGTCCGGTCACCCATCGTCGGCACCTTCTACCGCGCCCCGTCCCCGGCGAACCCCAATTTCGTGGAAGTGGGGGACCATGTGTCCGCCGGCCAAACGCTCTGCATCATCGAGGCCATGAAGGTCATGAACGAGATCGAGGCGGAGTTTGGAGGCACCATCAAGGAGATTTTCGCCGAAAACGGCAATCCGGTGGAAGCCGAGGCCGTTCTTTTCCTGGTGGATCCCGACTGATTCACAGGCGCTCCCGTATTTGGGGAGACCTGCAGCCCCAAATGGCCTGGAAGGTGGTATTTCGCACCTTCCGGGCATTTTTTTTTCCGTCCGGATGGGATTCCCAGTTCAAGCGCCCGGATTTCCTGCCGATAAAATTCATGGAAGGAAGGCTCCCCCAGGGGGCCGCTGTGGAATGGCGGGGTGCGGACCTCAACAGGAGAATCCCATAAATGGATATCAAGAAGATCCTCAAGGAAATGATTTCCCGGGGCGCAAGTGACCTTCACCTGAAGGTTGCCTCACCGCCGGTCTTCAGGATCAACGGCACCTTGGTTTTCGCCGAATACGAGCCGCCCTCGGTGGACGACATGGCGGCGGTGGCCAAACAGATATTGTCGCCCACCCAGCGGGAAGTATTCGAGTCCACCTGCGAGATCGATTTTGCGTTCGGCGTGCCTGGTATCGCCCGTTTCCGGGCCAATTTCTATGTCCAGCGAGGTAGCGTGGCGATGGTCTTTCGCCATGTGCCAGTGGATATCAAAACCATCGACGACCTGGGGCTGCCGCAGGTGGTCAAGGAACTGGCGGTCCGTCCGCGCGGGCTTTTGCTGGTGACCGGAACCGTGGGTAGCGGGAAATCCACCACCTTGGCTTCCATGGTGGACATCATCAACAAGGAATGTTCCCGCCACGTGATCACCATCGAGGACCCCATCGAGTTCCTCCACCGGGACCACAAGAGCATTATCAGTCAGCGGGAAATAGGTTGCGACACAGGAAGTTACGCAGAAGCGTTGAGGCATGTCCTAAGGCAGGACCCGGACGCCATCCTGATCGGTGAGATCCGTGATGCCGAGTCCATGAAGATCGCCCTGACTGCAGCCGATACCGGTCACCTGGTGCTGAGCACCATGCACACCATCGATGCCACCCAAACGATCAGCCGCATCATTTCGTTTTTCCCGCCGCACCAGCAACAGGAGATCCGCTACCTGCTGGCCTCCACCATGCAGGCGGTCATCTCCCAGCGCCTGGTGGCCGATGCCGACGGGCTGACCCGGTATCCGGCCTGCGAGATCATGATCGCTACCAGCACCATCCGCGAATACATCCGCGAGGCGGAAAAGACGGTGATGATCCGGCAGGCGATCCAGGAGGGGTTCATCCAGTACCAGATGCAGACCTTCGACCAGTCGCTGATGCAGCTCTACAAGGAAAAGAAGATCACTCTGGAAAGCGCCACCAAGACCAGCAGCAACCCCCACGAATTCATGCTCCGGGTCAAGGGCATCCAGGCCAGCAGCGACACCACCTGGGACCGTTTCGAGGATTCGACCAAGGAAGGCGAAACCAAGGAGCCCCAGACCATCTGAGGCACTCCGAGCAGCCGAAACTCCGAAAATGGCCCCGAACGGGGCCATTTTCTCTTGCCATCACCCCCCTGTAACCCCACAATACAGGACTCGAAACGGATTGCTTTCCCGTGGCCGGAATCCGGCAGGGGACGGCGACTAGGCGTGTCATTCCGACAGGAAGTACAGGAAGTCCTGCATGTTCAAGAAAATCCTGGTTGCCAACCGGGGCGAAATCGCCCTCCGCGTCATGAGAGCCTGCCGCGAACTGGGCATTGAGAGCGTGGCTATACATTCTTCGGCCGACGCCGAATCCCTCCACGTCAAATACGCGGACGAGTCCGTCTGCGTGGGCAAGACGTCCAGCGCCGAGAGTTACCTGCGGATCCCCAACATCATCGCCGCGGCGGAGATCACCGGGGCCGAAGCGATTCATCCGGGGTACGGGTTCCTGGCCGAAAATGCGGAATTCGCCGAGATCTGCCAGGACAATGACTTCACCTGGATCGGGCCCCAGGCCGAGGTGATCCGCCAGATGGGCGACAAGGCGACCGCCCGGACCATGGCCGACAAAGCCAAAGTCCCCACGGTGCCCGGCACGGGCCTGGTGGACAAGGTGGAAGAAGCTGTCGAGGCGGCAGAGAAATTCGGCTACCCGGTCATCGTCAAGGCTACCGCCGGAGGCGGGGGCAAGGGTATGCGGGTGGCCTGGGACGAGGAAGAACTGCTCAAAAACTATGTAGCTGCCCGGACCGAAGCCGGTGCGGCCTTCGGCAACGACGCCGTCTATATCGAGAAATACCTGGTCAATCCCCGCCACGTGGAAGTCCAGTTGATGGGCGATTCCTTCGGCAAGGTGATCCATTTCGGGGAGCGGGACTGTTCCATCCAGCGCCGGCACCAGAAACTGATCGAGGAAGCCCCTTCCCCGGCCGTCGATCCGGATCTGCGCCAAAGGATGGGGGAGGCGGCCGTCCGGCTGGCCAAGCGGGTGGACTACCGCAGCGCCGGCACGGTGGAATTCCTTCTGGACGAGGACGGCTCCTTCTATTTCATGGAGATGAACACCCGGATCCAGGTCGAACATCCGGTGACCGAGATGGTGACCGGTTTCGACCTGATGAAATGGATGATCAGGGTGGCCGCCGGGGAAAAATTCGACTTCACCCAGAAGGACGTGAAGGTCACCGGCCATTCCATCGAGTGCCGGATCAACGCGGAAAACCCCGAGCGGGAATTCATGCCTTGTCCGGGCCGGGTGTTCTACTACCACGCTCCCGGGGGACCGGGCGTCCGGGTGGACACCCACATCTATTCGGACTATCTGGTTCCTCCCTACTACGATTCGCTCCTGGCGAAGATCATCGTTCATGGCAAGGATCGCGAAGAAGCTGTCGCAAGGATGCGGCGGGCCCTCACCGAATGTGTTTTCGAAGGACTGCCCACCAGCACGCCGTTCCACCTCGAGGTGTTGAACAACCAGGTCTTCCTGGACGGCAAGGCCACGACAAGCTTTCTCGAAGATGAGTTGAACCATCTGCAGGAGGGTTTGCGTGTCCGGGCGAAATCAGAAGAAGGCTAAGCGCAAAGGGGCGCGCCCCTGGTTCGAGGCACCCTGGTTGACGGGTCTGCTTCTGGTGGCCGTGGCCGCCTATTGCGGCCTGGCGTTGACCGGGGATCCGGGTCCCTGGTGGGGCATCCTGGACGGTCAGGGTGTGGGCGACCTGCTGGCCCTGGAAAACCCCGGCGGACCGGTGGGATCGGTTTTAAACTTCATCCTGAACCTGGTTTTCGGCAGCCTCTGGTGCTGGAGCATTCCCCTGCTCCTGGTCATGACCGGGTTCGGATACCTGGCGGGCCGGCAGCACAACCTGCGGCCCTGGGTCTTTCGGGCCGTGCCCTTCTGGCTGGTGACCTCCGCCTGGATCGCCCAACCGCAGGGACCCTTCGCCCCGGAAATCGGCACCCGGCTCGGGGGCGCCGCCGGGGTTTTCTTGGCCCGTGGCTTTCACGCCCTGTTCGGACTGTGGGGCGGCCGCATCTTCCTGACCCTGTTTCTGGTGGTGGCCGTGATCCTGCTTCTCAAACCCTGGCTGGGAGGATTAACAGGGTTTCTTGCCGGCTGCGGAAGGGCCCTCCAAGGCATTGGCCGCGTTCTGCTGGAGATCGTGGCGTGGCCCGTGGCGGTGCTGGCGGGAGTGGGGCGCTGGTTGATGGGCCTGTTTGCGCGGCCCGGGAGCGCTGACCCGGCCCACGATGATCCCGATGCCCATTTCGATTCCGATGATCCGGATGAGGAATTCGAGACGGAGACCTCCCTCGCCAGAGAGCGTAGACTGCACCAGGAACCGGACCCCGCGCCCGAACCGGTGGCCGTAACTCCCGCAGACTTGCCCGAGGAACGGGTGCTCCCGGGTGCTGCGGGGGAATTTGTAGGCGACGGTCCGGATGACGCGGGCTCCAAACCCAGGCGCCCGCGCAAAGTGAAGAAAAAATCCGGCCCCGTTTCATTGCCGCCGCTGGACCTATTGACTCCCGCCGGTCCCGAAGGCCAATCGATTTCGGCCACGGAGCTCGATCAGTCGGCGGACCTCCTGGAGGATACCCTGCGGTCTTTCGGCGTCGAAGGCGAGGTCAAGGATGTCCGGCCCGGGCCCGTGGTGACAACCTTTGAATACCAGCCGGGCCCCGGCATCAGGGTGAACCAGATCGTGCAGCGCAGCGACGACCTGGCGCTGGCCATGCGGGCCCGCTCGATCCGCATGGAAGCCCCGATTCCCGGCAAGGCCGCCGTGGGAATAGAGATTCCCAATCCCCAGGCGCGCATGGTGCGCCTGCGGGAGGTGCTCGAGGCCACGGGCAACCAGAAGCGCAATCCCCTGTCCGTCGTTCTGGGCAAGGACGTGGTGGGCCGGCCCGTCAGCATCGACATCGCCGCGCTGCCACACCTGCTGGTGGCCGGTTCGACCGGCAGCGGCAAGTCGGTCTGCCTGAACGCCATCATCGCTAACCTGATCCTGCGCAATGGCCCCGAAAGCCTGCGCTTGGTTCTCATCGATCCCAAGATGCTGGAGATGAACGTCTACAACGGCATTCCCCATCTGCTGCTGCCGGTGGTCACTGATCCGCGGGAGGCCCTCAAGGCCCTGCAGTGGATGGTGGCGCAGATGGAATACCGCTACCGCACCCTGTCCAAATGTTCGGTGCGGAACATCCAGCAGTACAACGAGAAGGTTGTGAAGGGCGAGGTGACCGGCCCGGATGGGGAACTGGTCACCGAACCGATGCCCTTCTACCTGACCATCGTGGATGAGTTGGCGGACCTCATGCTGCAGATGGGCAACGACATCGAAGGTCCGATCACCCGCCTGGCGCAAAAGGCGCGGGCGGTCGGCATCCACCTGATCCTGGCTACGCAGCGGCCCAGCGTGGATGTCCTGACAGGGGTCATCAAGGCCAACATCCCCTGCCGGATCGCCTTCCGGGTTATCCAGAAGAACGATTCCCGCACCGTCCTGGACATGAATGGTGCCGAGCAGCTTCTGGGCCACGGGGACATGCTTTACCTTCAGCCCGGACGCGCCCTGCCGGTTCGCGTCCACGGGTCGTTCATCGACGTGGACGAATGCGAAGCCATCGCCGCCCACTGGCGCCAATACGAGGGTTCGACAGAGGAAATCAGTCTCAACGAGAACCCCGCCGGCGGCGGGATGGTCACCGGCGAAGACGATCTGTACGAACAGGCTCGGGAGGTGGTGGTCCTGCATCAGAGCGGATCGACCTCCCTGCTCCAGCGCCGGTTGCGGATCGGCTACACGCGCGCCGGCCGCCTGATGGACATGCTCGAGGAAGCGGGAGTGGTGGGCCCCTTCACCGGCAGCAAGGCGCGGGACGTCCTGATCAAACCCGAGGATCTGCAGGGAATGCAGGAAGGCCAAGCCTGATGAAACGTGTTTTCTGCGCCACCCTCGGCTGCGACAAGAACCTGGTGGATTCCGAAGCCTTGCTCGGTCGGTTCGCCCTCAAGGGAGTTCAGCCTGTCGACGATCCCGACGCCGCGGACATCTGGGTGCTCAACAGTTGCGGATTCATCGAGGCCGCCCGCAGCGACAGCGAAGAAACCCTGCGGAATCTCATCGACCACAAGGAAGACCGGACGCTGGTGGTCTGCGGTTGCTGGTCGCAGGAACACGGGGACGACATCCAGAGCCGGTTCCCCGGCGTGGATGTGGTCGCCGGCGTGGGCCAGTTCGACCGTGTAGTGGCCGCCTGTCTGGGAGAGGAATCAGGTACCGGTTCGCCGCCCGGGGCCGGGTCGCCCGTCTTTCCCCTGGCCGGACCGCCCATCGTCGAGGACCCCATGGTGGTCAACTACACCGGCCTGGTGGGGCGGCCCCTGCTGACACCGCCCCACGTGGCCTTCGTCAAGATCGGGGAGGGGTGCAACTGCAGCTGCACGTTTTGCCGGATCCCCCTGATCCGCGGCAAGCAGCGCAGTCGTACGGTGGACGAGATCGTCGGCGAAGTCCGGAGTCTGACCGAGCGCGGCGTGACCGAGATCCAGCTGGTTTCCCAGAACACGAGCGACTTCGGACGGGACACCGGGCAGAACCTGGTAGACCTCGTCCGCGCCCTGAACGAGGTTAACGGTTTGCGCCGGATGCGGTTGCTCTATCTCTACGCGGGCATGGTCTCGGTCGACGATCTGCGCCGGATCCTGGAGCTGGAGAAAGTGGCGCCCTATCTGGAAATTCCCATCCAGCACGCCTCGCCGCGGATCCTGAAGGCCATGCGCCGGCCCGGCGGGTTCAAGGCCTCGCCCGAATTTTTCGGCGCCCTCCGGGAGGATCGGCCCGACCTGGTCCTGCGGTCCACGGCCCTGCTGGGTTTCCCGGGGGAAGAGGAGGAGGACGTCTCCATCCTGGCTGATTTTCTGGCCGAGGTGGCATTTGATCATCTGGGGACCTACCGTTTTTCCCCGGAACCGGGCACCCCTTCGGCGACCCTGCCGGACCGGGTTCCCGACGAGGTCATTCTCGACCGCGAGGCCCTGATCATGGATCTGCAGTCGGATATCTCGCTGCAGAGGCAGGAGTCCCGGCTGGGCCGGGCTTTTGACGTGGTGGTGGACGAGATCGTCCAGCCGGGAACCGGGCAGGCCGAAGAAACAGGCAGCATCCTGGAGTCCTTTATGGACGGATCCTGGGCGACGGATCCGGAACGGGAATCATTCGCCGGTGTATTGGGATCGGGAGTTTCCCTGGCCCTGTGCCGGAGTTATCATTTCGGCTACGATCTGGACGGGATCGTGGTGATGCCCGCGGAAGATCTGCATCGCGGCCAATGGGTGGAAGCCGAGTTCAGGGCTGTCACTCCCTATGACGTATGGGCGGCCAGGCGCCGGCCCGACCAGAAAGGGAATTCGGATTGATGGACAGGAAACCTGGATCTTCAAGGGCGTTGTTCATGGTGGCCTGGATGGTCTTTTTCGGCCTTCTGTACACCTGTCCCGCTGTCTGCCAGGAGGAGGGCCCGGCGGCTGATGCTCCGGCCCTGGCCCCGGAAACTGACGGCCCCCGGGGGTTCCCTAGCCCGGCCGCCGCCGATACGGTTCACACCAACCTTTGGCTCACCGAGGCCCTCATGGGCGAAATCGTTTCGGTGGCCGCGGGGTCCCTGCCCCCCCGACCCTCCCGGGTGATGCTGCTCAACGAAGGCGGGACCGATTCCGACGACCTGTTCGGCAGCGTGGCCACCCGGATTCTGACCGATCTGGGACACAGTCTCTACCTGGCGGCCCCCGACTCGGTCCCGGCCCCGCCGCTGGACTACCTGTTCGCCTTCAAGGTCATCGGTGTGGAACTTTCCTACCCCGAAGTGGGGCGGACCCTGGGCATCTGGCAGCGCTGGGTGGAGCGGGATGTGTCGGTGACCGCTTCGGTCGATGTGTCGGAAGCCGATTCCGGCCTGCTCCTGTTCAAGGATATCCTGGAACGGCGCTTCAGCGACCGGGTCGACAACAAAGATTTTGATGATGTCGAATCCGAACTCTACGATTTCACGACCGCCGAAAAAGCCGGCAGCGGCTGGCAGAACCGGATCGAGGAGATCGTCGTTCTGGGTACTCTGGTCGCCCTGATCGCTGTCTATTTCGCCAATACCGGAAACTGATCGCCAGCGCCGGTCCGATCCTCCAGAAAGGTTTGATATTTCATGTCAGGTATGTCCCGGGGTCAGGTAATCGGAGCGTGCGCCGCCATCGGCCTGTTGGTCACAGCAGCGCTGATGACAGGTTGTGCGGCCCCCAATCCACACCCCGTCGGTTCCTACGATCGCGGTGTCTTTTTTGCCGAACAGGGCAAGGACATCGAAGCGGTTGCCGCCCTGGAATCCTTTGTCCGCAACAACCCGACGGACAGTCTGGCGGCCGAGGCCCAGTACCTCAAGGGCATGACCTACATGTCGATGAACGAGTATCCCCTGGCGGCGGTGGAATTCCAGATCCTGCGCAAGGATTACCCCATCAGCGATCGCGTGGAAGACGCCCTGTTCCAGGAGGGCGTGGCCTACCTGGAACAGGTTGGCCGCATCGAACGGGACATCACCGGTGCCTATGAAGCGCGTCTGCATTTCCTGAAGTTCAGTCAGGAATACCCCAATTCCGAGCACATGCCGGAGGTCACCGCCTACATGGTCGAGATATCTGACCTGATGGTTCGCAAGCGCCTGGAGCAGGTCAAGATCTACAAGCAGCTGCGTCGGTATGAGGCCGTGGCCATCACTCTGGACGACGTCCTGGTGGAGGAATCCGGCAGTTCCTACATTCCCGATGTCATGTGGGAACGGGCGCAGGCCGGCATGAAGCTGGACGACCCCGACGCCGCCGCCCGGATGTACGAACGCCTGATCAGCGAATATCCCGACAGCGGCTATACCAACCGGGCGGACAAGGCTCTGCGGTCATTGAACGAAGACGAGGAAGACGAGGAAGACTACTGATGCTGCGGGCGATGCTCGGCGGATCTTTCGATCCGGTCCATCTGGGCCACCTGGCCATGGCCGCCCACCTGCTGGACAAGGACCTGGCCGATTTCCTGCTGATCGTTCCCGCCTGGAGGTCTCCCCACAAGTTCGCCAATTCTGCCGTCCCGGCCGACCGCCTGGAAATGGCCCGGCTGGCCTTCGCGGGCATGGAACAGGTTCGGGTGGACGACCGGGAGATCGCCCGCGGTTCGGTGTCCTACACGGTGGAATCCCTGGAAGAACTTGTCCGGGAGTTTCCTGAAGACCGCATCCGCCTGGTCATCGGGGAAGACAATCTGGGGGGATTTTCCGGCTGGCGGGAACCTGAGCGGATCCAGGAATTGGCCGATATCGTGGTCTACCCCCGGGATGGGCGGGCGCCTACCTTCGAGGCCATTGAACGTGCAGGGCTCGATCCGCAACGGGTCATCCCGGTCACCGATTTCGACCACCCCGTGTCATCGACCACCGTCCGTGCTAGATTGGCCAAGGGGATCCTGCCGGAGGACCAGCTGCCCCAGGCGGTGGTGGAATACATCGCCGCCCGCCGTTTGTACATGAAGTGAATCCCGCCTTTCGCGGGAAGCGATCCCTGTACCCTTTGCGTCGGCCAGTGAAAGGCGTTGCCCGTGTCCCTGATCCTGATCGATGGTACCGCCTTAGTATACCGGGCCTACTACGCCTTCGCCAACCGTCCCTTGACTGCTCCCAACGGCGAACTCACCTCGGTGGCCTTCGGTTTTTTCAATTCCATCCTCGGCCTGATCGAAAAGCACCGGCCGGAAAAGCTGGCCATCGTCTTCGACGTCAAGGGCAAGAATTTCCGCCATGAGATGTACCCGGATTACAAGGCCCACCGGAAACCGATGCCCGGCGATATGGCCGAGCAGCTGCCTCGGCTTCGTGAACTGTTGGACGCCTGGGGGATTGCCGTCTTGGAACAGGAGGGCGTGGAGGCCGACGATGTCATCGGGACAGTGGCCCGCAAATCGGCCGGGATCTGCGACCAGGTCTGGTTGTACTCGGGCGACAAGGATTTCATGCAGCTGCTGGACGACCGCACGAGCATGCTCAAACCCGGTCGGCGGGGCGACGAAGCGACGCAGCTGACCGACGAGGATGTTCGCCGCGAATACAAGCTGGAACCCGGCGACCTCATTCAGGTCTTCGCCCTGTCGGGGGACTCCGCCGACAATATTCCGGGTGCTCCGGGGGTGGGCGATAAGACGGCCCGCAAGTTGGTTCAGGAATACGGGCCCCTCGAATCCCTCTATGAGAATCTGGAAAAGAGCAAGCTGACACCCCGGCTCAAACGGGTCCTGGGGGAAAACCGGGACCAGGTTTTCCTGTCGCGGGCATTGTTCGTGATTCGGCAGGATCTAGACCTGGAGCCGAACTGGCAGGCGATGGATACGGTTTTGCCTGCGGGTGAAGAAGTGCGTGGGCTTCTCGAAACCCTGGGCCTGAATCGGGTGCTGGCCCAGGTGGACCGTCTGGCCGGAGACACTTCGGGTCAGGGGACCGCTCCGAAGGCCCCCAAACAACCTGCGAAAAAAGCCTCCGCAGACCAGGCCGTGGAGAAGGAGGCCGATCCTGGCTGGCAGGAACGCCGCCAGGACCGGGGTTACGTCCTGCTGGATACCGACGACAAGCTCGATGCCTGGCTCGACCGGAGGGATCCACTGGCGCCCCTGGGTGTCGACACCGAAACGGACGGTCTGCGGACCGACACCTGCCGGCTGGTGGGTGTCTGCCTGGCAGGATGGGACAGGGCAGGGCAGAGGTTGGAGCCGGCCTACATTCCGGTCCTGTGGCGCGAGGCGGACGAGGCCACGGTAGCCGGCGACACCCTGTTTCCCACCGGCAGGGAAATCAGCCGCCTGGCCTCGGTCCAGGACAAGCTGCAGCCCGTCCTGGCATCTGACTGCCTGAAGGTGGGACAGAACTTCAAGTTCGACGAGTGGGTCCTAGGCCGGCACGGACTGGACCTGGGAGGCAAACGGTTCGACACGATGCTGGCTTCCTATGTCCTGGACCCCGGCCGAACCAGCCACGGTCTGGACCATCTGGTGCTGGAATTCCTGGATCATCGCATGATGCCCTTTGCCGACCTCTTTGCGCCCGGCGACCGCTTGAAGGACATTCTCGCGGTGGACCAGGACCGGCTGGCGCTCTACGCCGCCGAAGACGCGGACCTCACCCTGCGCCTCTACGAAGCCCTCGACCCGGTGCTGACGGAGACGGGCCAGGCCGATCTTTTCTGGAAGGTCGAAATTCCTGTGTCGGAAGTCCTTCTCAAGATGGAGCGGAACGGGATCATGATCGACCGCCCTTTTCTGGACAGTCTGCGCTCGCGGTTCGAAAAGGAGATGGAAGGCCTGCAGAAAAAGATCATCACGGTGGCCGGCGAGGATTTCAACATCCAGAGCCCGAAGCAGCTGTCGGTCATCCTGTTCGAAAAATTGGGCCTCAAGCCCATCAAGAAGACTTCCACGGGCTGGAGTACGGATGTCTCGGTCCTGACGGCCCTGGCCGACGAACACGAACTTCCCGCCCTTATCCTGGAATACCGGCAGGTGGCCAAACTCCAGAACACCTACGTGGAAACTCTGCCGCAACTGGCCAACCCCGAGACGGGCCTGATCCACACATCCTACAACCAGGCCGTCGCCGCCACCGGCCGTTTGTCCAGTTCGGACCCGAACCTGCAGAACATTCCCGTGCGTACCGAACTGGGGCGTGAGATCCGGCGGGCCTTCGTGCCTCGCCGGGAGGGCCACCTCTTCCTGTCGGCGGACTATTCACAGATCGAACTGCGGCTTTTGGCCCACCTGGCTGACGACCCGGGCCTGCTGGAGGCCTTTGGGGAGGGCGGGGACGTTCACCGACGCACCGCCGCCCTGATCGCCGGCATCACCGAAAAGAACGTGACCGCCGAGATGCGAAGCCGGGCCAAGGCCATCAACTTCGGGGTCATCTACGGGATGGGCGCTCGGGCCCTGGCCCGGCAGATCAAGGTGTCGGTCAAGGAGGCGTCGGCGTTCATCAGCACCTACTTCGAAACCTATCCCGGCGTGCGTGAATTCATCGACAGTACCAAGGACCAGGCTCATCGCGACGGATGGGTGGCCACGCTGCTGGGAAGGCGTCGCCTTCTGCCGGAGATCGATTCCTCAAACAACCGGGTCCGTTCCTTCCAGGAACGGGTCGCGGTCAACACCCCGATCCAGGGCGCCGCCGCGGACCTGATCAAGCTGGCCATGATCCGGATCCAGGGACAGCTGGAGGCCTCGTCCACCGGGG
Organism: uncultured bacterium; assembly: GCA_965363725.1. Lineage (GTDB taxonomy): Bacteria > Krumholzibacteriota > Krumholzibacteriia > LZORAL124-64-63 > LZORAL124-64-63 > JAGLCY01. The sequence continues at coordinate 26,374 of CBDTUS010000001.1, read as the reverse complement.
CCCTGATGCTACTGCAGGTGCATGATGAACTCGTGTTCGAAGTGCCGCAGGAGGGTCTGGAGGATCTCCGGGAGATGGTGCGCCGGGAGATGGAAAGCGTGTTCGAACTCAAGGTTCCCTTGGTGGTGGACATGCATACGGGGGCCAACTGGGCGGAGGCACACGGATGAAACGTTGGGTGGTCACCGGTCCTGCGGGGGCCGGCAAATCATCACTTTGCAGTCTATTGGCAGACCGGGGTGCCGCGGTCCTGGACGGGGATGCTCTCGGCCACGAAATCCTCCAGTGGGAGGACACCGTCGAAAGGATTGCCACGGAATTCGGTGACCAAGTTGTCGATAACGGCAGGGTGAACCGGACCGCCCTGGGAAAAATTGTCTTCCAGGATCCATCCGCCCTGAAAAATCTGAACCGGATCACCCACGGATCGCTGACCGGCCTGGTGAGCCGGCGGCTGGATGAAATCGAGGCGACCAGGCGATACCGTCTTGCCGTGCTGGATGCGGCCGTGTATTTTCTGTTGCCTCCGGTTCCGGGCATCGATCTGGTGGTCACGGTGACCGCTGCGGAAGAAATCCGGATCCGGCGGCTGACCGACGGCGGCGTCCTGGACCTGGCCCAGGCCACCGCCCGGGTCCACGCCCAGCGGGTGATGGCCGATGGCTGGGACCAGGCGGATCTGGTGCTGGCCAATGATGGATCGACGGCCGACCTGGAACGTGCGGCTGGCCTGCTGTGGGAACGTCTTGAGGATGAAATCTGCCCGGGTACGAAAAATTCAGGGGTGGAAAAGCGGATTCCGCCCGAAGGAGCGAAGGACTCGTGAAGGAAATTCTAGAACGTATCGACACGGCCTTGCAGCGGTTGGATTCCCTCAAGGAGGGTCTTTGACTACGCCAAGCTGCAGGATGAACTGACCCGGCTGGAGGCCCTCCAGTCGAATCCGGATTTCTGGAACGATCAGGAGGAGGCCAACCGCATCCTGCGCAAGGTGCAGTCGCTCAAGCAATGGGTGGTGCCGTTGACCGAAGCAGCGGATCAGGCCGCAGATCTCAAGCTGATGGCCGAGATGGTCCAGGAGGAAGAGGACCAGGACACCCGCGAGGAAGTGACGGAGGGATTGGCCGAGCTCGACGATGCGGTGGAAAAGCTCGATTTCCAGTTCCTGCTCAGCGGCGAGGAGGATGAGCGGGGAGCGGTTCTGGAAATCCATCCCGGCGCCGGCGGAACCGAAAGCCAGGATTGGGCGCAGATGCTGCTGCGCATGTACACCCGATACTTCGAGCGCCATGGGATGAAAACCAAGACCCTGGACCTGCAGGCGGGTGACGAAGCGGGCATCAAGAGTGCGATCCTGGAAATCAATCACCCCTTTGCCTACGGTTACCTGAAGAGCGAATCCGGTGTGCACCGCCTGGTCCGGATTTCCCCCTTCGATTCGCAGAGCCGGCGTCACACCTCGTTCGCTTCGGTGTTCGTCTTTCCCCTGGTCAACGATGACGTTGAGGTGGAGATCGACACCGCGGACCTGCGGATCGACACCTACCGTGCCCAGGGCGCGGGCGGTCAGCACGTCAACAAGACCGACAGCGCCATCAGGATCACCCACGAACCCACGGGCGTCGTGGTGCAGTGCCAGAGCGAACGCAGTCAGCACCGCAACCGTGAAAGCGCCATGACGATGCTGCGGGCCAAGCTCTACATGAGGATCATGGAGGAGCGGCAGAAGGAACGAGACGCCATCGAGGCCGAGAAGATGGAGATCTCCTGGGGCAGCCAGATCCGTTCCTACGTTCTACAGCCCTACACCAAGGTCAAGGACCACCGGACCGACCACGAAACCGGAAACTCGAACGCCGTGCTCGACGGCGATCTCGACGGATTCATCGATGCCTATCTGCGCTGGGCCGGATCCCAGTCGCGATGACCGCCCGGCGGAGTCAATCGCCGGAAGCGCACAGGAGAAGAACTTGACGAATCAGCCCAACCAGGAACCGGCCGGTGATGGTGCTTCGGAACAGGAAAGCACCCACCACCTGATCGAAACCCGCCTGGCCAAGATGGCCGAACTGGGCGAACAGGTGCCCCTCTATCCCTACGCCTACGACCGGACCCATGTCAGCACCGAACTGCGGCAGCAGGAAGAGACCCTGACCGCGGCAGAAACCAAGGTCCGCTTTCCCGGGCGCATCATGGCCAAGCGGGGGACGGGCAAGACCCTGTTCGTGCCCATCCAGGATGAGTGGGGCCTGATCCAGGCCTATTTCCGCAAAGACGATCTGGGCGAGGAAAATTTTCACCGGATCCAGAAGCTGATCGACATCGGCGACTGGGTCGGTGTGGAAGGGACCCTGTTCCGGACCCGCACGGACGAGTTGAGCATCAAGGTCGAGGACTTCACCTTTCTGGCCAAGGCCATCCGGCCTCTGCCGGAGAAGTACCACGACATGAGCCTGGAGCACAAAAGCCGCCGCCGGCATCTGGACCTGGCGATGAATCTCGATAGTCGGGAGCGGTTCAAGACGCGTAGCGAGATCATCACCGACATCCGGGCCTTTTTCGCCGAGGAGGAGTTCCTCGAGGTGGAGACCCCGGTGCTGCAGCCCCTGTACGGCGGGGCCACCGCGCGTCCCTTCACCACCCATCACAACGCGCTGGACATGACCCTGTACATGCGCATCGCCGACGAGCTCTACCTGAAGCGGCTCATCGTCGGCGGGCTGGAAAAGGTCTACGAGATCGCCAAGGATTTCCGCAACGAAGGCATGGACCGGACGCACAATCCCGAGTTTACCATGCTGGAATGTTACGCGGCCTACTGGGACTACCACGACATGATGGACCTCACCGAGCGCATGTTGCGACGCCTGGCGTTGCGCTTCGGGCAGGAAGGCAAGCTGACCTACTGCGAACAGGAGATGGACTTCAACCAGCCGTTCGCGAGGGTAGGGTTCATGGACGCGCTGGCGGCCAAGACGGGCCAGGACCTGATGCAGGTGGACACCGCGGAACTGACCCGCCTGGCCAAGGGGTACGGCGTCGAGATCAAGAAGGGCATGGGACGCGACAAGATCCTGGACGAGATGTTCAGCGAACTGGTCGAACCGGAACTGGTCAACCCCACCTTCGTCATGGATCATCCGAAGGAACTTTCGCCTTTGGCCAAGGATCATCGCGAAACCGAAGGGTTGGTCGAGCGGTTCGAACTGTTCATAGCCGGGTTCGAGGTGGCCAACAGTTTCAGCGAGCTGAACGATCCGCGCGAGCAGCGCCGCCGTTTCGAAGCCCAGAAGGCCCTGATGGACGCCGGCGACGACGAAGCCCAGCCCATCGACGAGGCTTTTCTGGAGGCCATGGAACAAGGCATGCCGCCGACGGGGGGCATGGGTCTGGGCGTTGACCGACTGATCATGCTGCTGGTCGACACCAACAACATCCGCGACGTCCTGCTGTTTCCCCACATGCGTCCGGACCAGAACGAAGGCGGCGCACTCTAAATGGAATTCGCCGGATACATTGCCCAGCGGTACCTGCGCAGCCGTCGCCACAGCCGCTTCCTGAGCCGCGGCTCGGTGACCGCGATCGTCGGCATCGCCATCGGCGTGGCCGTCCTGAACATCACCCTGGCGGTGATGAACGGGTTCCACCACGAGATGCGCCGGACCTTCGTCGAGAACATGCCGATGATCTCGATCATCACATCGGCGCCGGAGGGTTTCACCCATCTGGGAAAGGTCATGGATACCATCGGGGAGGATCCCGAGGTCATCGGGGTGGCGCCTTTCATCCGACAGGTGGGGCTGGCTACGGCCACACGCAAGTTCGGGCCGCCCCGGATCAAGGATATCGTGGCCTGGGGAATCGAAACCGACCTGGTGGGGACGGTCCTGCCGATCAGCGAACACCTGCTGCCCGATCCCTCGGTTCTCGATGAATTGAAAACCACCGGGATCCCGCGGGTCATCCTCGGCTCCGGGCTGGCCAACAGTCTCTACGCCGCCGCCGGTGACACGGTGGTTCTGACCACCGTCAACGGCGAGGTCGATCTGGACATGATCCAACCCGAAAGCCGCCAGTTCGTGGTGGTGGGGTTCTTCGAAACCGGGATGTTCGAATTCGACAACCGTTTTGTCTATGTGGACATCCCGGTCGCCCGGGAATTTTTCGGGTATCATTCCGGTGGGGCTTCGATGATCGGGGTCAAGGTGGCCGATTTGATGGTGGCCGACCAGGTGGCCGACCGCCTGGAGGACGACCTTGGTTTCCAATACTTCGCGACCGACTGGATGGCCATGAACGCCAATCTTTTCCAGTGGATCAAGCTGGAGAAGATCATCATGATCCTGCTGCTGGGGATGATCATCCTGATCGCCGGGTTCAACATCATCGGCATCCTGACCATGATGGTCGGAGAACGACGGCGGGAGATCGGCATCCTGCTGGCCATGGGCGCCAAGCGGAAACAGATCATGGGCATCTTCCTGATCAACGGGGTGTGGCTCGGGGTCGTGGGGGTCTTTTTCGGCAGCGTGGTGGGGCTGGCCGCCATCTGGGCCTTGCACCGTTTCGGGATCACCCTGCCGGGGGACGTTTATTTCGTGGAGACCGTCCCGGTCCTGCTGCAGTGGGGAGACTTTTTCCTGGTGGCGGGCATCAGTCTGGTGATGGCCCTGCTGGCCGGGTTGTGGCCCAGCTGGGAGGCTTCGAACCTGAAGCCCATGGAAATCATCCGGTATACGTAAGTGCCGCCGCGCAAGCGGGGAAAGGCTCCAACGAAATGTCCATGCTGCTGGAAGCCAAAAACCTGGACAAGAGTTTTCCCCGGGCCGCCGGTACGGTCGATGTCCTGCGGGACTGCCAGTTCCAGCTGGCCGAGCGCGAGGCGGTCGCCGTGACCGGCCCCAGCGGGTCGGGCAAGAGCACCCTGCTGAACATCCTCGGGGGACTCGACGGACCGTCCGGCGGGGAGGTCCTCTACCGGGGCGAATGTCTGGATCTGGGCCACCATGGGGCGATGGCCCGGTGGCGTTCCACCGGCGTGGGCTTCGTCTTCCAGTTCCATTTCCTGCTGCCGGATTTCACCGCCCTGGAGAATCTCCTCATACCCGTGCGGGGCCGTGGGCGTGTGCGTTCCAAGGATCAGGATCGGGCCCTGGGTTTTCTGGACCTCATGGGACTGGCCGACCGTGCGGAGCATCTCCCGGGGGAGCTTTCGGGAGGGGAACAGCAGCGGGTGGCGGTGGCGCGGGCCTTCATGAACCGCCCCGGCATCGTCCTGGCCGACGAACCGTTTGGTAACCTGGACCGGGAAATCGGGGCCCGCCTGGGGGACATGCTTTTCGCCCTGCGAGACAAGGAAGACACGGCCCTGGTCATCGTCACCCATGATCCCCGGCTGGCCGCCCGGGCGGACCGGACCCTGCGCTTGCAGGATGGTCGCCTGGTTCCCGCCGAAGAGTCCGCACCATGATCTGCCAGAGTTGCGGACAGAACGAGGCCACGGTTCATCTCGTCGAACTGGTGGACGGGAAGCGGACGAGCCAGTGGTTGTGTGCCGAATGCGCCGGCCGGCCGGGCCGGGATCCCGGCAGCGATCCGGGGTTTGGTTTCGGGGACGGCCGGGAAGATCGCGAGGGTCAGGAAGACGCCTTCACGCTGGCCTCTTTTCTGGGCCAGGTGTTCGAACCCCAGCACGACCCAGCCGAAGTGGAAATTCCGGCCTGCCCGTCTTGCGCCTATACCCTGGAACAATTCCGCCAAACCAACAGCCTTGGCTGCCCACGCTGCTATGAAGCTTTCCGCCAGCCACTGATGGGCATTCTGAGCCACCTACACCGGCATGTGTCCCACCTGGGGAAAGTCCCCGGCAGTGATCCGCGCAAAACCAGCGTATCGAATGCTCTGGCTCGGGCGAGGGTGGCCCTGGAAAAGGCCATCGCCGGTGAGGACTTCGAAAAGGCGGCCCGCCTGCGGGACGAGATCCAGCGCCTGGCGGCCAGTGGGGCCCCTGAAGGGGAGAGGGAGCCATGATTCCCTTTTTCGAGGATTTTGGGACCCGGATACCCCTTTGGTTGGACGGATTGGGTCCCGCTTCGGACATCGTTGTGTCCACCCGGGCTCGTCTGGCGCGAAACCTGAAGGCCTTCCCCTTTCCCCATCACGCGTCGGATGTGGAGTTGGGGACGGTGCACGGGGACCTCGCCCGTCGCCTGCCGCAGCTGCCGGAATTTTCCGGCGGCTGGACCCTGGACATGGCCCTGCTTCAGCCCACCATGCATACCGCTCTTCAGGAAATGAGTCTGGCCAGCCCCGCCCTGGTCAAGGACCCCCGACACCGCGGCCTGGTCCTGGGACCGGACCTTGACCGTGCTGTAATGATCAATGAAAAGGACCACCTCCGCCTGGTGGCTTATCGTGCCGGCTTCGATCCCGCCGCGGCGCTGTCACGGGTGATGCAACTCGACGACCACCTGGAGGGGGAAATCGAGCCGGCCTTCGCCGAGGATCTGGGCTTCCTGACGGCCAGTCCGGTTGACGTGGGCACGGGGCTGCACGTTTCGGCGCTCCTGCATCTGCCGGGTCTGGTCCTGGCAGGCGAGATCGACAAGGTTCTGAACGCCCTGCGGCAGCTCCAGTTCTCCGTCCGGGGCATGTCCGCCGAGGGCAGCACCGTTCGCGGCGCCCTGTTCCGGGTTTCCAACCTGATCACCCTCGGCCGGGACGAGCAGGAGATCGTCGAGGATTTTCAGGTCCACGTGGGCAAGATCATCATCTACGAACGGGCGGCTCGCGACCAGCTCTACGCCCGGGATTCCCTCGGCCTCGAAGACATGGCCCACCGCAGCCTGGCTGCCGTGCGCCACGCCCGCCTGATCACTTCCCAGGAGGCCTTCGATCACCTCTCCAGTATCCGACTGGGCTCGGGATTGGGGATCCTCGACCCACAGGATCCGGGGATGCTGAACCGGATTCTGATGCAGCAGCAGACCGCCCATCTCGAATTGGCGGCGGGACGGACCCTGGTGGGGCGGGACAAATCCGCCGCCCGGGCCGCTCTTTTACGGGAAGTGTTTGCCCCAGAATGAGATGCCCCTGACCCAGATCCTCATTCCAGGGTAAAGTTTTGGCTCCAAAGTGCGAAAACTATACCTGGATCCGTACCTGTCATGGTACGGCCCGGTGCAGGTTTCCGAGCCGACGCTAGCGTCCCCAGGCTGGCTCCAGTATATTTTGACCCAATGGGTTCCGTCCGGCGTGGCCAATCGTCCTGGCTCCGGATGTCAGGAATATCAGGGATGTCGACCACGACAGGATCTGCTCCAGCAACCCGGGTTACGCGAATGGAGGCGCCTCCGCATGAACGACCGCTTTACCCAGAGAGTCCGCAAAGTCCTGTTTCTCGCCCGCGACGAGGCCGGACGCCTGCAACACGATTACATCGGGACCGAACATCTCCTGCTGGGAGTCATCCGGGAGGGCGAAGGCGTGGCCGCCAACGTCCTGCGACGGATGAACATAGATTTCGAGCTCATCCAGAAGGCGGTCGAGGAATCGGTCAACGCACCCATGGGGCCGGTGAGCATCGGTGAGATTCCCTTCACCCCGCGGGCCAAGAAGGTCCTGGAACTCAGCATTGACGAGGCCCGGCTGCACAACCACAACTACGTGGGCACCGAGCATCTGCTGCTGGCCCTGATCCGGGAGGGTGAGGGCGTGGCCGCCCGTGTCCTGAACGATCTGGGAGCTGACCACGAGGTGGTCAAACGCGAGGTGATGAAATCCCTCGGCGGCAGTGAACCCTTCGGCAAGGCGGCGGGTACGCGCAAGAGGAAGCAGGCCAAGAAAAAGGAAAACTCCGTCCTCGAGCAATTCGGCCGCAACATGACCGACATGGCACGCGAGGGCAAGCTGGATCCCACCATCGGGCGCAGCGCCGAAATAGACCGCTGCATCCAGATCCTCAGCCGCCGCAAGAAGAACAACCCGGTGCTGATCGGCGAGCCGGGCGTGGGCAAGACCGCCATCGTGGAGGGTTTCGCCAGCAAGATCGTGGAAGGCGACGTGCCGGCCCTGCTCCGGGACAAGGAAATCGTGACCCTCGACCTGGCCAGCGTGGTGGCGGGCACCAAGTATCGGGGCCAGTTCGAGGAACGCCTCAAGCAGATCATGGCCGAGATCCGGGAGAACCCGGACGTGATCCTCTTCATCGACGAGCTGCACACCATCGTGGGCGCCGGCGGTGCCGAGGGCGCCATCGACGCCTCCAACATGCTCAAGCCCGCCCTGAGCCGCGGCGAGATCCAGTGCGTGGGCGCGACCACCATGGACGAGTACCGCAAGTTCATCGAGAAGGACGGGGCCCTCGAGCGGCGTTTCCAACCCATCACCGTCAATCCGCCCACGGAAGAGGAAACCGTCGAGATCCTGTTCGGGCTCAAGGACAAGTACGAATCCCACCACCGGGTGCAGTATGACGACGAAGCCATCCGCGCCACGGTCTGGCTGTCCAATCGCTACATCTCCGGCCGGGCCCTGCCCGACAAGGCCATCGACATCATCGACGAGGCCGGCAGTCGCGCCCGCCTGAGCATGACGGTGGTCCCGCCGGACCTGCGCGATCTGGAGAAGAAGATCGAGGATATCATCACCGAGAAGGAATCCTCGATCGCGGCCCAGGAATTCGAGAAAGCCGCCGCCTTCCGGGACGAGGAGAAGGCCCTCAAGAAGGAACTGCAGGCTCTCAAGCAGAACTGGACCTCGGAGCAGGCCGAACCCCAGACCATCGTGGACGTCAAACTCGTCTGCAGCGTCATCGCTAACATCACGGGAATTCCCGTGTCCGAAGTGGAAGAAGAGGAAACCGACAAGCTGCTCCGGATGGAGGAGGAGCTTGGCAAGTGGATCATCGGTCAGGACGAGGCCATCACCGCGGTGTCCAGGGCTATCCGGCGCAACCGCGCCGGTCTGAGGGATCCCCGCCGACCCATCGGGTCCTTCATCTTCATGGGCCCCAGTGGCGTGGGCAAGACCGAGGTGGCCCGGCGTCTGACGGAATTCCTGTTCGGCGACCAGACTTCGCTGGTCCGCGTGGACATGTCCGAGTACATGGAGAAACACTCGGTGAGCCGCCTGGTCGGTGCCCCTCCTGGATATGTGGGTTACGACGAGGGCGGCATGCTCACCGAAAAGGTGCGGCGCCATCCCTACTCCGTGATCCTGCTGGACGAGATCGAAAAGGCGCACCCGGACGTGTACAACATCCTGCTGCAGGTGCTGGACGACGGCCAGCTGACGGACAGCTTCGGCCGCACGGTAGATTTCCGCAACGCGGTCCTGATCATGACCAGCAACGTCGGCAGCCGGCAGGTCCACGGGAATCGCGGAGTCGGTTTCGGGTCCGATGAAGCGGACCACAACCAGCAACGGGTGCAGTCCAACATGGAAACCGATCTGAAGAAGACCTTCAGTCCGGAGTTCCTGAACCGGGTCGACGAAACGATCACCTTCAACTCCCTGGACCGCGAGGACATGTCCCAGATCGTCGAGATCCTCCTGGACGACGTCAGCGGCCGCCTGAAAAACCTGGAGATCTCCTTCGAGTTCACCAAGGCCTGCAAGGAATTTCTGTGCGATGTCGGCTTCGACCCCAAGATGGGGGCCAGACCGCTGCGCCGGGCCATCCAGAAACACATCGAGGATCCCCTGAGCGAGAAGCTCCTGCGCGGCGAGGTGACCAGCAAAAGCAAGCTGGTGATCGGGGTGCGGGGGGACAAACTTTCCTTCAAGGCCGAACCCCTGGAAGAGGTCAAGGCCTGACCCTGTGGGTGATTTCGTCAAAAGGGCCGGAACCGTTGGTTCCGGCCCTTTTTGTCATATTTTGTTTATTCCATTCGGAACTTCCCTAATCCCTCCGGTTTTCCTATTTTGGCGCAGCCGCTGTTGGAAACCTTCTGTCCGGGAACATCCCGCATGGAGGCGGGTAGGATGACCAGTTCGGCGCGACAGACCTTTTACCTACCCCTGATGACGCCTTGGTTAGGCGTTGATACCCCAAGGCCCCGGTGCTAAGATGCCGCGGTTTTCCATCTAGGACACGTTCACGGGGGAGCCCGTTTCCGGTTATGAGACGCCAATAATGAGACGTCCAGCACTTCTCTGGTTTGCTGTGCTGGCCCTGGTCATCTGTCAGGATGCCCGCGGCCAGTCCACCGGACCTCCCACCATCAGCGAAATCGAGGTCGTGGGCGCCCTGACGGTCGGGTCCCGCCAAGTCATGGCCTGGTCCGGGCTGGCCGTTGGGCAGGACTTTTCCCTGGATTCCGTCTCCCTGGGCATCCGCGACCTGTTCGCGACCCAGAAATTTTCCGATGTCTTCATTTACCAGCAGGACACCCTGGAAGGGGTGAAGCTGATCATCAACCTGCAGGAATTTCCCCGGATACGGTCGATCGCCTTCCAGGGGAACCGGAAGGTCAAGGAGAAGGACCTGCGTGAGGCCTTCCCGCTGCACGTGGGTCAGTTCGCCAACCCGGCGGTGACCCGGCGCGAGTTGAAACCCCTGCGGGCGGTCTACTACGAAAAGGGCTTCTACAACGTCCTGGTCCACACCGACTCCACCGTTACCGACGCCAACAACATGCAGGACCTCGTGGTAACCATCGAGGAAGGGCGCAAGGTCAAGGTCAAGTCCATCTCGTTCGTGGGCAACCAGCAGCTGGACCCCGGCGGGCTGCGCGGGGCCATGTCCCAGGGGACCACGGGATTCCTGCGCAGCGGCACGTTCAAAAAACAGCAGTTCGAGGAGGACCGGGACAAGATCGTTACCTACGCCCGGAACCAGGGGTTCCTGGACGCGGCGGTCACTGACGTGGAGATGAACTTCCGGGAGAACCGCGAAGAGCTGGACCTGGTGATCCACGTCGCCGAAGGGGAACGCTATCTCATCGGCGACATCAGCTGGCAGGGCAACACGGTTTTTGACGACATGGTCATCGCCGACCGGATCTGGATGCACAATGGGGACGTCTTCAAGGAAGACCAGTACCTCGAGATCCTGGCCGAACTCCAGCAGCTGTACGCCGACCGGGGCTACATCTACATCACCGTCGAACCCCAGCGGGACATCGTCGATCAGACCGTCAACGTGGCCTTCACCTTCATCGAGGGGCAGCCGGCCAAGATCCACGACATCCAGATCACCGGCAACACCAAGACCTACGACAAGGTGATCATCCGGGAGATGCGGACTTTCCCCGGCGACACTTTCAGTAACACCCGCATCCAGGCCACCATGCGGGACATCTTCCAGACCGGGTTCTTCGAGGACGTTCAGCCCGACATCCGGCCCGTGCCCAACGGCGACGTGGACATGATCCTCAGGGTCAAGGAAAAGCAGACCGGCCAGTTCATGTTCGGCATGGCCTACAGCGCCGAGACCAGCGCCAGCGGGTTCATCCAGGTCGCCGAGACCAACTTCCAGGGCAAGGGCCAGAACCTGGGCCTGACCTGGCAGTTCGGGTCGCGTCAGCGCTACGTGGACATCAGCTTCACCGAGCCCTGGTTCATGGGGACGCCCACCTTGATCGGCGCGGATATCTTCGACCGCTTCCAGTACAATTTCGACGATTTCTACGAGAGCCGGATTCGGGGCTTCAGCGTCCGTCTCGGCAGGCGCGTCCCCGGGACTCGCTTCAGCCGTGTCGGGTTTCGTTACGAGCTATCCCAGACCAAGTTGGCCAATTTCAGTCCCTCGTACTCGGCCTTCCTAAACGATCTGGAGGAGTCCCTGGGTACCAGTGATCTGCCCTGGCAGCGGCTGGACAAGATCGACTGGCCCCAGCTCAAGAGCAGTATCAGGTTAACCTTCAACCGCAACTCCACGGACAGCCCCTTCTTCCCCACCTCCGGCTCGAAGTCCATGTACAGCTTCGAACTGGCCGGCGGCCCCCTGGGAGGGGAAATCGAATTCCAGGAGCACATGCTGTCCCACTCCTACTACCAGGCGCTACCCGGGAGTTTTGTCCTGCATCTGCGTGGATTTTTCGGTCTGCTTCACGGTTTGGACAACGCCGACGTGGTCCCTGACTGGGAGCGCTACCGGCTGGGCGGCAACCGCCGGTTCCCCCTGCGCGGGTACAGGGATCTGGAAGTTTTCCCCCGCGGGAACCCCAGTTTCATCGGTGGTCGGTTTTTCAGCATCTTCAATACGGAGATCCTGTACCCCTTGACCCGGGCCATCCAGGTGCTCACCTTCCTGGATATGGGGGATGTCTGGAACAGCTTCAGCGAGGCCGACCTGGCCCATTTGAGGAAAGGCGCCGGTTTCGGCATTCGGGTCGAAGTGCCCATGATGGGGACCATCGGCTTCGATTACGCCTACGGATTCGACAGGTTGGGGGGCCCGCGTTGGGAACCCCATTTCACCATCGGCAGTTTCTTCTAGCGGGGATGCTCCCCGGGAAAAGCGGCCACACCGCTGTCATGTGAGACGGAGGAGTAAAATGAAGAACGGAAATATGTTACCTCGTTTGGCGGGATTCCTGATCCTGGGGATAATGGGCGTCTCTGTACTGGCCGGTGCAGCATTTGCCGAAGACATTCCCCTGGCCGTGGTCGATTCCCAACGGATCGCCGAGGAATACGAGGCCGCGCGGGATGCCCAGGAGCAGTACCAGAAATACTTGCGTGAGCTCGAATTGGAAGTGGCGGATCGGGAAAAGGAACTGACCGCGCTGGCCGAGGAGATCGAAAGCCAGAAGATGCTGCTGGGAGAGGCTGCCCTGGCCACCAAAGTCCAGGAATTCGAGAAGAAAAGGGCCGATTACTTCGAATTCCGCGAGGGTATCGACCAGCGGGCGGAGGCCGAGTACAAGGTCAAGATCAGCCCCATCCTGGACCAGATCAAGACGATCGTGGAGAGGATCGGCACGGAAAAGAACTACGGTTTGATCGTCGATTCGGCTGCTTTGGCCGTCCTTTACATCAATGCGGACTATGATTTGACCAACGACGTCCTGGCGGCCCTGGCACGGGGGGACGACTGAGCCCCTGATTTATGTTGACAGGGGATGTGGGTGTGGTGAAATTTATGCAAGCAATTCAAAAAACAATGCTTAGCCCCTCGCCCAGCCGGGCGGGGGGCAGTTGCTTAACACGGGTCAAGGCCGGAAAATGCTCCGTTTGAGTGAAATCGCTGATCTGGTTGGCGGGGAGCTGGTGGGTCCGGATGATCCGGTGATCACTGGCGCCGCTGGACTTGATCACGCCGGACCTGGGGATCTGACTTTCCTGGCCCGCCGGAAGTTCGGCAAGGCCCTGGGGGAGTGCAAGGCCTCAGCGGTGCTCGTGGGGGCTGACCAAGAGATCGACCGGCCCGGCATCCGGGTCGCTGACCCCTACGGAGCCTTCGCCACGTTCCTGGAGAGGTTCCTGCCGGATCCGGATCGGGTCTTTCCGCCGGGAATCCACCCGACCTGTGTGATCGACCCCGAGGCCGATGTCTCGGGCGCGGTCGCCATCGGTCCCTACAGCGTGGTGGGACCTGGGAGCGTTGTCGGGGCCGGGTCGAGGCTGGGGCCTCACGTGGTCATCGGCTGCGACGTAACCATCGGCACCGATTGCCGTATCTACGCGGGTGTGACGGTCCGGGAAAACTCCCTCATCGGTGACCGGGTGATCATCCACTCGGGGGTCGTGCTGGGAAGCGATGGATTCGGCTACCTGCCGGCGGCTCGGGGAATCCGGAAAATCCCCCAGGTGGGGATCGTGGAAATCCAGGATGACGTGGAGCTTGGGGCCGGGACCTGTATCGACCGGGCCACGACCGGCCGCACCGTGGTGGGAGCTGGATCCAAGATCGACAACCTGGTGCAGATAGGGCACAATGTGATCCTCGGCAAAGTGTGTTCCCTGAGCGCCCAGACGGGTATCGCCGGCAGCAGTGTCCTGGGTGACGGTGTATTCGCTGGTGGGCAGGTGGGCGTTGGGGACCATGTGAAAATAGGGGACGGGGTCCAGATCGGTGCCCAGTCGGGTATCCCCGGTGATATTCCGGCGGGGAAAAAGGTTTTCGGAACACCGGCCGTGGATGTCGTCGAGTCCTTTCGCATGGTAGCTGCCTTGCGCAAGCTGCCTGAACTTCTGCGCCGGGTCAGCCGCCTGGAAAAACCGGAAATCGCCGGAAAAATCGACCCAATCGAAGACGGTCAGGAGAAATAACGGTTGCTCTGGTTCCAGAAAACATTGAAAAGGGAAGTCTCCACCGAGGGCATTGGCCTGCATTCCGGTGAGTTTTCCCGGATGACCTTCATCCCCGCGCCGCCCAACACGGGGCTGGTGTTCGTGGTGCCCGGCCCCGAAGGTGAAGTCCGGATCCCCGCCCTGGTGGAATACGTGGCCGACCAGGCGGACCTTATTCGCGCGACCACCCTGGCCAAGGATGGAGTGACGATCCACACCGTGGAGCACGTCCTTTCCGGATTGGCCGGAATGGGGATCACCAACTGTTTGATCCGTTTGGAGGGTGGGGAGCCGCCGGTTCCCGAATGCGCCAGCGCCATGACCTACGTGGCCATGATCGATGAAGCCGGGGTCGAGGCCCAGGGCCTGCCGGCCGTCTATCACAAGATCAACCGACCGGTATCCTGGCGTCAGGGTGAAGTGGAGTTGAGCGCGGTTCCGGCGGAACATTTCACGGTGACGTTCATCATCGACTACGAGGATCCCAAGATCGGGGTCCAGCAGGCCACCTATGAAATCCATCCTTCCATTTACCGGAAGGAGATCGCTCCGGCCCGCACCTTCGCCATGATGAAGGACGTGGCCCGCCTGCAGGAGATGGGGCTGGTCAAGGGTGGTTCCTTCGAAAACGCCCTGGTGTTTGATGATGGGGAGCTTGCCGGAGGCCAGGAACTACGATTCATCGATGAATGCGTGCGGCACAAGATCCTGGACCTGATCGGCGATTTGACCCTGCTGGGTATGCCCATCAAGGGGCATGTCACCGCCAAACTCTCCGGGCACGCCGGGAACGTGGAATTCGCCAAGGTGCTGGCCCAGGCCGAGCGCCGCATGCCCCGCATCTATCCGCCGCGCAATCCGGAATACTGGGATATCGGCTCCATCATGGAGATCATGCCCCATCGTTACCCCTTTCTGCTGGTGGACCGGATTTATGATCTGGAACCCGGCAAAAGGGTTTGTGGTATCAAGAACGTGACGGTCAACGAACCCTTCTTCGAGGGGCACTTCCCGGGACACCCCATCATGCCGGCGGTGCTGATCATCGAAGCCATGGCCCAGACCGGCGGCGTGCTGCTGATGAGCGGCTTCGAAGACCCCAAGGGCAAGCTCGTCTACTTCAGCGGCATTGACAAAGCCCGGTTCCGTCATCCCGTGACACCTGGAGACCAGCTCAGATTCGAATGTGAAATGTTGAAACTCAGAGGCCCGATTTGCAAGATGCATGGAACCGCTTGGGTCGGCGACAAAAAGGTCGCCGAGGCGGATCTCATGTCTACCGTGGTGGAGAGCTGATCCGCCACTTTTGAGGAGGCATATCTTGGACCCGGTAAAGATCAACAAGGTTGTCGGTCCCCGTCCGATGAGCGAGCCGGAGATTCACGCCACCGCGGTGGTGCATCCCTCGGCCCGGATCGGTCACAACGTCAAGGTGGGTCCCCATTCGGTGATCGGCCCGGACGTGGTGATGGGACCGGACTGCGTGGTGGGCACCTCCGTCCTCGTCGAGGGCCGGACGACCATCGGCAGGAACAACCGGTTCTTTCACGGAGCGGCCATCGGCTGCGAACCCCAGGACAAGAAATTCGAAGGTGAAACGACCTACCTTGAAATCGGCGACAACAACGATTTCCGGGAATACTGCACCGTCCATCTGGCGACGGGCGACGGGGACCAGACCCGGATCGGCGACAACAATCTGTTGATGGCCTACGCCCATATCGCCCACAACTGCCACATCCACGACAACAGTGTCCTGGCCAACGCGGTCAACCTGGCCGGTCACGTGGAGGTGGAAAGCCACGTCACCGTCGGCGGGCTGACACCCGTTCACCAGTTCGTCCGCATCGGCGCCTACGCCTTCATCGGCGGCGCCAGCCGCCTGTCGCAGGATGTTCCGCCTTTCGTCAAGGTGGCCGGCAGTCCCGTGGAAGTCCACGGTATCAACAGCATCGGACTGAAACGCAACGGTTTCAGCGATGAGGACCTGATGATCCTGAAGAAGGCCTACCGATTGCTGTACCGCTCGGGCCTGAACGTGACCCAGGCGATGGACCGGATCGCGGCCGACTGCAAGCTGACCAAACACACCGAGGCCCTGATGGCGTTCATTCGCCGTTCCGACCGGGGGATCGTACGTTGACGATTCCTGGTCCGGCTGCCGAGGTTGAGTGACCGTGCCCTCGGCGCCACCGCGACATGTTTTCATCTCCTGCGGCGAAGCCAGCGGGGACCGATACGGAGCGGCTTTGACGGCCGCTCTTCGGTCTTTGGACCCGGATTTGAGGATTTCTGCCCTGGGAGGATCCGCCATGGCGGCCGCAGGGGTGGAGATGGTGGCCGATGCCGAGGAACTCTCGGTCATGGGTTTTTCGGAAATCGTGGGGGCCCTGCCGACCCTTTTGAAGGTCCGCAGTCGGATCTGGCGGCACCTCAAGGAACAGTCGGTCGAGCTGGTTGTCCCCATTGATTTTCCCGGCTTCAACGGCAAGCTGGCTTCCCATGCCCACGGGATGAAGCTGCCTGTCTTCTGGCTCATTGCGCCCCAGGTCTGGGCCTGGGGGGCTTGGCGTATCCCCGGGTTCAGACGAAAAATCGACCGGCTCGGCACCATCCTGCCCTTCGAAACCGAATTTTTTTCCGAACGTGGCTTCGACGTATTTCCCATGGGACATCCCCTGATGGAAGACTACGGCGTGGATTACGGATTCGAGGAAAAGCTGGCCGCCCGGGAAGCCCGTCTTGGAAACCGGGAAATGCCCTTGACCATCGTCATCCTGCCCGGCAGCCGGCGGCAGGAACTGAAGCATCTGTTGCCAGTGCTCAAGGTCACCGGTCAGGCGATCATGGGGCACGTGGGAACCCGGGATGTCCGTTTCATGGTGAGCGTGGCTCCGGGAGTCGACCCTTTGACCATCAGTTCCGTTTTCGAATCTCCGGTGGCCATCACCGACCGACCGCTGCCGCAGCTGCTGGCCGAAGCCGACCTGGCCCTGGTGTGCAGCGGCACCGCCAGCCTGGAGGCCGCTCTGGCAGGTGTGCCCCATGAACTTGTCTACCGCACGGGGGCGCTCAACGCCTTCGTGGGCCGGCACCTGGTGCGGACACCCCATATCGGGTTGAGCAACATCATCCTGGGACAGGAGATGGTGCGCGAACACCTCCAGGACGCCGTCTCGCCCCTGCCGATGGCGCGCAGTCTCCTGCGCTGGTTGGCCCGTCCCGCCGAACGCCAGGATTTCTACGGACACGTACGCAGCCTGAGGCAGGTTTGCGGTCCCCAGGGAGTGTGGGACCGCACCGCTCGGGCTGCTCTGGATATGCTGCCGCCAGCGAAGGATGTCGTGCCGGGCGACATTCCCGGAAACAGCCGGTGATGTTGCTCCACGGACTGAAGATGGCGCTGGCTCCCGGGGTCTGGCGTTTTCTGAAAGCCACCGTCCGTCTGGAGGAGTTCGATCCCCCGAAAAACCTCGGTGCGGGACCCTTTATCTTTGCCTGTCTTCACCGTGACATCCTGCCCGCCATCATGCATGTTCGAACCGCCCATCCCGCGCTTCTGGTGAGCAATAGCCCGGATGGGGATATCCTGGTCCGGACCCTGAGTCATCGCGATTACCGCTTCGCCCGGGGGGCCACCGGCGGGGATGGGGGACGGGCGCTGGTCCAGTTGCGGCGGGAACTGGGTTCGGGATACAGTGTGGGGATTGCGGTGGATGGGCCCGAGGGTCCGTTCGGGTCCATACGGGAAGGTGTCCTGCACCTGGCCCGACTGACAGGTGCACCCGTGGTCCCGCTCGTGGCCCGGGCCAGCCGGCCTCTGGTCCTCGACACCTGGGACAGGACCGTCGTACCGGTTCCATTCCGCAAAGTGGCGATGATTGTCGGGCCTATTCTGCACATTTCATCCTCGGCTGGGGAAACCGAGCTGAAGGAATTCCTGAATCAGTTGGCGGTTTTTTTCGGCGTCGACCAGGAGCCAAAATGAGGGTTCTCGATCTCAGGCCCCGGACCGTGAAATTCATGTCAACCCTGTGGGGCGGTGGCCAGACCGTCCGCGGTGAAATCGCCGAACCCCCTTCTCACCCACCGCTGTCACGGTTGGCGGCCAGGCTGGCGGACAAGTTCATGGCCCGCCGGGTATCCCACCGCCGCCCTCAAGGCCAGGGCCCCTTGATCGTTTCGGTCGGGAATCTCGCCCTGGGAGGCACCGGCAAGACCCCCGTGGTGGCTGCCCTGGCCACCGCCCTGGCCGCCGATGGTATCAAAGGTGCGGTTCTGACCCGGGGATTCGGTTCCCCCTTGGCGGGGCCCCTGGCGGTTCGCTCGGACAATGTCCTGGCTGGTGATGAAGCTCGGCTTCTGTCCCTGGCCCTGGAGGGTGAGGGCTGGTCGGTGATCCAGGCGCGGCGCCGCCCGGCGGGCCTGGACCACCTGCTCCAACTGACACCGGATGTGGAAATCGTGATCGTGGAGGATGGGCACCAGACCGCGGGCCTGGGGCGTGACCTGGACATCCTGATCCTCGACAGCTGGACCACCGTCACGGCCGGGGGCGCTTCCAGAATCAGTCCGGTCACCGGCTCCGTCATTCCTTTTGGTCCCTGGCGGGAATCTGCCGCCGGCGCCGTCCGGGCCGGGATATGGCTTCTGGAAACCGACCATCGGGGACCGGACCAGGGTGTTGGCGGACAGGCGGTGGTTCGTTTCCAGCGGCAATTGACCCTGCGGGATCCAGTGGCCCACGTTCGGGTGGACCAACCCGCTGGACGAGCGGCACTCGTTTCAGGAATCGCCCGACCGGAATCTTTCGAAGCTTCCCTGGTCCACCTCCTGCCAGAAGACCCCGTCCTGTCCGTCAGGTGCGCTGACCATGCCGCCTATGGGCCGCGGGTCACCGCCCGTATCCTGAGGGCGGCCCGGGAAGAGGGAGCCGATTTCCTGGTGACGACGGCCAAGGACTGGGTCAAACTGGGACCGTTCCTGCCTCCGGAATGGAAGGTGCTGGTGGCGGACCTGGCGATCGGTTGGGGACGCGACAAGGCGCTCCCCGCACTGGTCCGGGAGCGCCTTGAGAAATTTCGCCGGCGGTAGGTCGGTTATTCGACCACGACGCCGATAAAGTTGACCATCAAGCCCGTGGGGATCTCGGTCATGTGGTCGGTGCCCGAAACGTGGCCCTTGAAGGTGAGGGCGGCCCAGGCCGTGAACGCAGGAGTGCCCGGAACGTTCACCAAATTCTGGAACCAGGTCTGCTGCTTCATTTCCAGAGGGGCGACCAGGACGCTGATGGCCGCGTCATTTTCGAGTCGCACCTGGACACTGGCAAAACCGTCTGTGATGTTGAAGTCGGACAGGTTCGCCGGGGCGTTCGGGTCGTTGGAGGTCCAGGTCAAGTCGTAGGCCGTGATGATGAAGGAGCTGTACACCCCATCAGTCGGGATGTTCATGGACGCGTTGTAGGCCCTGGCCCGGAAGATCACGGGCACGGAGTCGATGGGCACGAAATCGTCCCCACCACCCACAAAACCGTCACCGCCGGCGTTGAGCGCCGCCGAGATCAGGGGGATACCTTCATTGACGGATTCCACCTCGCAGACGAGGCGTTGCAGTTCATTGCTGTTATCACTGCAGCCGGTCAGGGCGGCCAGCCCCATCATCAGGGCCATCATAGTGATCAGCGCACGGGAATTCACAGTTTCACCCTCCCGGTGGACAGACATCCTGTGGAATATAGAGATTCCAATTGACAGGAATTTATTCGTCCATTGGCGGCTGACCTTTAGCAGATTTAACCTGAATATCCTGAGGTGGTTTTCAATCACCGGTCCTCAACTGGAGGCGAGTTTTTCGTGACTTCTCAATTTGTCGCTGACGTGATCGTAAGTCGCTGCCTGGTAGTAGGTACCGGAATCGCTGGCCTCCAGTTCGCCCTGCATGCGGCCAAAAACGGGACGGTGCGGGTCGTCACTAAGAAGGAAAGCCGCGAGAGCAACACGAATTACGCCCAGGGAGGCATCGCGGCGGCGGTATCGCCCCTGGACGACTTCGAAACCCATGTTCAGGACACCCTGATGGCCGGGGACGGCCTGTGCGACACCGATGTCGTCCGGAGGATGGTCGAGGCGGGACCGGACCTGATCGACCGCCTGCTTTCCTATGGCGTCCAGTTCAGCCGCGAAGGGGAGGGCCCCGACGCCGACTATGCGCTGGGAAGGGAAGGCGGGCATTCCCGGCGCCGGGTGCTGCACTGCCGGGATCTGACCGGGCGGGAGATCGAAACCCGGTTGCTGGAAGCCTGTGCACTGCATCCCAACATCACCCTGGAAGAAGATCACATGGGCCTGGAGCTGCTCAAGGGTGATGTTTTGGGTCTGGAAGAGGAATACCGCGACCGGGTGGTGGGCTGTCTGGTCCTGGACCGGGGCACCCTGACCCGGCAGGCCTATCTCGCGGATGCCGTGGTGCTGGCCACCGGCGGCTGCGGCAAGGTCTACAGCTACACGAGCAATCCCGATATCGCCACCGGCGACGGATTGGCCATGGCCTACCGGGCGGGTGCCGAAGTCCGCAACCTCGAATTCGTCCAGTTCCACCCCACCTGCCTGTTTCATCCGGAGGCCAAGAGCTTCCTGATCTCCGAAGCCGTGCGGGGTGAAGGCGCCCATCTGATCAACGGACGAGGGGAACGGTTCATGGCCCGTTACCACCAGATGGGGGAGCTGGCGCCCCGCGACGTGGTGGCCCGCAGCATCGACCAGGAAATGAAGAACAGCGGCGATTCTTCGGCATTCCTGGACCTGAGCCATCTGGACCGCACCCAGGTAGAGGCGCGTTTTCCCCACCTGATGGAGATGTGCGCCCGCTTCGGGATCGACATGGCCGGTGAACCGGTCCCGGTTGTCCCGGCGGCCCACTACATGTGCGGCGGCGTGGCTGTGGACCTGTCTGCCCATTCCAGCCTGCCCGGGTTGTACGCCATTGGCGAGGTGGCCTGCACCGGAGTCCACGGGGCCAACCGCCTGGCCAGCAACTCGTTGCTCGAAGCGGTTTTTTTCGCCTCCCGAGCCGCCGAGGCGGTGGCCGCCGAGCCGGAAATCCTCGGGTCGACGGCCCCGGTCCTTTCGCCGGGTTTCGGAGGACGGGACAGCCACGGCCCCGGTGCTGAGGCCATGGTTCTGGAACACGACTGGGATCTGGTCCGCCGGGTGATGTGGGACTACGTCGGTATTGTTCGCAACCGCGAACGGCTGGACATCGCCCTGGAGCGGCTGCGGTCCATCCGACAGACCGTGGAAATGGTCTACCAGTCGTCGGTCATCAATCCGCCGTTGGTGGAGTTGCGGAATATCGCTTTGCTGGGAGAGCTGATCGTCCTGTGCGCCCGCGCCCGCAAGGAAAGCCGTGGCCTGCACTACACCCTGGATCATCCGCACAAGTTGGACTTCGAGGCCGATACCATCATTTCACGGGGGGATATCCTGGAAGGTGAATCCAGCTGGGAACGGGAGCCAACGGAAACGGGTGACGCGCTTGGATGACCGGTGGTACACCCGGGCTTTCGGGGCCCACTACCCCCTACTGTATCAGCATCGGAACGATGCCGAGGCGGAGCAGTGTCTGGATCTTCTGCCCCGGCTGGCGCCCCTGACCTGGAGGCCGGATCAGGAAATCCTCGATCTGGGCTGCGGCGACGGCCGGCATCTCGAGATATTGTCACGGCGCGGGATCCCGGCCGTCGGTCTGGATCTCTCCCCGCACCTACTCCTGAGCGCAGGGAAGCGTCTTGCCGCCGAGGCCAAGCCCGCTCTGGTGCGGGGCGACATGCGGCACCTGCCTTTTCAGGACAAGACTTTCGCCTCGGTTCTGTCCCTGTTCACGGCTTTCGGGTATTTCGGACCCCCAGCTGCCAACGGGGAGCCCATATGTCAGGTGGCCCGGGTGCTTCAACCTGGAGGACACTGGTTCCTGGATTATTTTGATGGGGAGCGGGTCCGTCGGGATCTATCCCGACCCGAGGGGTCCCTGGTGCGGGTTCGAGAAATGGGACCGGTGGCCGTGAGGGAAGAACGCCGTTTTGATCCCGATTCGTCCCAGGTGACCAAACATGTCCGATTGGCCCCACTGGAAGGCTGCTTCGGCGAAGCCGCCGCCTTCGGTGTCCCCGCCGAAGGATTGGACTACACGGAAAGTGTGGCGGTTTTCACCCTGGAGGAACTGGATTCCATGGCGGCCCGTGAAGGATTGGTACGGGTGGCGG
Source organism: uncultured bacterium (assembly GCA_965363725.1). Lineage (GTDB taxonomy): Bacteria > Krumholzibacteriota > Krumholzibacteriia > LZORAL124-64-63 > LZORAL124-64-63 > JAGLCY01. The sequence goes on along the minus strand of CBDTUS010000001.1, from coordinate 3,876 downwards.
CCGCCGGAGGGTATCTGGGTGAGACACTTGGCCAGGGCGACCGTTGGATCCTGGTGTTTCGCAAAGCCCCAAAAGACGATATGGTATAAGGATGCAAATCAACACTCAGGAAACACTCAAAGAGGCCCTGCCGGGATCGGCCCTGTTCAGGGATTGGGTGCAAGGGGACCTGGAAGCTGCCTTCCTGCCTCCCGAACACCGGTCAGCATCCCGGGAATTGGCACTGGCCCTGCAGGGTGGGTCCGTCGGGGGCCAGGAGTCACCACCTCTTTTCCGGTCCAGCTGGGTTTCGCTCTGGGTGGAATCGGTGAGTGCGGATTTGCCCACCGAAAACGACCGGGTCCTTTTCCGAAAGGATCTGGCGGCTTTGCAGTCCGGGCAGGCGCAAGTCGTGGTCACCGGCCAGCAGCCTGGATTTCTCGGCGGTCCCCTCTACACGTTGCTGAAAATCGCGACGACGGTGGCTGTGGCGCGTATCCGTACCGCCAACGGGTTACCCACCATCCCCGTGTTCTGGAGCGGGGACGCTGACGATGACCTGGCCGAAGCGCTCAACCCGGTGGTCTGGGATCCGGCATCCGGGGCCCTGCACCGAGGGCCGCCTCTGCCGAAACCCGGTTCCGGCGGGAGATTTTCCCGCCTGGGCACCATGGCCCGCGATCCCTGGACTGCCGCCGGTTCGGACTGGTTGAAGGAAGTTTCCCATGGTCCAGGGGCCGATTCCCTGCCGGTGGATCTGGCCGCCATCTGGCGGATGGCCAATGATGAAGGATGGACCTGGGCCCGTCTGACACGTCGATCCCTGCTGCGGATTTTCAGGGGGCAGGGTTTGATGGTGGTGTCGGGTGATGATCCAGGACTGCACGCCGCTGCCGAGCCGCTATACCAGAAGATCCTGGCCCGCACCGGTGACTTGGCCGAAATGGCGATCCGCCGCGGCGAAGACCTCACGGCAGCCGGTTGGCACGCGCAGATCAACGCCAGGTCGGCGGCCCGCCCACTTTTTGCCACCGATGGCAACCGTCGGATTACCCTTCCGCCAGGAGATGACCCTCCGGAAGCCGGCCTTCTGAGGCCGGGGGTCATGCTGCGCAGCCCGGTGCAGGACTGGCTTCTGAAGCCGGCCGCCGTCGTGGTCGGACCGGGTGAACTGGCCTATCTTCGCCAACTCGATCCCGTATACCAGGCGCTGGGCATCGAACGATCTCCACTGGTGCCTCGCCTGTTCGCCTGGTTGGTTCCCCCGGATTTTTCCCCCGATCTTTTGGCGGCTTTCCGTGAACATGGACGGGAGGACCCCAGGCAGGTGGAGCGTTTGGCCCAACAGGCGGAAGACGGGGCCCGATCCATTCTACAGGATATTCTGGTGGGGGAACTCGGTCTGGATCCCGACCGCGCCGATTCCCTGGCCGCCGGCCGCGCCCGCCGCTGGCGCAAAGGGGTGGCGGCCATGCTCAAGGACGAAATCCAGCGCAGCGGTGCCCGGCGCGACACCATGGAACCCGCCTGGGTCTTTCCCGACGGGGAGCGCCAGGAACGGCGCCTGGCCGGCCTGTGCGCTGCGGCCCTGTGGGGGGAAGATCTGGTGACCTCCGTCCTGGAAGCGGCGGGTAGGCATTTGCAGAACGGTTTGAAGGACGACTGGCGTGAATTCACCATCGAAGTGCCGGACCCCGGCAAGCGAGAGGACCTTGGGGACCATGATCAACAATGACGGACCGGCCTGTGACCTGCTGGTGGTTTCTCCCCATACCGACGATGCGGAAATCGGCCTGGGCGGGACCATGCGCCTGCTTGCCGACCGGGGTCGCCGGGTGTGGGCAGTGGATCTGACCGGCGGCGAGCTGGGGACCAACGCCACGCCCGACGAACGATGGGTGGAGGCCGAACAGGCCTCGGTGGTCTTGGGGCTGACCGGACGCGCCCAGCTGGAGCTGCCGGATGGGTTCATCGACAGCACCGATCGGGAACAGGTGTCGCAGGTGACCGCGGTGATTCGTCGCCTCAGGCCCCGCTGGATCGTCACGGCCCCGGATCCGGTTCGCCATCCGGATCACCAGCAGACACCGCCTCTGGTAGCCAGGGCCGCCTTCCTGGCACGGTTGGGATCCTGGCATCCCGGCACGCCGGTCGGCCGCCTCTGGAAAGACGGTGCCCCGTATCCGGACCCCGCCGAGCGTTGGGAAACCGAAGCCCTGTTCTCCGTGTGTTCGGACGACGGGGTTCCCGCGGCTATTTTCGACGTTTCCGGCGTCTGGGCCGCCAAGGAAAATGCTCTGGCCTGCTACGCCAGCCAGTTCTCCCGCGGCCAGGGTCGAAGGTCAACCTGGATCAACGATGCTTCCTTCCTCGAAAAAATCGAACGCCGCGCCCGGACCTGGGGACGCCGGGCCGGTGCCGAGTACGGCGAAGCGGTCTGCAGCGCCGCCCATCCCGTGCTGACCGATTTGCCCGACGAAAGGTGGGTGCCATGAAGATGCCGGTCGTGGGCATCACCTGTTACGCCAGCCAGGGGGGCAGCGGGGTCGTGGCCACCGAGCTGGGGCTGCACCTTTCCCGCCGGGGGTGCGAGGTTCATTTCATCTCCAGCGAACTCCCCTTCCGGCTGCGCCAGTACCACGAGAACATCTTCTACCATCCGGTGGAAATGCCCCACTACCCGGTGTTCCAGCATTCGCCCTACACCTTGAGCCTGGCGACCGCCATGAGCGACGTGGCCACGCGCTGCGGGTTGGACATCCTGCACGTCCACTACGCCATTCCACACGCGGCCAGCGCCTACCTGGCCCAGCAGATGATCGGCCGCGACAAGGTGAAAACCGTGACCACCCTGCACGGTACGGACATCACCCTGGTGGGGCAGGAGCCTTCTTTTTTCCCGATGACCAAATTCCTCATCGAACAGAGCGACGCCGTTACCGCGGTGTCGGGATTCCTGAAGAGGGAAACCGTCAAGGTGTTTGGCGTGGGCGAGGATATCGAGGTCATTCCCAACTTCGTGGACGCGCGGGTGTTCAAGCCCCGGGATGTCGCCGGACTGCGGGCCCGCTTTGCCCCCGACGGGGAAAAACTTCTCGTCCATGCTTCCAACTTTCGCAAGGTCAAGAATGTAGGTGCGGTGGTGGAAGTGTTTGCCAAGGTCACCGAAGCAATTCCCAGCCGCCTTCTACTGTTGGGGGACGGGCCGGAAATGCCCCAGGTCCGCGAACAGGTCACCGCGGCGGGCCTGTCCGGGCAGGTGGAATTTTTGGGCCAGGTTGACAACCTGGAGGAGATCCTGCCGGTGGGCGACCTGCTTCTGTTGCCATCGCTGCACGAATCTTTCGGACTGGTGGCGCTGGAGGCCATGTCCTGCGGCGTCATTGCCCTGGCCACGAACCGGGGTGGGGCCGAAGAGTTCATCCAGGACGGAATGAACGGGTTTTTGAGGGATCCCCATGACGTGGACGGCATGACCGAGGCCGCGGTCCGTGTGCTTCGGGATGACAATCTTCGGCAGGAGATGGCCGAGGAAGCCCGCCGTGACGCCTCGGCGGATTTCGGCGCCTCGTGCGTCGTCCGGCAGTATCTGGACCTGTACGACAATCTCCTTGCCCGCCCCTGACCGGGTCCAAACGTGGCACTGGTGGTTGACAGGAGGCCCATTGGCTATAAAATAGTGGTGATCGCTCATTTGCTCAGGCACATCCCAGGAGAGGGCATGCAGGAAACCATCGACCTGATGCATTCCATTCGGAATCTTGCCGAAAGGCGGGGCGTTTTTCGCCCCGAAGCCTATTTCTTCGTGTTGGAAGCCCTGGAGAATGCCATGGCGGCCATGGACGAGCGGGGCCATATCAGCGGCGAGGATCTCCTGGACTGGATCCGGGACCTGGG